>JBEIQS010000278.1:0-6711 GCA_040376425.1 Alphaproteobacteria bacterium | reverse complement strand
TCTCCGGGGGGATGTCAGCATCGGCTATTCCTATGACCGGCTGTCCGGCGGGCTTCAAGAGCGCCTGCGCTACGGGAGCTGCAATGACGACGAGGGCGAGCCCTGCGTCCTGGATGTGGGTAACCGGCTCCTTCAGGACCACCGGATGTCCTATGGCCTGACCTTTGGGGCCTATCACGGGCTGGCACTGCGTCTGGAGCTTCCGCACTACGTCAATTCTTCGGTAAATTACGGCAATACCGGCGAGATGCTTTTTGACGCCGCCACCGGCTCCGGTACCTACAAGGGCACCGAGCTGCCCGAGGGCACCGTACAGGGCTACAAAGGGGCCGGCATCGGAGGCTTGTGGATTGAGGTGGCGGGAACTCCATTTTCAGAGAATTTCACCAAGCGGAACAACAAGGCCACCTGGCTTCTGGCGGGCGCAATTCGCACCCCAGACGGCACCGACCATTGGACCTTCAAGGAAGGTTCGGTGGCCAGCGGCGCTGGACCAGGCGGCAGTGCCCTGCGTTTACGGACTGCCTTTTCCAAGCGCTTTGGAGCTTCCGAGCCCTATATGTCGCTTTCGGTCACCGGTGAAAACCCCTACTACCGGCGTCAGGTGAATGCCGAAAACGGCGCCATTCTCCAGAACCCCACCACCGACGGCGGCTCGGCCTGCACCACCTCGGAGGACTTTCTCAGCAGTAGCGGCGATTGTACACCGATTTTTCTGGGAACCGAGGTCCACACCCAGCTTGGGGTGCAGTTGTCCACCGCGGAGAATCCCTCCAGCGGCGGAAAATTCTCCACCGACCTGCATACCGGCTTCCGCTACAACTCCTGGGCCTCTGTGCCCTCGGGCTCCTACCTGCCGGAAGTGTTGACGGTGACCGAGGGAACACCGGTCCTTCAAGCCGAGTCCTTGGAAGTTGGCGTCGGGTTGCGCCTGGATGTTCGCTTCTTCACCTACCTGGAGTGGCGCATTGGTGCGGACGCCTACTACCACGCCCCCCAGCGGATCGAGAGTGTCTACGCCGTCTATACCGGCCCGGACACCCTGCGGGTGACCGCCGGGACCGAGCTGGTGGTACGGGTGCGCTGAGGCACAGGTGCGAATTGCCCTGGATGCAATGGGCGGAGACAACGGCGTAGCCGAAGCGGTCGCCGGAGCCGCCCGCTATAGCCGCAGCCCGGGCGCCGACCTGGTGCTGGTGGGCCAGCGGGACGCCATCGCATCGGTGCTGGCCATCCACGCCCACGATCCCAGCCGCATCGAAGTGGTCCACAGTCCCCACTTCGTCCCGATGGAGGCGGATGCGCGGGCTACATTGGACGTGATGCCCGAGGCCAGCATCAACCTGGCCACCCGCCTCGTAGCAGAGGGCCAGGCCGACGCCCTGGTGAGCGCCGGCCCCACGGCGGCCACCATTTTGGCCACCTCGCGGCGTTTGCAGCGCTTGGATGGCATACGGCGCGCCGCGCTGGCAGCGGTGTACCCCACCCAGCAAACCCACGGAAGCCGCCAGGATCCCTTCGGGCTGATGCTGGATGTAGGCGCCACCGTCGGGGCCAGTGCCGAGGAGCTGGTGGGTTTTGCCGTCATGGGCAGCGCCTATGCGCGGATCATCTCGGAAAATGCCAGGCCCAGCGTCGCTCTTCTCTCCAACGGGGCGGAAGCCAACCGGGGCACGCCGGAAATCGTCGAAGCCCACCGCCTCCTCCTCCACCATCCCTCCCTGCACTTTGTGGGCAATGTGGAAGGTCTTGACATTGCAAGAGGTACCGCAGATGTGGTTGTTTGTAATGGGTTTATTGGAAACATCGTCCTGAAAATGCTGGAGGGCTTCTATGAAGTGGCCGTACATCTGGCGCGGGACGCCTCTCACTCCAACCTGCTATGGAAGCTGGGCTTGATGATGCTGCAGGATGGGATCCAGCAGATCCGCACGATAACGGATTGGCGTCAGTACGGTGGTGCGCCCCTTCTTGGCTTCAATCGGGTGGTGATAAAGGCCCATGGCCGGTCCAATGCCCGCGCGGTACGAAATGCGCTGAAGGTGGCCGAGCGGGCCGTGGCAGGCAAGTTGGTACAACAGATTGCGGCGGGAATGGCGACGCCGCCGGTACTGCCCGCTTGATGTCGGGTGCGGAAAGCGCCTCTTGTGGATAGAGTGCGGGCGGAGGATTCCATGCGCCTGCTCCCCCTACTGCTTTTGGCCACGGCCTGTCACCTGGGTGAGTCCAAGGTCACCACCACCTGCGATGACCTTCCGGGGGGCTGCGACGATCTGGACCGTGACGGTTTTGTGGGCGAGGAGGATTGCGACCCCAGTAACGGTGCGATCAACCCCGCAGCTTCCGACGTGTTGGGAGACGAGGTGGACCAGAACTGTGATGGGGTGGACGGCCTCTCGGGGGGCGTTTCCGACGACGACGCCGATCGCGACGGCTACGCGGATGCGGACGACTGCGATCCCGAACACGCCTCCATCAACCCGTCTGCGACCGACATCACCGGGGACGGAGTGGACCAGAACTGTGATGGCATGGATGGCACCGACAGCGACGGGGACGGCGCGGCCTCCAACGCCTCGGGCGGGGACGACTGTGACGATCGCGCGGCCGGCGTCAAACCGGGAGCTTCGGATACGACCGCAGACGGTGTGGATCAGGATTGCGACGGTGTGGACGGACCGAACAGCGCCGCCACCTTCTCTGGCGACCTGACGCTGAGCAGCGACGCGGACCTGGACTGGTTCTGTGCGACCTATGACTCCATCCGCGGCACCCTGACCCTGGGCGCACACATCACCGACCTCACCGGACTTGGCTGTCTGCGCGAAGTGAGCGGCAACCTGTCGGGCTCAGAGATGGCCGTGCAGTCCTTGAAGCTGGCGAACCTGGAGCGTGTCGGCGGTGACCTGACACTGGGCGCCAATGACGCCGCCACCTTCTTCATGCCCCGACTCGCAGAGGTGGGAGGCGACTTCTCTCTGTACAGCGATGCCCTGGAGACCGTGAGTCTGCCGACGCTGGCCTCCGTAGGTGGACTGAGCATTGCAGGTGCGTTGGTGCAGGACATCAGCCTGGCCGTTCTGAACGAAGTGTCCGGCGGCGTGGTGCTGGCCGTTGTCGGTCGGGCCGCTGTGGACGCTCCTTTGCTGAAGTCCATCGGCTCTGAGCTGGCCATCTACCACAACGAAACCCGGTATCCGTTGACGGTGGACCTGAGCGCATTGGAGTCCGTCGGCTTGATCTACGTGAGCGGAAACCTGAATGTGCTGGAGTTTCCCGCGCTGACGGTATCCACCGGGGGCGTACAGTTCACGGACGTCGCCGCCGACGGCGCGATTCTGCGCTTTCCGATATTGGAAAGTGCGCCGTATATGGTTGCCTACTATGCGACCAGCGTCGATGCGCCATCGTTGACGGCGGTGTCGTCGCTCATCTTCTATGGAAACCTGGTTTCCATGAACTTCGACGCCCTTTCGACCGTCGGCAGTGTGGACCTGCAATACACCCTGCTCAGCAACCTGAGCGGCCTGGCCGGCCTGCAGACCATGACCGATGGCCTCTACATCTCCAGCAACAGCCGCCTGTCCGACATCCACGACCTGGAAGATGTGACCGGCTGCGCCTACGCCACCATCACCTACAACAGTCCTCTCACCGACACCGACGCCCTGGCGACATTGGCGACGATGGGCGTGACATCGTACTACGTCTACGGCAACGGGAATTGAGGCTGGACAGGGCGGAGCACTTCGTGTAGCATCCGCCCATGACCATGCTTCTTTTCCTGATCGGCTGCGGCACCCCGGAATGTCCGGAGGGACAAAAATTCAATTTGGAAGGTCTCTGCGAAGAAGATACTTCCAAACCGGAAACAGAGGAGAGCGACCCTCCTGTGGACGATAGCGAGGTCGCCGACGACAGCGAGCCCGACCACAGTGAACCCACCGACGACAGCACACCCATCGTGGACGACAGCGGTGCGCTCACCGACTGGGAGTCCTTGGGAGAGGAGGCCGGCGTTCGGTCCGTGGTCGCGGCCTTCATCAGCAATGTGGCCGCCGATGATACGGTGAACTGGATGTTTGCCAACACCGATCTGCCTCTCTTCGAAACCCGTCTGGTCGAGCTGATCAGCGTTGCGACAGGAGGCCCGTTGTCCTACAGCGGCCGGGACATGCTCA
Organism: Alphaproteobacteria bacterium; assembly: GCA_040376425.1. Classification (GTDB taxonomy): domain Bacteria; phylum Myxococcota_A; class UBA796; order UBA796; family SXON01; genus CAITDR01. The sequence goes on along the minus strand of JBEIQS010000278.1, from coordinate 2,530 downwards.
GCGCCCATGCGGGCATGGCGATCACCGACGCCCAGTGGGATGCCGTGCTCGGGGATTTTGTGGGCGCGTTGGACCAGCTTTCTGTACCCTACACGGCTGATTTTTCGGGGACCTACCCTGCTGATCGCCTGGTGGTTGCGATGGCCGGCATGCACGACGACATCGTGACCGATCCCGACGGAATCATCGTGTTGTTCAACCAGCTTGGCGGATACAGCGGCGTGCAGCTTCTGGTGGACGAGTTCCTACAGGAGGTGGGGAACGACTCGCGCATCAATGCCTATTTTGCAACGACTGACCTTGCAAATCTGAATCGCCTGCTGGTGGAGCAGATCTGCGATGCGACGGACGGCTATTGTGTGTATAGCGGGCGCTCCATGGCCGAAGCCCACGCCGGGCTGGGCATCAGCCAGGACGACTTCACGGCGATGGTTGAAGACCTGCTCAACGCGATGGACAACCTGAATATTGACTACACCCCCGGTACGTTCGACGGCGGAAAACCTGCGGATGAACTGATTATCATCCTTGCTGGAATGGCCAACGACATCATCGAACCCTGATGGCGACCCCCGAGCTGCGCCTGGAGCAGGCCCGCCACGTGCAGGAGGGGGCACCACGTTTGGGGCCGGTGACCATGCGGCTGGGACCCGGCATCTGGCTGCTCAGTCCGGATCCCGCTCGCGGACGCTTTTTACGGATGATCGCGGGAGATTTGTCACCCACCACCGGCCGGGTCCTGTGGAACGGCCTCTCCATGTACCGCAAGGAGGCCGCGCTGCGCGAAGTGAGCTTCTTCCGGGGTAACCATGCCCAGCCCGACTTCTTCACGGTGGAGGAGGCCTGGAAGCTGTCCGCAACCTTGCGCGGCAAAGAAAGCTGGGAGGGAGAGGCCCTGCAAGGGGCCTTCGGCCTTCCCCTCCGCAGCCGCCTCGGCGCACTCTCCGAGCTGGACCGTCGGAAAGCAGAGTTGTTGGCAGCGCTTGCGGGGGATCCCAGCCTGCTGGTGCTGGACGATGTCTATGGCTGGATGGATGCCCCCTCGGCCGCCGCACTCTCCACCTGCCTGCAAGGCCGGCGGCAGCAACGCATCCTGGTGGCCGCCGGTCCCCTCCCCTTTCCCGCGGACGGCGAGCTGGCGGTGCCCTTCTGGGGAGAGGGAAGGCCCCGTTAAAGGCAGGGCACCCGATCCGAGGTTATAGGCCCTGACGAGGTGATTCGGTTGCTGTTCCTCCTCCCCATGGCCGCTGCATTTCCTTCCGTCGTGGAAAAACTCTCCGGCGGGGAGGTGGACTGGACCCGCATGGAGCTGGTCGCCACCGCAGAAGGCAAGCCGCCGGGGGGGTCTTTGCTTTCCTGGGAGGCGATGGAGGGGGAGGCGCGATCGCGGTTGGGACCGCGTATTCTGGAGCTTTCCCGCCTGATCCGTATGGATGCCGAGCGCACAGCCAAGACATGGCTGGACGCCGCCAACCGCGTGGCCGACCGCCTGGATGACAACCTGTCCATGTGGGAGACCTTCCAGGTCCGCTACTACACCTCGGGAAGAGTCGAGTTGGATGGCTCTCTTCCCCTACATGCCTGGCTGCGGCCGGTCCTGGTGGATCTGGCCGCGGGCCGCGAGCGCGAAGGGCCCCCCACCGGACCGATCACCGGCCTCCTGGTGGATGCACGCGGGTTGGAGTTGCTGCCCGCAGTGTGCCCGAACCTGCGTAATTCTGCGGGACAAAGCCTCTATTCGGCCGAAGCGATTACACCCGCTGCCATCGCGCAGCGCCCGCCGGTCATCTATGTGACCGACCCGGCCAACCCCGCTGCGGTCGCACGGGTGGGCGAGCAACCCCTGATGCTGCGCGCCACCGGCGTGCGCGACGGGGTAGACATCCTGTTTTCGGATCTGGACAGCAAGACCCTTCAAGAGCGTGCGTCTGAGGCGCCTTTTCTCTTGCACGCCAACGTGGCGATTGTGGTGGATCCTTGATCCGCCCTGCGCCCACCCTGCTTCCTCCCCCACCGCGCCGTCCAACGGGGCCCGACTGGACGAGCCGCCTGCGCTGGATCGGTTTTTTTGCCGGTCTGACCTCGGTGCTGCTGTACCTGACCTGGCCGGTGCTCTCGGTGCTGGTGGCATCGGCGGTGATGGCCTACCTGCTGGATCCCCTGGTACAACGCCTGGAGGCACGCGGTCTGTCCCGGAACATGGGGGCGGGGGTGATTGCAGCCGGTGCGGTGGTGGTGCTGCTGGCGGGAATCACCCTGGTCGTGCCGGCCTTTGTGCGTCAGATCCAGGATCTTTCGGTCAACCTGAAGCCCTACGTGCAGAATCTTCAGGCTCAGGTGGGCCCGGCCAAGGAGTGGCTGCATAGCCGCTACGGCGTGGTACTGCCGGTGGACCTTCAACAATTTGCTACGATGGCCCCCTCGTACCTTCAGAAAATTTCACCGGATGTGCGCGACGGCCTGACGCACTTCTTGGGGCAGGTGGCCCAAGGCTGTATGGGCGTGGTGTTGCAGGTGGTACAGGTATCCC
>JBEIQS010000015.1:0-56248 GCA_040376425.1 Alphaproteobacteria bacterium | reverse complement strand
TTGAGCTCTCCCGAAGGCGCCGTCTCCAGCACCTCGATCATGTCCACCCAAGTCTCCACCGGGGTTCCATTGAGCGAGGTGACGCGATCATCCACCAGAATTCCGGCCTGCGCGGCCGGCGAGTTCGGACGTACCGCAGCGAGGACCGCTTCCGACTGAGGCTCCCCCCAAGCAAACAGAGCTGTAAACACGACGAATGGGAGGACGATATTGCAGGCGGGACCAGCCAAAGAAATGGCCAAGCGCGCCCAGGCGGGCTTGCTCATGAAGCCATTGACGGATTCCTGCACGTCTTCGTCGTCTACGCCGCCTTCGGCAAAGGGGTCGCCGCCGGCCATGCGTACGTAGCCGCCCAGCGGGATCGCCGAGAGGCGGTAGTCGGTCCCGCCGTGGACCACACCAAAAAGCCGAGGGCCAAAGCCCACAGAAAAGACACGAACCCCAACGCCGAGCGAGCGGGCGACCACATAGTGCCCGAACTCGTGGATGAGCACCAGGACCCCAATGAGGATCAGGGTGGACAGGTAGTACAGTACGGTGCTCAACATCCGGGAATCCTAATCACCTGGGCCGGAAAGGGCAGGCTGCTCAGGGCAGAAGGGCACGGACCTGGAGCAGCGCCCACAGGAGTGGACCGCTGAACAGCAGGGAGTCCACCCGGTCAAGAATCCCGCCGTGACCGGGCATAATCCAGCCGCTGTCCTTGACGCCGAAGGCACGCTTGAGCATGGACTCGACCAGATCACCCAGGACGCCCAGCAAGTCCAGGCCTATACCCAGGAGAATCAGGCTGATCCACCCCAGAGCGATGGGCTGCTCGGCACCCCACGGTAAAAGTTGGTCGCCGATCACCTTGACCAGCAGGGCGCCGACCACGGCCAACACCACACCACCCACGACGCCCTCGCGGGTCTTCTTCGGGCTGACCCGCGGGAAAAGGGGGGTCTTTCCAGCAAAACGTCCGGCGAAGTAGGCACCCGTGTCGCCCAACCAGGTGACCGCAAGCACCAGGAAGATCAGCGTGAGGCCATCTGGCTCACGACGCAGCCATAGCAGCGGCGCCAGCAGCAGCGGTACATAGACCAGCCCAAAACCAAGGCGGATCGCCTGTTGTGCCGCAAGGTTCACATCCTCGGTGCGCAGCATGGGCACCACGGTCGCGAGGATCCACAGAAGGGTGATCGCCGGGATCAGGGCGGGGACCGGCGCAAAAATGGCGGAGGAAAAGACGAGCACGCCCCCCGGAATCAGAATCGCCCGCGCCAGACCTTTGGCTTCGGGCAAGGCCATCGACGCGTATTCGTCCTGCGCGATGATGAGGGCGATGACCGCCAAGCCGAAGATGGCGTAAAATCCACCCCAAATGATCAGCGGCAGGAGGACGGCCAGCCCGGTGAGGCCCGCGATGATACGCGTCCCCATCAGGAGCCCTTGACCTGGGCGCCGGTCAAGCCAAAACGGCGCTCCCGCTTCCCAAAAGCTTCAAAGGCGAGGCGCAGCTCTTCCCGACGAAAGTCAGGCCAGAGCGTCTCGGTCACGTAGAATTCTGCGTAGGCAAGCTGCCACAAAAGGAAGTTGGACACCCGAAACTCGCCGGAGGTGCGCACCACCAGATCCGGGTCGGGCAGCGATGCGGTGCTCAGCTCGGCGGAAAAGGCGGCCTCGTCGATCTGTTCCACCCGCAGGCGTCCGGTGGCGACCTTCTTCGCCAGTTTTCGGGTGGCTTCCACGATCTCGGACCGGCCGCCGTAGGACAGGGCGAGGTTCAGGACCATGCCGGTGTTCTTCCGCGAGGCCAGCATCAGCTCCTTCAGCGACGCCCGGACCGCCAAAGGCAGACGTTCCGTCTCGCCGATGGTCTCCAGTCGGATGTTGTTCTGAAGAATCTCGGTGCGCTCTTCCAGAAGGTAGCGGGCCAAAAGACCCATCAATCCTGCCACTTCGTCTGCCGGACGCTTCCAGTTTTCGGAGGAGAAGCTGTAGAGCGTGAGCACCTGTACGCCCCACTCCCGGCAGGCGCGGGTGATGTCCCGCACGCTCTCGGCACCTGCTTCATGGCCGGAAAGACGAGGAAGTCCGCGAGAGGTGGCCCATCTCCCGTTTCCGTCCATGATGATGGCCACATGCCGCGGAATCGTCATTCTGCCTCCGGATCGCTCAAACGGTCAGGACGTCCTTCTCCTTGGCCGCCGAAACCTCATCCACCTTCTTGATGTAATCGTCGGTCATCTTCTGGACTTTTTCGATCCCGCTCTTGAGCTGATCCTCGGTGATGTCCTTTTCCTTCTCGGCATCTTTCAGAAGCTCATTGTACTCCCGGCGGATACCGCGCAGGCGGACGCGGACTTCTTCCGCGATCTTGCCAACCTGCTTCACCAGCTCCTTGCGGCGATCTCCGGTGAGGGCGGGGATCGGTACCCTGACCACCTGACCGTCGGAGGCGGGGTTCAGTCCCAATCCAGCGGTGGTGATGGCCCGCTCAATGTCCTTGATGGTGGACTTGTCCCAGGGATTGACGATGAGCAGGCGCGCATCCGGCGCGGCAATGTTCGCCATCTGCTTCAGCGGCATGTGGGATCCGTAGACTTCCACCTGCACATGTTCAATCAGGCTGGGCGTGGCCCGTCCGGTACGCACCGACGTTAGCTCACGCTTGAAGGCCTCCAGGGCCTTCTCCATGTCGGGCTTCAGCGAGCTGAGATACTCATCGGCAGACATGTGTGCTCCTTCAGGTGTGGTCGATGCTCGGGGTGACCACATGGGTTCCGACCTGCTCGCCCATGATCACCCGGCGCAAATTCCCCGGTATACTCATATCGAAAACAATAAGTGGAATCTGGGTTTCCATGCAAAGACTGATGGCAGTTGCATCCATCACCTTCAGTCCCAGGCGCAGCGCATCAATGTGGGTGACGCGCTCGTAGCGTACGGCATCCAGGTGCTTCTTCGGGTCTTTATCGTAGACGCCGTCCACCTTGGTGGCCTTCAGGATGACATCGGCCTTGATCTCCGCGGCCCGCAGCGAGGCGGCCGTATCGGTGGAGAAGAAGGGATTGCCCGTTCCGGCTCCAAAAATGACCAAGCGCCCCTTGTTGAGGTGCGCGATGGCGCGGCGACGGATGTACGGCTCGCAGACCTGCTCCATGTGCAGGGCCGACATGACGCGGGTGTAGCAGCCGCGTTGCTCCAGGGCGTCCTGCAGCGCGAGGCTGTTGATCACGGTCGCCAACATACCCATGTAGTCCGCATGGGTGCGCTCCATTCCGCCCTCAGAGGCGGGAACGCCGCGGAAAATGTTGCCCCCGCCCACCACCAGTCCCACCTGAACGCCCAGGTCGCAGATCTCTTTCACCTCGTCGGCAAAGCGACTGACAATCGTAGGGTTCAGGCCAAAGCCCTGTTCGCCCGCGAGCATTTCACCCGAGAGCTTGAGGAGGACACGGCGGAAGGCGGGGGCTGTCATCAACTCAGACCGCAGCCGCTGCAGCCACTTCGGCCGCAAAGTCGCCGCTCTTCTTCTCGATACCTTCGCCCACTTCGTAGCGGACAAAGCGACGGATCCGGATGTTCTCGCCGATGGTGGCGATGCTCTCTTTCACCAGCTGGTCGACGGTCTTCTTGTCATCCTTGATGAACTTCTGGTCGAGCAGACAGATCTCTTCGTAGAACTTGCTCATACGGCCGTCCACGATCTTCTGCGCCACGGCTTCGGGCTTGCCCTCGGCCATGACCCGCTCGAGCTGCACCTTGCGCTCGCGCGCAAGCTCGTCCGCCGATACTTCTTCCCGGCTGAGGTACTTGGGATTGCAGGCGGCGATCTGCATCGCGATTTCCTGCGCGAAGTTCTTGAACTGGTCGTTCAGAGCGACGAAGTCCGTTTCGCAGTTGATCTCTACCAACACACCGATCTTTCCACCGGCGTGGATGTAGGCATGCACCAGACCCTCAGCAGCGGTGCGACCGGACTTCTTGGCGGCTTGGGCCAGTCCGCGCTTGCGCAGGTAGTCGATGGCCTTTTCCACATCGTCGCCATTCTCGGCGAGGGCCTTCTTACACTCGAGCATGCCGGCGCCGGTGCGCTCGCGCAGCTCCTTGATCTGTTCCATCGTTGCCATGACAGGTCTCCGAAGATTTTTTTAACCAGGGCCCCCGGGAGGGGGCCCAATTGTGCAGCCCGCCCTTCGGGGGCAGAGGCCAGCTCAGCCTTCGTCTTCGCGGCCTTCGCGGGCGGCTTCGTCGAAGGAGTTGGAGCGGCGGATCACTTCCACACCCTGAGCGCCACCGGCGCGCACGGCGTCGGCCCGGCCCATGTGCAGACCCTCGGTGGCGGCATCGGCCATCGCCGCCGTAAACAGGCGGATGGACTTGATGGCGTCATCGTTGCCGGGGACCACGTAGGTGATGCCGGCGGGGTCACAGTTGGTATCGCACAGGGCGACAACGGGAATCCCCAGCTTGTTGGCTTCCTTGACCGCGATGTGCTCCTTCTTGGGGTCCACCACGAACAGCGCACCGGGGAGGTTCTTCATCTCCTTGATGCCGCCCAGGGACTTCTCCATCTTCTCGATCTCGCGGTCGAGCTGGAGCGCTTCCTTCTTGGTGAGCTGCTCAAACTTGCCTTCGGCCTTGGTCTTCTGGAGAAGGTTCAGGCGCTCGATGGACTTCTTCACGGTCTGGAAGTTGGTGAGGGTACCGCCCAGCCAGCGATCGTTGACGTAGAACATCTGGCAACGACGCGCTTCTTCGGCGACGATCTCGCGAGCGGCGCGCTTGGTGCCGACAAAGAGGATGGGCTCGCCACGGCTGACGCTGGTGGACACGAAGCGGGCGGCATCGACCAGGGCGCGCGCGGTCATCTGGATGTCGATGATGTGGACCCCGTTCTTCTGGCCGTAGATGTACGGGCGCATACGGGGGTTCCAGCGGCGGGTCTGGTGACCGAAGTGGACACCGGCTTCGAGCAATTCACGCAAAGAAACAGAAGGCATTGTGACTCCAGGATGGTTGTGCGACCACCGACTTTCCCCGGGCAACCGGAAGCGGAAGGCTTCCGGCACCATGCCCGAAGAAGAGAGGCCGAAGCCTCTCGGGTCGGTGTGATGCTCCTCAAGATTTGAGGGCAGCGACGACTATCCCGTTTCACAGTCCGAGGCAAGCGGGCGGGGGCGGTTGCGCTCGCCCCCCAGCCAACTACACCGCTTCAGAGTCCTTTTTCCCGCCATCCTCTGCATCCGACAGGGCAGCCACTTCGCTGGTATCCGCGTCCTGCGGAACCGCATCGCTGGTGTCCTGCGTGTCGGCCTCGGCTGTATCCAGAGACGCGTCCATCGTGTCGGTGCCTACCAGGCCGTTGCTCCATCCGCCATCCACGATCGGCGTCCCGCCATCTTCGAATACGGCATCCACCACCCCGTCATGGGTGGCCTGATAGCTCACATCGGCGGAGGTAGGGTCTGGAGGGGTTTCGCTGTACTCGGTGGCTGCGGGCGGCTCGGAGGCCCCCGTCAGCTCGCCGGCGAGTCCGGCCAGCAGACCTTCGGAGGCACTCCCGTTCTTCTTGGGATCCTCTGACTCCAGGTAGCAGCACTTCTTGAACTTCAGGCCGCTCCCGCAGGGGCAGGGATCGTTGCGACGAATGTTGTATTCAATCGCAAAAAGACGAGCTTCAGCGCCCTTCGCGGGCTGGCGTGGCGCGGGTGGGGCGCTAAAGACGATCGGCTCGGGGTTGCGCACCGGCTGAGGGGGCGGTGGCATTTCCTGCTCTTCCAACGCCGCGGCCTCCAGCTCACGGGCGAGCTGGCCCGATGCCATACGCTGCGCCATGGCCTTGCTGGCCCCCGCGCCGGCGGCCTCGGCCACCTGCGGCTGAAGGCGAAGCAGGTTCTTCATCACCGCCTCGTCGCGAAGCGAAGACATCAACATATACATGTTATAGGCTTCCTTCTTGTACTCCAACAGCGGGTTGCGCTGGCCATAGCCGCGCAGACCGATACCATCCCGCAGACGGTCGATGGCGAGCAGGTGGTCCTTCCAGAACTGATCGGCATAGAACAGCAACATCTGCCGTTCAATGTTGCGCATCAGCTCCACACCCACTTCGGCTTCTTTGGCCTCGTAGGCGGCGGTGGCCTCTTTTTCCAGCCGCTCCTGAAGCTCCACACGCGCGAATTCGCGTAGGCCTTCCGGGGTTTCTTCCCACTTCAGCGCAAACACCTCTTCGATCCGGCGGAGGAAGGAGGTGGTGTCCCACTGGTCGGCGGTGCCTGTGGCGGGAATGAACTCGTCCATCAGATCGTCGGCGAGGTGCCGGATGGACTCCAGCATCATGCTGCGGGCATTTTCACCCTGCAGGGCACGACGACGCAGCTCGTAGACGGCTTTCCGCTGGAGGTTCATGACATCGTCATATTCCAGCAGGTTTTTCCGCATGTTGAAGTGGTGGCCTTCCACCCGGCGCTGCGCCTCTTCGATGGAGCGGGTGACCCAGCGATGCTCGATGGGCTCCTCGTCCTTCATACCCGCCATCTGCATGAAGCCGCGCATGCGGTCGTTGGCGAACAGGCGCATCAGATCGTCTTCCAGCGAGAGGAAGAAGCGAGAAAGACCAGGATCACCCTGGCGACCCGCACGACCGCGAAGCTGGTTATCGATACGACGGCTCTCGTGCCGCTCGGTGCCCAGGATGAACAGACCACCGCAGGCGACGACGTCCTCGCGCTCGCGCTCGACCTGAGTCCGGTACTTCTCCACGGCCGCCTTCCACATTTCCGGAGAGGCGCCGCTACCCACTTCGAGACGCGCCAGGCCCTCGGGATCCCCGCCCAGCTTGATGTCGGTTCCGCGACCGGCCATGTTGGTGGAGATGGTTACGGAGCCCTTCCGACCGGCCTGAGCTACAATCTCCGCTTCGCGGGCGTGGTTTTTAGCGTTCAGGATCTCGTAGGGAATCCCCTTGCGCTGGAGCATACGCTCCACGATCTCGGACTTCTCCACGGAGGTGGTGCCGACGAGGACAGGCTGGCCACGTTGGTGGGCTTCCTCGATCTCCTTCATCACGCGCTGGAATTTCCCCGCTTGTGAGAAGTAGACTACATCTTCCATGTCCTTGCGGATCATGTTGCGGTTGGTGGGGATGGGCACCACTTCCAGCTTGTAGATATTGCCGAATTCCTCGGCTTCGGTCTCGGCGGTGCCGGTCATGCCCGCCAGCTTGCCGTACATGCGGAAGAAGTTCTGGAAGGTCACGGTGGCGTAGGTCTGCGTTTCCGCCTCGACGTTCACGCGCTCCTTGGCTTCGATGGCCTGATGCAGACCGTCCGACCAGCGGCGGCCCGGCATCAAACGCCCGGTATGCTCGTCGACGATGACGACTTTACCCTGTTGGACAACGTAGTCCTTGTCGCGACGGAAGAGGAAGTGCGCTTTGAGCGCCTGACTGACGTGGTGCAGCAGCTCCATGTGGGTGGGATCGTAGAGATTCTCTACACCAAGCTGGGCTTCTACCTTGTCCACACCTTCATCAGTGAGGCTGACGGCGCGCTGCTTTTCATCAACCGTGAAGTCCACTTCCTTCTGGAGCAGCGGGATGATCTTGTCGATCTCTCCGTAGCGCGACACATCTTCCGACGCCGGGCCGGAAATGATCAGCGGAGTACGCGACTCATCGATGAGGATGGAATCCACCTCGTCTACGATGGCGAAGTGGTGACCCCGCTGCACGTACTCTTCGATCCGGAACTTCATGTTGTCCCGGAGGTAGTCGAAGCCGAATTCGTTGTTCGTTCCGTAGGTGATGTCGGAGGCGTAGGCGTCGCGCTTGATACGCTCGTTGCGCTCGTTGGACAGAATTGTGCCGGTGCTCATCCCGAGAAAACGGTAGAGCCGACCCATCCACTCGGCGTCGCGGGCCGCGAGGTAGTCGTTCACGGTGACGACGTGCACGCCCTTTCCGACCAGCGCATTGAGGTAGACCGGGCAGGTTGCCACCAGGGTCTTGCCTTCGCCGGTCTTCATCTCCGCCACCATGCCGCGATGCAGCACCATGCCGCCGATGAGCTGCACATCGTAGTGGCGCATGTCCAGCACCCGCCGCGAGGCTTCGCGGACCACCGCAAAGGCGTCCGGGAGGAGATCGTCCAGCGGCATGCCGTTGGCGATCTTCTGCTGGAATTCCGGAGTACATGCCTTCAGTTGTTCGTCACTGAGCGCTTTGTACTTGCCTTCCAGGTCATTGATCTGAACGACGACTGGTCGCATTCTCTTGATGAGGCGGTCCGCAGAAGTGCCGAACACGCGCTTGATGACTGTATCGAGACCCAGCATCGTCCGTCCTTGGTATCGGTGGGTGCCACCGGAAGCGGCGGTTAACCTGTGTACGTCAGGGGAGGTAGTCAAGAGGGTCTACACGTTCCCCATCAACGATCAATTCATAGTGCAGGTGGGGTCCGGTGCTGAGGCCGGTGTTGCCCACCAGGGCCAGCACCTGCCCCTCTTCCACCCGCTCCCCCTCCTCCGTCAGCAGCACCGATGCGTGGCAATAGCGGGAGAGCACGCCGCCACCATGATCGAGGACCACCATTTGGCCGTGGCCACTATCCCAGCCAGAAAAGAGCACTTTCCCGCGATTGGTTGCCAAAATTGGCTCTCCCATCGGGGCGCCAATGTCCACACCGCCGTGCATGGTCCAGTCTCCCGTAAAAGGGGAGGGTCTCCATCCAAATCCCGAGGTGACGATGCCATCGACGGGCCAGATGGCGGGCAGGACCGACTGCTGCGCATGCAGCGCATCGAGAGCCTGATCCATGTACGCGCCGTCCACCTCGGGCAGGGCGCCCTCCAACAGCGCGAGCTCCTCCATCATAAAAAGAGCGTCACTCGTGATGTTTCTCTCCGGCTTCGCCCCGCTGCGGGCCTGATCTTCTTCCACACTCAGGGGTCCCATTCCCGGGATGGCACCGGCCGCCTCCAGCTCGCGAAGACGCTGCTCCCATGCCAGAATCTTTCGCGTGCTGTCGCGCAGCTCCTCCAGACGCTCCCGGGTTTCCACCACCTGCTCCCGCAGCAGGTCATTTTCGACCTGGACCCGTCGCATCTCCAGTGCCTTCGGAACAGACCAGAGCGCGGCGGCGAGACTGAAAAAGAGAACAAAAACTCCGCCCACTCCGATGCCCACCAAGCCGCGGAGTTTCCCAGTCGCCAAGCTGAGCTGCCGAACCTCGCCCCGGCCTCCTTCGGGCACCAGGAGCAGGGTCCAGCGTCGGAACTCAGACTTCATCCACCCGGGCGATGACGCAGGTAATGTTGTCGTCCCCACCGCGATCACAGGCCTGTTGGATCAGCGCGCGAGCGGCCTCCTGCGGGGAGAGAGAGCGGGCGGATTCGCCCATGTCTGCCGGCTCGACCAGGTTGGAGAGACCGTCCGAGCACAACAGGAAGCGATCGCCCCGTCGCACCGCGCGCACCTGGACGTCGATCTCCACATCCTCGGTGTAGCCCAGGGAGCGGGTAATGATGTTCTTGTGCTTGTGGTTACGGGCCTGTTCTGGGGTGAGAAGTCCGGCCCGGATTTTTTCATTCACCAGCGAGTGATCTTCGGTGAGCTGCTCGATACGGCCGTCGCGGATCAGGTAGCCGCGGCTGTCGCCCACATGGCCGATGAAGGCGTTGCCACCATCCATCATCAGCACCAGGCAGGTGGTTCCCATACCCTTGTATTCCTGCTCCACCACCGCTTTTTCGAAGATGCGCTTGCCGGCCAGCCGAATGGCATAGCGCAGGCGCTCCCGGGAAACCTCGATGCTGCCCTCTTCACGGGCAGCCTCAATCTCCGGCGTGGTATCGGAAGAGGAGAGCACCTCCTCTACCGTATTCACCGCAATCGCACTGGCAAATTCGCCACCGGCGTGGCCCCCCATGCCGTCGCAGACCACGAAGAGGTTGAGCTCGTCGTTGATCAGGAAATTGTCCTCGTTGTTGGTTCTTTTAACCCCAACATCGGTCATCCCGCAGGAGGTGATGCGCATGCCGTCTTCCTCAGCCGCAAAAAAGCTTGTAGCGTTGTAGCCTGTCCAAGCGGCGCCCGCACCTACGGGTCACAAGGTTGACAAGGCGATGATGCAGGACTCCACCTCCTTCCAAGGGCTTCCAAGCGGTGGGTGATTTTGCACAGGCTCCACAAAAGCGCCGGTGTAATTGGCACAGGATGCTGCAGAGTGCAACGGTCAAAGGCACACTCCTCGGCAGTCCGACCGACCGGAAACTGGCACGGATCCTGCTTGCTCCTTTCCCATGGCAACTTCTATCCTTTTGACCGATGCACAGGGACGACTGAAATCCGCCAACGACCATGCCCGGGAATTGCTGGGATTGTCGGAGGATCTCCAGGGCATGAACTGCCGCCAAGTAGTGCACGCCACCGATGAAAGTGGCGCATCACCCTGCGATTTCTGCCACCGCGAACCGCTGGGTGCCTTTGAGCAACGGGAACACAACAACCTACAACTCAGCGGCCAGGCAGTAGACATGATCTGCTCAGGAATGGGGGATCAGCGGGTCATCACGCTGCTCGCGCTGGATTCTCCGCCGGAAGGCGCAAGCCTCACGCCGCGGGAGCGGGAAGTGCTGGTGCTGGTGGCGCGCGGCCTGACCACCGCCAAGATCGCCGAGCGCCTGAACCTGGGCTACCCGACGATTCGCACGCATATGGAGCACATTCGCGAAAAACTGGGAGTAAAAACCCGCGCTCAGGCTGTTGCACGCGCACTTGCGTTGCGACTGATCGAATAGTAGGCCCCGGCGAGTCGGCGGAAGTCGGCGAGACTCAGCACCTCGGCGCGCAAGCCCGGATCGATGGCCGCTTGCTGAAGCAACACCGCTGCTTCTTCCCGGCTCATTCCCGAGGACAGGGAGTTCAGAAGGGTCTTCCGACGTTTGGAGTAGGCCAGCCGCACAATGTGGTCGAAGGCGTCGCCAGTGGCGCCGCCAAAATCCGGTTCCTGGATCAGCTCAAAACGCAGGACCGTAGAGTCTACTTTGGGTGGTGGACGGAAGGCGCCCGGCCCCAGGGTGATCACCCGCTCCACCCGGGCGCGGGCCTGCACCTGGATGGACAACGAGCCAACGGCATCGTCATCGGGAGCCGCGAGGATGCGGTCTGCAACCTCCTTCTGAAACATGAGGACCATCCGACTGAAGTGCTGAGGATGGTCCAACAACCGCAGGAGAATGGGCACCGCCACGTTGTAGGGCAGGTTGGCGACCACCTTCCAACCAGAGCCCGGACAGAGTGCGTCCAAATCCACCTTCATCGCATCGGCCTGGATCAGCTTCAGATCCGGCCAACGTTCCTGCAACAGAGCGGCCATATCGCGGTCCAGCTCGATGACCACAAGGTCCGTGCGCGAGACCCGCAAGGAAGAGGTGAGGGCGCCGGGCCCCGGCCCGATCTCCAGCACGCGATCTCCCTCCGCCAGATCGGCCGCACGCAAGATGCGGTCAATGGCATCGGTGGAGATCAGAAAGTTTTGGCCAAAGCGCTTTTTTGCTTGGGGAAGGCTCAAACCGGCTCTCCTACTGGCCAGCGGGGCCGGGCGGTGGTGTGCAGGGGATCATTGCGGCCACGCGCTGCATAGAGGCGGCCGACCAGGGCGATCATGGCGGCGTTGTCGGTGCAGTGGTGACGCGGTGGGAGAAAGGCCTGGAGACCGCAGGAGGAGACGGCCTGCCGAAGTCCGGCGTTGGCGGCCACTCCGCCGCCGATACTCAGACGCTCCACCCCGGTGCTGTGCGCGGCCCGTTGGAGGCGGTCCACAAGCACTTCCACCACGGCAGCCTGAAAGGATGCCGCCATGTCCTCTGGCCGGGTCTGCGGGTGCTTTTGAAGCCAGGTACGAACCGCCGTCTTCAGACCGGCAAAGCTCATGTCCATGTCGCCCGCCCGGGGGCGCGGCAGGGGCACCGAGCGCGGATCTCCTTGCGACGCCAGCCGATCGATCACCGGACCGCCGGGATAGCCCAGCCCCATCATACGCGCGACCTTGTCAAAAGCTTCACCGGCCGCGTCATCCACGGTCTCCGCCAGGGTGCGGTAGCGACCGACATCCTCGGCAAGGTAGAGCGTCGTGTGCCCACCACTGACGACCAGGGAGAGGAAGGGGAAGTGCAGCTCCGGGTGATCCAGCAGGGGGGAGAGCAGGTGCCCTTCGAGATGGTTCACAGCGATAAAGGGCACTTTCCAGCCCAAGGCCGCCGCTTTGCCAAAACACAGGCCCACCAGGACGGCGCCCACCAGGCCCGGGCCCGCAGTGGCGGCCACCACGTCGGGACGCTCCACCCCGGCTGCGTCCAGGGCCGCGCGCACCACCGGAACCACCTGCTCCGCATGAGCCCGACTGGCCAATTCGGGCACCACCCCGCCGTAGGCTGCATGGACCTGCTGCCCGTGGACGATGTCCGACAGAATTCCCTGTTCAGATACCACCGCGGCGGCGGTCTCGTCGCAGGAGGACTCGATGCCCAGCACCTTCATGGTTTGGCCGGGGCCGGTGTGCCCGGAGGGGCTTCCAGATGGGGAGCACTATGGGAAACACGTGGCAGATATTGAATCGGGTCAAAGCGACCTTCGTCCTTTACTCCATCGTGACACTGGGTACACACGGCTACCTCGGGTTTGACCACCATGTCGATGGTGGTGGGGGTGGACGCGTGGTCCCGACCCGGGCCATGGCAGCTTTCGCAGCCCACATTTTCAAGGCCACCCACGACGCCGGGGTTCTTCGGTCCGTCCGGATGGAAGGCGCCGGTCACATGGCAGCTATAACAGGCTTCATCCTTTTGCCGGTTCTGGGCGCCCAACGAGGCATAGGCGCGGGCGTGCGGGGTGGAGGACCACTGCGAGGCCTGTGCAGCATGGCAGGGCAGACAGGCGGCGCTGCCGACAAAGGGGCCGCTGCCCAGCGCCGTGGGCTTCACGATGCCGACCAGGGCGGAGATCTCCACCTTGGCGGTGGCGACCAGGGCCGCGGTGCCCGGATGGTCGACCACATCGGCCCCCAGCTCGATCATTCGGTTTTCAACCGAACGAGAGGCGCTCCCGCCGGCCGCCGCCGCAAGCTGGTCTTCCAGCTCCACCACTTGCTTTTTGTAATATTCAATACGGGTCTTGAGGCGGGCCTGCTCTTTGGGATCCTCAGATTTTGTACTTTTTTCTTCTGCTTCTTTGATGCGTTGGGTCGTCGCATCCTTCCGTCGGGCCAGCTCGCCCAGGGCGCCGGCATCCCGCCAGTCATGCCCGGTGCCGCCAGCATCGAAGGCCAGCACCCCCACCTTCTTGCCACGACTGCCCCCGGCCAGCAGCAATCCGCCGTTGGAAAGTGGCTCCGGGATCAGATTTTCCCGGCGTTCTCCGCCGTTGACAATGAAGTCCAGATCGGGCAACTTCTCGGCCACCCGCTGATCGTCGCGCACCTGCTGGGTGGAGAGGAGGATGCGGATGTCCACGCTGCCCAGCTTCGCAAAAGCAGCCTCGGCCGCGGCAACCGGTTCTGAGGCCAGACAGCCCTCCACCTTGCCGCTGTTGCCCACCAGACCTACAATGCCAATGCGGAGTCCACCCCGTTCGACCACGCTTCCAGATTCGAAGGGGAACTCTCCACCACAATCCAGGTTGGCAGCCAGATAAGGAAGGTTGTGCTGCTTCTGCAACGCCCGGAGCCACGGCAGGCCAAAGGCCAGTTCGCCGTCGCCCACGCCCATTGCGTCAATACCCACCAATGCGTATGATTCCGCGATCAAGGTTGCTTTTCGTTCCTCCTGGCCTCGGTCTGACCCGGACAATACGGCTCCCTTCCAGAGCGCGTTACCAGCGTCCACCACCACGACGGGGCCCTTCGCCCGCTCCGTCTCCAACACCGTGTTTCGTCTGGACAGACCGCCCAGGGGATGTTTGGGTCAGCCACAGGGCTCGATTTCGCCGTCCACGTTCGTGGTATAGGCGAGGACGATCGTTGAAGATGAGGGAGCAACCTCCTCTCCCGTGCATGCCAACATCCCGACGAGCCACAGCGGCATCACTGCCCTCCAGCGGAGCCAAGCTCCTGGTTAATCTTCTCACGCCGACCCGCTTTTTCGGCGTCCTCATCCGCCTTGCGGCGATGCTCCCGCATCAGGTCCTTCACCACCTCCACCAGACCCGCGTCGATGATGTAGACCTCGGGAAACTCTGCAACCCGCGCATAGTAGCGGTCGTAGCTCTCTTCTGTGGGACTGCCAGCCTGACCCGGCGGCGGCGGCACCATCCGCTTTCCGGCAGGGGCCGGCTTGCCCACCATCAGGTTGCGATAGGCGCCGGTAGAGTCGCGCACGTAGATTTTCGCCAAGGGTTGATCAAAGCCGTACTTTGTGTCCTCGGCGGTGGTGGCCACAAACTCCTCGGACTCCACGCCGCAGGCCCGGCCGGCCAGACGGCGCGGGGTGGACCCCGGGACGGGCACCCCGTCCTCCCACAGCCATTGATCGGCAGCCATCGTCACCTTAACGGTACCGTTCAGGTCTGCGTCTCGACCGGTGGCAAAGAAGGTGGCACTGACTTCCTCCACCGTGTTCTCGTCCATCCGCGCGAAGCGGGTG
Source organism: Alphaproteobacteria bacterium (assembly GCA_040376425.1). Lineage (GTDB taxonomy): Bacteria > Myxococcota_A > UBA796 > UBA796 > SXON01 > CAITDR01. The sequence goes on along the minus strand of JBEIQS010000015.1, from coordinate 41,623 downwards.
AGGCGGAAGTGCGAGGCGGGCTGGCCATAGTCCTCCAGCAAGCCGTCGCGTACGGCGTAGACATGCGGCTCATCCGCCAGCTTGGCGTAGGCCAATGGGTACTCGCCGTCCTTTTCCCCCGTGGGCTTGCCCAAGAGCAGGGTCAACTGGGCGTCGCCGTTGGAGTAGCGAATGGAGATGGTGGCGCGGGGTTGATCCAGACCGTAGGGAGAGAGATCCTGAAGGTTCTCCCCAACAAACTGGATCGCCTTCATGGCGGATACGCGGCCCAGGAGTGAGCGGATCTCCGAGTCGTTTGCTGCAAAGGACTCTGGCTCCAGCATATCCCAGGACGTCTCGCCATTCCGTTGAAACTTCAGGCGCTTGCCTTCTGGAAGAGTGGCCTCCAGCTGGTCCACGTCCTTGGCGTCGAAGGTGGCAAAACGACGCTCCCGAAACTCGGCCAGGGACAGCGAGTAGTAGTCCACGGCGCTCTTCTTGACGGTGAACACCGCATCCGTCCCCACGGGGCGGATGTAGAAGGAGACCCCAGAGGGATTGGGATCCCCCGCATCAAAGGAGAGGGTGGAACCGTCGCGGAAGCTCAGGGTCACCCGGATGGCCTGAGCGCCCAGTCCATAGAGGGCGTCCTGCCCCACATTTTCCACAACTGTAGCACGGGCTACAAGATCGTGGAGCTGGTGTTTGACCCGGTTCACCATCGACCGGCTGGCCCGGAGGTCCTCCCCCTCGATCCACCAGCCATCGTCGCGCTCGGCCAGCACGATCTGCCCTTCGGGGCGCTTTACCATCACCTTGACGAGGTTGGCCTTCTCAAACTGGAAGAGCGCGCGACCTTCCTCCTTCTTTTTGTCTTTCTTGGCCACCGGAACAGCCTGCTCCGGCGGGCGGGTGTAGTACCAGGCACCCAGCATCGCCAGGAGCACCAACAGCGCAACCAGAGTTCCGCGGAACGCCTTCATCGACCCCTCCGGGAAGACCATACCGCCGCGCCGACCATCATGGCCAGCAGCGGACCCAAACCGATGACCACCCACCGGAGCTGCCCAAGATCCTCTTCGGTCAAGGCAAGCTTCCGCACCGCAGAGGGCCGGCCGGACACGGACAGGCGCCCGTCATCCCCCACCAGCCAGCGCAGTGCGTTCACCCCAAAGGACAGGTTTCCGGGCCCTTCCGTAAGCAAGCCGTTGGAGAGCATGTCGCTGTCTCCCAGCACGATCACCCGACCTTGTCCCCGGTTCACGAGGCCCGAGTCGCGCCCCAGCTCTAAGGTAAGGGCCATGGTGGCGGGACCGGGTGCGTCAATCTCCGCCTGGAAGAGGGCATTTCCGCCCTTCAACTCCCCTCCCCGCTCGATCCAGCCATCCCGGGAGGTTTCAAGCAGCGTGACACTGCGGATTCCCTCACGCGGCGGCACGGCTGCCTGCAGCGGCGCCACACCCGACACCAGCGTCACCAGCGTCTCGCCGGCCAGGGCCTCCGTGATCGGGTGGTTCCGATAGCGTGGCACCGGCCGATCCGGGAAGGGAAAGACCCGCAATTTGTCCAGCACCATGCCCTCGGGCACTGCCACCCCGAAGCGACCGAAAATCTCGGGAATGACCCCGCCGGGGTCCACGGCGAACAGCAGCGGCCCCCCGGAGGACAGATAAGCCAGCAGAAGCTCTTGTTCCAACGCCGGGATCTGTACACGGGGGCGTACCACCATCACCGCTGCGGCGTCCTCGGGCACTTGAGGCACGCCCCCCTTGGCATCGCGCACAAGGTCCAGCCGCTTCAGCTCATAGTGCTCTTGATCCAGCGCTTTTGCCAGATCGGAGAGTCCATCCGGCTCCCGGCTCTCCGGGTTCATCTCCCCGTGACCCACCAGGGCGTAGATCACCCGGGTCTGGTTGGCCATGAGCTGCGAAAAGGCACGGTTGACCGCAGCCTCTCCCAGAAACTCCAAGGCCCGGTCGGCGCCTTTGCCCACATGGCGGAACAGGTCGCGATCCTTCAGATCCACCCGCTGCTCCCCACGCTGGATCACGACGGTGCCGTACTCGGTGACGCCGAGGTTCTCGGCCGTCAGTCGTTCGCGATCAAAGTCGACAAACTCGGTCTCTACCACCGAAGACGCATAGTCGATCTCTTCGACCAAATCTTTCAGTTGCCGATTCTTAAAATAGGCTTCCTTCTTCCCTTCCTGGGCGGAGAATGCGGTAATACGTACCGGGATCGCGTCTTTCTCCAACAGGCGCAGCTTGTTCTGGGTGTCCTCCATGAGGCGAGAGGCCTGAGTGGCCGAAAAGTCCACGCGGATGCGGAACGGCTCCAGCAGCACATAGCCAAAGCCGACAATGAGCACCATGATCACCGCGACCAAAGCGGCGTTCGAGCCGGTGGCCAGTCGGCGTTGCAGGTTCCGGTTCATCGCCACCTCCGCGATTCCAGGGAGCGGAAGGTCAGGAAGAGAAAGACAGCCGTGAAAGCCACAAAATAGTAGATGTCCATGCTGTCCAGCACGCCCCGGTTGAAGGAGTCCAGGTGGTACAGCAGGGAGAGCGGGCGCACCATGTCTGCCCATTCGTCGGGCACCAGCGCCTCGGCGCGGCCCACCAGCCAGAACGGCACCAGGATGACCGCGCCAATCAAGCCGGCGGCCATCTGATCATCCAGGAGAGAGGAAGAAAAGAGGCCGGCAGCACAGAATGCACAGGCCACGGCGAATAGCCCCAGGTAGGAGGTGAACATCACGCCCCAGTCAGGGTCCCCGTAGTAGGCCAGCACCGCCGGAAAAACGAGGGTACCAGCGAACATGATCACACAGAGTGTGACCGAGGCCGCCCACTTGCCCACCACAATCGCCCAAAGCGGGATGGGTGCGGTGAGCAGCATTTCCAACGTGCCCTGGCGGCGCTCCTCCGCGAAGTGTCGCATGGTGAGCATGGGTAGCACAAAAATCTGGGTGATCGCCAGATTTCCGGCCAGCACCCGCAGCGAGGCCTCGCCGGTCAGCGTTACTCCCAGGTAAAAGAAGAGACCGGCGATCAGCAGGTAGGCGGCCAAGAATACGTAGGCGATGGGGCTGACGAAGTAGCTGCGCAGCTCCTTCTTCCACATCGTGAAGACAAAACTCATCCCTCCCTCCCCACGATCCCGATAAAAGCCTCTTCCAAAGTTGGAAGCCGCTGCTCCAACGCACGCACCCGCCATCCCTTCGCCGCCGCAGCCCGGAAGAGCATCTCACGCGGGTCCGCAGGCGCCCGCACACGGAGCTTCAGAAAATCGCCATCCGTCCCCAAGGGTTCCACCATCTGCACCCCCTCCAACGCTCCCACCTCTTTGTCCAGCGCCCCGGCGACCTCCAGATAGTACCAGACCCCGCCGGGAGCCTGCTCCCGCAGCTCCGCGAGGGTGCCGCTGGCACGCAACTTTCCGCCGGAGATCAGCATCGCCCGCGGACAAATCGCCTCCACCTCCCCCAGAATGTGCGTGGACAGGATCACGGTGCGCGTGGCGGCAAGCTCCCGCATCAGCTCGCGCATCCCCATCACTTGTGTAGGATCGAGGCCGGATGTCGGCTCGTCCAAAATCAGCACCTCGGGCTCGTGCACCAGCGCCTGGGCCAAACCCACCCGCTGCCGATAGCCCTTGGAGAGCGAGCCGAGGATTCGTTGCTCCCAGCCCACGAGGCCCACCTGCTCCATCACCCGACCCACCCGCTTGAGTCGCTCCTTCCCATAGAAGCCGCGCAGTTCAGCAGCAAACTCCAGATAGGTGCCGACGGATAGCTCGGGATAGAGGGGGGGCGACTCGGGCAGGTAGCCTACCCGCCGCTTCACCTGCATCGGCTCATCAAAAACATCGTAGCCGGCCACTTTTACGTCCCCGCCGGTGGCAGGCAGAAAGCCCGTGAGAATGCGCATGGTGGTGGTTTTTCCGGCCCCGTTTGGACCCAAAAAACCCACCACTTCGCCTTTCCCGATGGAAAAGCTCACGTCATCCACCGCAACGCGGGGACCATAGGACTTGGTCAGGTGCTGTACGTCGATCATCGGGGCATGAGCTAACCGATGGGGGAGTGATCCGCCCGGTCAGAATCTGTCCGGGCGCGATCCTGGACAGAATGCCAGTTTCAAGTTATGAATGGATAGATGTGGTTGATACTGCTCGCGTTGGCCAGGGCGGATCGGGTGGACCAGATCCTGTATGTGGTGGGAAATCGTATCGTGACCACCTCCGACCTCCATTTTGAGGAGGACTTTGACCTTCACGATCGGAGCCCCATCCCGCCGATGGAGGACCCGGCCTATCCCCTGGAAGAGCGCCTGATCGACTACGCGATTTTGCGCGCGCGCGCCGGGGACATCAACGTGTTCAAGCCCAGCCCGGCCGAGCTGCGGGAACGCTTCGACAGTTTTCGCGGCTCCTTTGAAGATCCCCTCGCCTTTCGTGCCTTTCTGGACAGTTGGGGTCTGGACGACGATCGCTTTCAAGCCTTCCTCTACAGTCGTCTGGTGGTGGAGCACTATGTGTACCGAACGGTCGGGCTCGCAGTACAACAGCTTCGTGGAGGCCCCGAACAATGGCGTAGTCTCTACGCCGAACTTACCGCAAAACTCCGCGTAGGAACGGTGGTACGGAAGCCATGAAACATCGTGTTGCAACCTTGTTGGACATTCCAGAACTCGCCGAGCTGGAGCGGCGCTGCTTTCCGGGAGATGCCTGGAACGAAGCATCGTTGGCTGCGGAAGTGCAGCGGCCGGGCACACTGTTCCGCGTGATCGAAGTGGACGGGCAGGTGCGGGCCTCGGCATTGGGCTGGTGGATCCTGGACGAGGTAGAGGTGATGCGTGTGGCTGTGCATCCCGATGCCCAACGCCGCGGCCTGGGACGACGGGTGCTCCAGGATCTGGAACAGGCGCGACCTGACCTGGAGTACGCACTATTGGAAGTTCGGGACGACAATATCGCCGCAATTCACCTGTATGAATCTACTGGCTATGTGCAGGATGGCCTGCGGCCGAGGTATTATTCAGACGGATGTGATGCACGATTGTATCGAAAAAAACTCAGATAATCGGCACATACAGCGCGCTGAGAATCAGGCCGATCAGGCCCAGGAGGGGAAGCCCGGTGCGTCGTAAGGCCGACCCCTCGGCGAGCAAGAGCAGTGCCATCCCCGAGAGCCACAGCAGCGGCAAAAAGTAGTGCGAGGGGAAGTGATCGATGGTGCAGAGTAGCAGGCTGTAGCCCCCCGCTGTCCCGAGCGCGACGGCCGCCCCCCGCTTGGCGAAACCCGCCGCCGCCCCCGGCCAAGCCAAGGCCGCCACCAGCGGCATGCCGCCCGAATAGCCCAGCCACAAGGTATAAAACTCAGGTGTACGTCTGAGCAGCACCGTCGGATCCGTTTCGCCGTGCCAGTGCTCCGGGCCGGTCTCCCAGGCCACCGTAGCCAGCCATCCGTCGAGCTGCCCGCTCGCCCAGCCATAGAGCCCAAACAACCCGGCAACGCCCACCACCAACGCCAACGCCCGAAGGAGCCGCAGGGGCTGCCCCGCCAGGAGCGCCGCAAGGATTCCCACCGCCGAGGCCGGATAGCGCAGAAGCTGCCCCGCCAACATCCAACCCGAAAATCCACGTCCGGCAAGGCTTCCGATCATCCCTACCGTCGTGATGGCATAGAGACTATCCGGTAAACCCCCGCTGCCCGGCTCCAGCATCAGCCGGGCGTGTTGGATGGCCAGGACGGGCAGAAGCAGAACTGCCACCCCGGTCGGAGGCACCCTCCACCCTTGAAGTGCCTGAAATCCAACGAATACTCCGAATATCAAATAGAGTAGCATCACGATGTTTGCGGTCGGCAAGCCCGGAGCCAGCGCCAGTGGTCCGGCCAGCAGATAGCTCCAGCCCGGGGGCTGCACATCGGTAACGGTGCGGCGTCCAAGCAACTCTTCTGCCCAACGGAGCTGCTCCACCATGTTCAGGATCTGGTAGTAGTGGACAAAACGCAGCTTCCCCGCCGCGTGCAGATCCCAAAGCGCCTCCCCCGAAGCGATCAGGGTTACACTGGACTGCTCCGGCTGAGAGAACCGGAACCATAGGGGTTCGGCAGGTTGGAGGCTCTCAGTCCACTTCAACGCGGCGGCTCCACGCCCCTGGTAGCGCGGAACAGGGCCCTCCTCCTCGTTCACAGTGACATCGGCACGAATCGTGAGGGTCTCCGCGCCCACATTCAAAGTGGCCCCCACCGGCCCCTGGAAAACCAGCCACAGCTCTCCCTCCATCGGCCCCAGGAGCTCGGGATCCGAACGGCGGGGGAAGAGCTGTAGCGCCCCCTCCTCCTCCACCGGGGTGTTCCATCCTGTACCCACTCTTGGCAGGGTCCCGGAAAACTCTGCCTCGGCCTCCTCTGCCCACCAATGCGCCTCCAGGGGGCGTACCCAGTCCGACCCGCGCAGAGGGATGGCCAGCAACAGCAGCAGGGCCGCCCAACGCCCCCTCCTCCACCACCCTGGCATGCCCCGGGCTTCCCGCGCCGGCAAGCTGTGGCCCAGCGCCCAAATCGTCGTCACGCCAGCCAGTACGCCCGCCGCTCCCAGGTCCAGTGCGCGTGCCACACACACCGCTGCGGCAGCCCCCAGCCCCCCAACCACCACCGACGTGATGCCTCGCCGCACGGGGTCCGCGCCCAAGGCGCGAGCAAAGCCCGCTCCCGGCGCCCACAGGACCGCCGGAACCACGACCCAGGGCGCCCAGCCCTCCGGCAGCAACCCCGCGAGCCCCAGCGCAGCACCCACCAACAGCAGAAGTCCAAGCAGCGGAGAAAGCACAGCCGCCCATAACCCGATGGCGGCGGGAACTGCCCGGTTGCGCTACGCTACGCGGATGCTCCTCCTCCTTCTTGCCTGCGACTTCTCCGCCGCCACCACCGTCAAAGAGAGTGACACCGGCTCGGTCACCACCGAAGACAGCGACAGCCGGCCCTCCGGCGATGACACGGATTCTCCACCAGAAAGCCAGCCTCCTGACCCGGAGGATGTGGATGACGATGGCGATGGCACCACCGAAAACCAGGGCGACTGCAACGATTCCGACCCCTCCATTCATCCAGGAGTGGAGGATCAATGCGACGAAGTGGACGAGGACTGTGACGGCGACGTCGACGAGGATGGCGGTATCGACGAATTCGAGCCCAACGATGTGAACGCGCACGACTTCGGGAGCCTGGAAACCGACAAAGAGCGCACCGTTACGGCTATCCTCCAAAACGACGCCGACGTGGATCGCTACCAATTCACCATCGTCGATGACCTCCTGGACTTTTTCACCGTGACCGCGACCCTGAGCAACGTTCCTTCTGGCGCAAACTGGCGCTTTTCGCTGGTTCGACTGCGCAGCGATGCGAACGCTCCCCTTGGAGAAGTCAGCTCCGAAACAGGGGGACCAACGATCACCCTCACGATGAGCGACGATATTCTGCAGGATGAAGGCGGCGACTACGAGCTGGTGGTGGAGTCATTGGGAGGCGCCGACTGTTCACGCTCCTACCTGCTCTCGGTGGAACAGTAGTCCCGACTACATTCGGCGCGCAGCAACCAGCATCAGCTCGGCGCGGAGTCGTGCCGCCGCCGCCAGCCAGCGCAGGATGGCATCCACATCTGCATCCGTACTGTTAAGCTGCTGCTGCAGGCGCTCCCGAAGTACCTCCGTGCCAGGGCGGCGGGTCTGCCATGCCCGCAACAGCGCGCGGTTGGCGGGGGCATCAAAGTGATCGGGCGTTGCGATGACCGGCAGGGAGCGGATGTCCATGGAGGCCGTTGGTCCGCCGCGCACCGTGTGCCCATCGCTCACGACCAGCCAGAAGGAGCCTGCCGCACCCGCCTGTACGCAGCCCACGCCCACCGGCGGCGGGCAGCGACTGCGCAAACGGCGGCCCAAGTCCAGCAGGCTTCCAATGAGATCCCCGCGGGCAACGCCGCGCAACCTGCGTACCAAGCGGTTGTGGTCGGCAGAGAGCTGGTCGGCCAGGGCCCGCTGCAGCAAAAACCGCGCATCCACCGCACTGGGCGGTGCAGTCTCCAGAAAAGCCTCGCCCAGATCGCCGAGAATTCCGTCGGGATCCACGATGCTCATCAGGCGACCCAGCTCGGCCAAGTCGTCGGCCACACCGGCCGGCTCCGCATTGCCCAAATCCAGCAGATGCCAGCGTCCATCCCACACAATCATGGAGGGCATCACCAGTCCGTGCGCACGGCCGCCGGCATGCACCCGCTCCAGATCGGCCAGCACTGCGGTGGTCAGTCCGGCCGCCCAGAGTGGATCCGGGGGATCCTCCAAGGGCATCAGATCCGCCAGGGAACAGGAAAAAGACGCACTTACCCGGTGCGGCCAGTCCACCCCTTCCAATCCGTGCCCCGCTACAGGGCGCCCCCAGGTGTCGGAACGTGCGGCACGCACGAGCACACGAGCCCCCGCCTCCACATTCCAGGCTTCCCAGGTGGTACTCACCCGATCCCAGGCGACCAGGCGCCCACGCCGGAAGGCCCCAAACAGCGGCGGCACGCCCGCCACGGCGGACCGGCACTCACGGGCCTGCCGCGCCAGCGGGTGATCCCCTAGCTGTTTAAGCTGCCACAGCTCTGGTTCCCGGCTTCCCAGGGCAGCTTCCAGCGCGTCGTGTAGGGCGTCGACGGTGGGCACCTACTCCCGGATCTCCGCCACACCGTTGGAAATGACCAGCCCGCCAGACGCGTTGCGGGTCTCCAGGGACCAGGTGGTTTTTCCATCCTTGGATGGTCCCTTCCATGCCTGAACCTGAAGGGTGCTGCCGTTGAGCACGGGACTGGCAAAACGTACGGAGAGACGAGACAGGCGCCGAGCATCCCCGCCGGCCACACCCGCCACGAGGGTGGCGCCGCTCATGGCCATGGTGCATAGCCCTTGGAGAATGACGTCGGGGAGCCCCGCCGCTTTGGCGGTGGCGGGATCGGTATGAATCGGGTTGTTGTCCAGCGAGGCCGCCGCATAGCGCAGCGACTGGTCAGCAGCGATGGGGATGGGGCCGCCGAAGTCGGCAGGCGGAGGGACCGGCGGTGCCGAGGCCGGAGCAGACTTCTCCCCTTTCTTGGTGCCACGAATGAAGTAGGCCGTGGTGGCCTCTACCGCCGGATCGCCGTCCACCAGGCAGCTCAACCGCGAGGTGACCAGGAGCCCCGTGCTCTTCTCCTCTACCGACAGCAGCCGCCCCCGCATCTGCACCAAATCCCAGGGACGAATAGGCTTTATGAAGGTGGCATCATGCTGCCCGTGGACCAGGCGCAGCATGTCCAGCCCCAGCTCCGGGTCGGTGGCAATCTTGAAGATCATCTCCTTCAAAAGCCGTACATGGAACATCGGCGGGCAGATGGCGTCCGGACCGTGGTAGGCCGCGCTGTTGTCGCCAGTGGCCTCCGCATAGGCCTGCGCGTGAGCAGGCTCCGCAAAGGCGAAGCCGCCATCATAGATTTTTCCGATGGGATACACCTTCGCCGTAGGTTTTTCCGATGGCTCTGCCACCACTGTGACCGCGGCCGGGCGGGCGGAAAAATCGAAGTACATGGCGAACTTCATTACCGGACCCAGGTTGTCGGCGCTGATCTTCCCGGACATGAAGGCTTTTTGCGCGTCCACCGTCTGCTTCATCAGGCCCACGATGGTGTCGGAGTCGGTCTTCAGCGTCGCATCGGGAATGCCGTTCAGACCAGGCTCGGTGCGGGCGGTGCCCTTTTCCACCACCAGCGTGTAGGAGGGACCGTCCTTGATGGCAAAATGCAGGCGGGAACGGAAGTCTTGGCCAGCACGGTCGGGCTGGAAGGCCAGCGGCAACAGGCCAAAGGCCTCAGCCACCGGCCCGCCGTCCGCCGCCGGGGCCTTGGGCTGCTCCCACGCGAGGATCTGATCCAATTTCTCGGCGATCTCCGCCGGTGTCCACAGCTCAGCGCCGGGCTTCTCCACCCCGTCGTTCACCTTCATCTCGTAGACGTGGATACGCTGGCCCTGCACCCCAAAGACCTTGCCGGTCACCGACTTCCCCAGCTCCGACGCCAGGAACAACACGATGGGCGAGATCTGCTCTGGCCGCCAATCCTCGGCCACCATCGCCAGCTCCTCGGTCATCCGGGTCTTGGCGATGGGGGCCACACAATTCACGGTGACGCCCGCGCGCTGAAGCTCCATGGAGAGCACACGGCTCATGCCATAGATACCCGCCTTTGCAGCGGCATAGTTGGACTGCCCGAAGTTGCCAATCAGCCCGGAGAGAGAGGTGGTGTTGATGATGGCCCCCCCCTGCTTCTGAAGCGCGGCCAAGGCGGCGCGGGTAACGTTGTAGGTGCCTTTCAGGTGCACTTCCACCACGCTGTCCCACTGCTCGTCCGTGAGCTTGGCAAAGGTACGATCCCGGATGATCCCCGCGTTGTTGACCACCACATCCAGCCGTCCCCAGCGCTCCAACGCTTCCGCAACCATACGACGACAGCCTTCGGGATCGGTGACGGAGTCGCGGTTCGCAAGGGCCTGGCCACCCAAAGCCTGGATCTCGCCTGCCACCTCCGCCGCCGGACCATCGGAATTGCCGCCGCCCTCCCGGCTCCCCCCCAGGTCGTTCACCACCACCGCCGCCCCTTCCCGCGCGAAGGCCAGGGCGTGCGCCCGCCCGATCCCGTTCCCCGCCCCGGTGACCAGCACCACCTTTCCGCTGAAGAGGCCCATGGCTACTCCTGACCCCGCCTGCTATCCCGCCAGGCGGCCATCCGGAAGGTGCGGCTACAACCCGGCTGCACCCGCACGCGCTATGTTGGCGAGGTGCGTGTTGCCATCCTGTGCCGTCCTGACCTGTTTCCCACCCAGCACGGGGCGGCGGCGCGCATTGTGCGCTCGGCCGAAGCCCTGGTTGCCCGCGGGGATCAGGTGGTGGTACTGACGGAGGACCGGGATTCCTACTGGCGGGTGACCCCAACCGGTTGGGTGGCCGTCCCCTATGGCCCGCGCTTCCGGGCTTTTCTGGAGTGGCCGCTGCTGCGCAACCAGACGCGTGCGGAGCGGTGGTGTGCACGGGTAGGCTACCCCAAGGAAGAATTCTTCCTCTATCGGCCCATTTTTGATCCGAGCTGGTGGAGCCGCGCCATCTATGTGGGCCTCCGCGAAAACATCGACGTTTTTCAGGCAGAGTTCCCGGGTTTTGCCGCACCCGCCGTGTTGGCCGCCCGCGCCCTGGGTGCGCGCAGCTTTTTGTCTCAGCACAATATTGAATACGATCGACTTCGCCAAATGGCAGGACTTGACGCGTCAATCCTCACCCGGATTCGACGGATTGAAATTCTATTGATGCAAGCTGTTGATCAGGTACTCACCTGCTCCGAGGAAGATCGCCAGCGCGCGGAGGACGCCGGAGTCTCGGAGGTTGTGGTGCTGCCGCATGGGGTGGATCTTGCCAACTACCATGGCCAAAAGCTCGATCTTCGCCGGACTTATGGTCTGCCGCCGGGGCAGGTGCTCTACTTCCACGGCACCCTTCACTATGCGCCCAACACCGAAGCGGTGGCTTTCTTGGCGGAGGAGCTCCTTCCCCACCTTCCAGAGCAGGCGAGCATTCTGATCTCGGGGATGGGGGCGCCCCTCCAGTACGCCTCTGAGCGGTTGGCTTTTACGGGCGCGGTGGAGGACCTGCCCGCCCACATCCAGGCTGCAGACCTTTGCCTTTGCCCTCTGTTTGCGGGCGGGGGTACGCGGATGAAGCTGCTGGAGTACTTCGCGGGGGCCCGGGCCGTGGTGTCCACGCCGCTGGGGGCCGAGGGGCTGCCGGTGCGACAGGATCGGGAGCTGGTGTTGGCCGAAAGAGCAGATTTTGTGCGGGAAACGCTGCGTCTTCTGGAAGAACCCGCCCGGCGGGAGCGGCTGGGACGCATGGCGCGCCGCTTTGCCGCTGCCCGTGACTGGTCTGCGGTGGGTGCCGGCCTCCAAAAGCTGCACCGGGGCTCCAAAGAGGACTTTGTTCCTATCACCTCTATCGAAGGGCACCTTCCCCCCCGCCAGCCCTCCAAGCCGCTCACCCTGCTCTTACTGTTAAACCGCGGCTGCAACCTGCGCTGTGTTTTTTGTGATCTGTGGGACAAGCCGCAGCATATGCCGCTGCCCCGGGTGCTGCACCTGCTGGAGGAAGCCCGGCACATCGGCACGCGCACCCTGGTGCTCACCGGCGGAGAACCCCTTCTTCATCCAGAGCTTCCGCGGATCATAGCCGCGGCACGCGGCCTGGGACTGGATGTGAACCTGACCAGCAACGGCACGCTGCTGGACCGCCACTACGATCGACTGGTACAAGCTGGGCTTCAGAGCATTTCCTTCTCGCTGGACGGCCTCTCCGAGACCCACGACCGGCTGAGGGGCCAGAAGGGGGCGTGGGCACGCACCTGGAAGGCGCTTCAGCACGCGGTACAGGACAAAAAGCTGGATTGTTGCGTCTACTTTGTGGTCACCCGCGACAACGTGCGCGAGCTGGTTCCCCTGTGGGAGCAGGTCCGGGCCTTGGGCGTGCGCTTCGACTTCTGGCCCGTGAACGATGCGCCCGACTTGTACCTGCGCAGTGACGACGACCGGAGCGCGTGGACGGCAGCCGTGGCACACATTGCCCGCCACGACCCCGATGTGGCCCGCCGTGCCCACTACTACGCCGAAGGACTGAGCTATCACGCGGGCGAAAAGGGACCGGTTCGCTGCCTGGGATTGGTGGACCAGTATGGTGTCACCTACGACGGAAGCCTGCTGCCCTGCTGCGTGTGGGGCGGGGACGGGCTGAAGGTGGGAAACGTGTTTGATACGCCCCTTTCCCAGCTCTGGAGCTCCCCGGAAGTACAGCAGCACCGCGAGAAGTTGTATGGGGCGGGTTGCTCGGCGGGTTGCTACAACCACTCTCTCTACGAATTCTCTGTTTCTACCGGTGAATCTCATCGGGTGGGGTGGGCAGACAACGCGGGGCGCTCCGTGACCGGTTAGAGGGGTGGCTATCAAAAGGCGGCGTCGTGGGCTGGAGAAAAGCAAACTTTAAAGGCAAGGAAGTGTGGGTTGAGGTAGACGGAGAGGGCATCCCAGTGGCCGACGGAGGCCGCGTCCCCATCCGCTACTCCTCGGGAGAGGGCGCCCGAATCTACCGAGCCGGTGCCGCAGGCGTAGAGTTGAAGGCGGGAAAGGTGGAGGATCTGCCCGCGGGGACCAGTGCCGATGACGCGCCCGCCGCCGCCACCCCCCGCACAACGGCCCCCGGTCGGCCTGCGGGCCGCGGCAGTGGCTTCGGGTCCGCCGGCAGTCGCACCGCCTCCCAGGCGGCCGCTGCCAAGGTGGACGCGCACAGCCGCATCGCCGCACTTCCCCCCGAGACCGTTCTGGCCTTCACCGACGGGGCCTGCAATGGCAACCCCGGCCCCGCAGGCGCGGGGCTGGTGCTGAAGCTGCCCGGCAAGCCGGTGATCGAGCGGCACCGCTCCCTGGGGATGGCCACCAACAATGTGGGCGAGCTGACCGGTATCCTGATGGCCCTGGAAAACCTGGACGAGCAGGCGGTGCCCACCGACGCAAAAGTGGTGGTGTTCACCGACTCGGACTATGCGCGGGGCGTACTGACGCTGAACTGGAAGCCCAAGGCCAACCAGGAGCTGATCGCCAAGATCAAGCTGTTGATGCGGCGACGGCCTTCCCTGGAAGTGCAGTGGTTGGCTGGCCATACGGGGATCGCGGAAAACGAGCGGGCGGATGCCCTGGCCCGAAAGGGCGCCAACGGCTCCACCCGATGATGGTTCTGCTGTTGGGCTGCCACCTTTCGGCGCCCGAGGTCACGGGACCGGCAATGGCGGGAGAGGAGAAAGTACCCCTTCTATCGCCAGAAGTCCCCCCCAGTCCTGCCGCGACCGCCCCGCTCGCCTCCCCCTCCATCGTGGAGCACCTGCTGCCCTGGGATGCCGAACGCGAGCGGCTGACGGTCGCCTACCGGAAGCAGCACCAGGGCTACACCGGCAGCGACAGCACCATTGAACCCCGGGTGGTGGTGTTGCACTGGACCGGCGGCTCCACCGCCGCGTCGGCGTGGAACACCTTTGCCCCCACACGCGCGGCCGATGCGCGTCCGGAGCTGGCAGGCGCGGGAGAGGTGAATGTCTCCGCCCACTTTTTGGTGAGCCGAGACGGCGGTATCGAGCAGCTTCTGCCGGAGAACCGCATGGCCCGGCACTGCATCGGCTTGAACCACATCTCCATCGGGATCGAGAATGTGGGCTCAGCGGATCTGGGCGGAGATCCAACGAAATGGCCCCTGACCGACGCGCAGGTCCAGGCCAACGTGGACATCATCCAGGCCCTGAAAAGCCGTTGGCCAATCGAGCGGGTGATCGGCCACCTGGAGTACCGGAAGATGGAGGGGACAAGCTACTTTCTGGAGCTCGACCCCAACTATCGCACTGGGAAGCCGGATCCGGGTGCCGCCTTTGTGGCGGCGGTCCGGAAAAAGCTGGAAGGAACCGGCATGAGCGGTCCCTGAACCTGCCTCAGTTGTTCTCGGCCCCGGCCGCGATCCAACCCTCGACCAACGCCAGCTTCTCCGCTTCCAGCAGGACGCCCGAGGGCGGCATGGGATCGTCGGTGATGCGGCTGTCTTCGGTCAGCTTCATGTACAGGTAGCTGCCCGCTGGATTACCCGCTTCTACCCTCATGAACTCCACGACCTGCTCACTGGGGACACCCACCAGCTCGGTGTAGCTGGTGGCAGCGTCCGGGAGGCTCAGCCCCCCAGCACCACCCGCGGCGTGGCAGGTGCTGAAGGCGCAGGACTTGGAAAACACCTCTGCCTGCACATTCGTAAAGGTGGGTTCCAACGCCGGGGTTCCCCCGGAGTCCGAGTCCTTGCCTTCCGGTGCTGTGCAGGCCAGAATCAGTGCGACCAACATGGGCTAGTCCGCATCCTCGGACATGAGCATCTGCTCGGCCGCGCTCTGCACGCGGGCAAAGAGATCCTCGTCCTCGATCTCGGAGAAGATCTCGCCGCCGTCTTCATCCTGCTCGTAGCGGAAGATGAAGATTTCGGTGGCGGCCTCGGGATCCTCGTCCTCAGTGGCGGGGGTGAGCAGGGCGAAATCCTGCTCATCGAGCTGAACGACGGTCAGGAAGCGGAACTCCTTCTCGTTGCCATCGGCGTCGGAGAGGATGACGATATCATCCTCGTCCAGGTCCTCTTCGTTCTCCCACTCCTCACCCTCTTCATGGGCGTGATCGTGGTCGTGATCGTGCTCGTCGTCGTGCTTGTTGCCGGCCATGGGGCCTCCCTGAAGGCGCCCGCCCTAACCAGCGCGCGCGCCCTCTGCACCGCTCAGCCCTTCCTCTTTTCAAAATCACGCATGAAGGCTACCAGCACCTCCACGCTCGCAGGCTCCAGCGCGTTGTACATGCTGGCCCGAATGCCCCCGACGGACCGGTGTCCCTTCAGGCCATCCATATCCGCTGCTTTGGCCTCCTTCACAAAAAGCTCCTCCAACTCCTCTGAGGGAAGGCGCCAGGTCACGTTCATCCAGGAGCGGCTGTCCTTCTCCGCATGGGGCTTCCAGAAGCCACTGCGATCCAGCTCGGTGTAGAGCAACTCCTGCTTCCGACGGTTGCGGGCGATCATCCCCTCCAGCCCGCCATTGTTTTCCACCCAATTGAACATTCGTTCAAGCACAAAAATACCGAAGCAATTCGGGGTGTTATAGAGCGAAGGCTCCTTGGCCTGAACACCATAATCCAACATCGCAGGCAGACCCGACGGAACGCGGGCCAGGGCCCAGGGCGAAAGAATGACCATGGTCACGCCCGACGGCCCCAGGTTTTTCTGCGCGCCCGCGTAGATGAGCTGGTGTTTGGACGCTTCCAACGGTACCCCGGCGATGTCCGAGGACATATCGGCCACCAGCGGCTTGCCCTGGGAGTCCGGTGTGTGGTGGTACTCGGTTCCATAGATGGTATTGTTGGTGGTGTAGTGCAGGTACACCGCCTCTGAGCGCACCTGGTAGGCGCCGTTCTTGGGCACGGAGCGGAAGTTTTTGGGAGCGTCGGTCCAGATTCCCTTGGCATCCCCCACCTTTTTGGCCTCCTCCAGCGCCTTTTTGGACCAGGTTCCGGTCACCAGATAGTCCGCAGACTCTCCCGGGCGAAGCAGGTTCAACGCGGTCATGTAGAACTGCAGCGAGGCGCCCCCCTGCAGGAAGAGCACGGTGTAGTCCTCCGGCACTGAGAGCACGCGCTTCACCCGCGCCACAGCCGCGTCCACCACCCCCTGGAAGGCCTTGGAGCGGTGAGACAGCTCCAGCAGACCCAGGCCCGTATTCTGGAAATTGGGAAGGGACTGCTGTACTTCCTCAACAACGGAAAGGGGTAGTACAGCGGGACCAGCACCGAAATTATGCAGACGATGTGCGGGCAAGGAGCCTCCTGAGGAAGCCCCCTCTTATCATGCTGTGCTGCTGCGCACCTGGGATACGGCATAGATGTGGGCGGACTCGGCCAGTTTTGCCAGGGTGTCCGCCGAGAGCTCGCCCACGATGGCGATGCGCGCACAAGCCGCCTCGCCGCCAGAGAAGACGATATTCTGCATGTCTTCCACGTTGATGCTGGCTTCTCGCAACACGTCCAGGATGCCGGCAAGGACACCCACCCGGTCGGCATGCCGGATGACCAGGCGATGGGTCGCGGGAGTCCGCGTCGCAAGGTTTACACAGTTCGGAATTGCCGATCCCGCAACATAGGCGTCCACAATCTCTACGACTCCTTCGCCCACGGCCTCTTCGGCCTGGTCGGTGGAGGCCCCGATGTGGTGGGTGCCGTAGACCGAGGGCTGATCGAGGATGGGATCCTCGAAGGTGCCTTGCGCACCGGTTGGCTCTTTGGCAAAAACATCAAGGCCCACGCGCAATTTCTTTGTCTCGATGGCGCGCAGGAGCGCAGGCTCGTCCACCACTTCCGCCCGCGCGGTGTTGATGAAGAAGGCGCCCGTCTTCATGGCCGAAAAAATCTTCTCCCCCACCAGTCCCCGCGTGGCGGTGGCCAGGGCGAGGTGCACACTGACCACATCCGCCTCATGCACGGCAGCCTCCGGCGATCCCGCCCAGGTCACACCCAGACTTTCGGCCGCGGCCGGGCTCAACGACCGCGACCATGCGGTGATCTGCATGCCCATCGCCTTGGCGCGACGGATCACTTCGCAGCCAATCTGCCCCACCCCAAGAATCGCGAGCTTCCGCCCGAATAGCCCGCGCGCAACCCCAAAACTCTTCTTGTCCCACCGATGCTCACGCAGCGCGGCAACATTGTCCGCAATCCGACGATCCAGGTTGATCATATGACCGATCGCCAGCTCGGCGACCGCAATGGCGTTTTTTCCAGGGCAATTGGCAACGTAGACCCCGCGCCGCGAGGCCGCAGCGAGATCGATGGTATTGACCCCGGCACCGGCACGAATCACCAGTGCGAGGTTACGCCCGGCCTCCAAATCAGCCGCAGTGACCTTGGTGCTTCGGACAATCAATACTTCAGGGTCCAACTCCCGAATACGGGCTGTGAGCACCGCATCCTTTGCACTGGTATCCACGATCACCTGCCCCATCGTCCCCAGGCGAGGCGCCACCGCAGGGGCCAGCTTGTCCGCTATCAGAATGCGCATCCGAACCTCCAGGAGGCGACATCCTACACCTTCCCTCTCCATATGGGTTAACCGCCGCCGATGCAGCCGCTGTGGTATCCCGGTCACTCCCAAGCTCCCGCGCACCCGCGCGTGGTAGCCATTGGGAATTTTGATGGGGTACACCTGGGACATCAGACCGTGCTGCGCACAGCAAAGCGGGCTGCATCCGAACGGGGGCTCCCGCTTGCCGTGACCACCTTCGATCCGGCCCCGACCGCAGTGCTGGCGCCGGAGCGACACCAACCCCGTATCTGCACCCTGGCCGACCGGATTGCACTGCTGCACGGGGTGGGTGTGGACGAGGTGATTGTCGAGGCATTTACTCCCTCCTTCGCGGCGATTCCGGCGGAGAGTTTTGGGAGAGAGCTACTGGTGCATCAACTAATGACCCGGGTACTGGTGGTGGGCCACGACTTCCGCTTCGGGCAGGGGCGCCAGGGCGACGCCCAGCAATTGCGGATCTGGTGTCCGGAGATGGACGTGCTTGAGGTGGACGCGCTTAGCCAGGATGGCGTTGTTTCCTCCTCCAGAATCCGCAAGTTGATCGCCGCCGGAAAGGTGGAGGATGCCGCCCGGCTGCTTGGGCGCCCCCACTGGCTGCGCGGCCCGGTCGTACACGGCGCTCAGCGGGGGCGTACCCTGGGATTTCCCACGGCAAACCTCCAGACCGAGGTGGAGCTGCTGCCTGCTTTGGGGGTCTATGCCACCCGGGTTGAAGTGGAGGGGGTGCAGCATCCCGCTGTCACCAATATCGGCCTGCGGCCAACTTTTTCAGGGACGAACGTCTCCGTGGAGAGCCACCTGCTGGACTTCAAGGGCGATCTCTACGGAAAGGCGCTGCGGGTAGATCTGGTGGCGCGGATTCGAGAGGAGCGAAAATTCTCCTCCTTGGACGAACTGGTTGCGCAGATCCGCAGCGATGTGGCCGCGGCCCGGGAGCACCTGTGGTCGTAGACGGCAGCACGCGCGTTTTTGCATTGGTGGGTCATCCAGTGAAGCGCTCCTTGTCACCCGCCATGCACAACGAGCTGTTCCGGCGTCGTGGCGTGAACGCCATCTATGTAGCCTTGGAAGTGGATCCTTCGGCGGCGGAATCTGTACCCGATGCGGTACGCACGCTGGGATTGGGAGGGGTCAACCTCACGGTTCCCTTCAAAGAACGGGTGATCCCGCTGTTGGATGAGCTGCACCCGGGGGCCGCGGCCGCTGGCGCAGTGAACGTGGTGATCAACCGCTCCGGTAGGTTGATTGGGCATAATACGGATGGCGAAGGCTACGTACGGGCGCTGGTAGAGGAGATGGGAACCGGGCCGGAGGGCCAGGACATGGGCATCCTCGGTGCCGGTGGCACGGGGCGAGCGGTGGCCGCTGCTGCGGGCGCACGGGGGGCGCGATCGGTGACCCTCTACAATCGCACCTTGGACCGCGCTGAACGGGCAGTGGCCGCGCTGCGGGAAGGCTTTCCGGACACCCACTTCGAAGCGCGTCCACTCGAAAAATCCGCCTTCAACAAGCCACACCACCTCGTTGTAAACTGTACCGCGGCTGCCGCGGGCGATGTGGTGCAGGCCCTTCCCATCGAGCAGCTCCGGCCCGGAACGATCTGGACCGACGCCAATTACTACCTCGCCGACCCTCCTCAGCTCGCCGCCTGTGCGGCGCGCGGGATCCGGGTGCAGCGCGGCATCGGCATGTTGATGCACCAGGGTGCGCTCTCCTTCACGCTCTTCACCGGCGCCCCGGTGGGGGTCGAGGCGATCCGGGGTGTACTCGACATTGGAGGTTGGTAGTGCGCCTCACATTTGTCGACGGTCCCATGAATGTCGGTCCCTTCGACCTGCAGGATGGCCCCAACCTGATCGGCCGGGACATCATCTGTCGTGTTCACTTGCCAGGAAGGCAGGTTTCCCGACAACATGCCGTGATCCACGTGGAGAAGGGGCGGGTGCGTATCGAGGATACGGGAACCCCGAACGCTCTGCTGGATGGGGCGGGAAAGCGGACCACCTATTTGGTGATGCAGGACGGGGACCGGGTGCAGATCGGCGAGTACGTTCTGCAGTTAGAGGACGAGGAGCTGGAACTTGAAGAAGAGGAGCGTACCAATACCCGCTCCTCGCGACGCCCCTCCCCACCACCGCGCCCGCAATACAGCCGGGATCAGGGCACCTTTCCCACGCTCCTCCCCATCCCTCCGGAGCCGGAAACCGAGACGGAGTTGTCGCTGGACGAGGATATGGAGCTTGAGCTGTCGTTGGACACCGAGCACACCAACACCCACAGCAGCCGTCCGGCCACGCCGCCGCCACGTCCCAACCTCGCCCTCCCCCGGCCGGCCCCCAAGCCCTCTGCCGCACCCGTGCCTGCCGGCCCGCCCAAAACCCCACCGGTGGTAAGCCCCCGCCCGATCGTCGCACCGGCTCCGGTCGCTGCATCCATTCCCGACCCGGTGGCCACACCCGCCCCGATGAGCCCTCCGCCGCGGGCCCCGGCGCAGGAAGCGGCGGCCCCGGCACGGGGACCGGCGCCCATCGCGAGCCCGATGGCGGCCCCGATTCCTCCGGCCCAGGCCTCCCCCGCCATCAACCCGGCACCACGGCCTCCCAGCACTCTGGTGTCGCCACCCGTGTCGGTCGCTGCGCAGCCCCCTGATACGGCGCCCAAAGCGGACATCCCCATCACAGCACCCGGCATCTGGCCCGCGCGGAGCCCCAACGCACGTCCGGCGCCCGCACCGATCTCACCATCTGCACGCGTTCCGCAGCCCGCCTCGCCCCCACCGCCTGCGACACCGGTCTTGCGGCCTGCGGCCAAGAGCTCCTTTCCTCCTCCGCCCCAACCCGCCAGCACCAGTGCAGGGCAACCACCCGCGGCACCGGCCCCCCAGGGGAGCGCCGGCCTTCCCGTCGCAGACCCCACAGGCGAGCCGGAAAGCTCTGGTACTTCCTGGACTACCCCCCATCTCGACAGTGCGCGCCCCGCAGTGGCCCGGCTGGTTCCCCGCCCCAGCAGTCGGAACGAGCGACCGGGACCGGCTGCCGCACCCCGCCCCGATTCGCACCTGGACGACGAGCCGTCGGACTCCGGAATCCCCTGGCTACTCCAGCTTATCTCGGGACTGGCGCTGATCCTGGGCCTGTGGCTCGCAACCCCCGGCGGTGGCTCACTGGCCCTGGTGAACAGCGCCTACGAGGGCGGGAAGAAGATCTCGGCTGAACACGCCGAAGCTGTGCTGGTGGGCTTGGCCGAGACCAATGCCGTTCGCTTGCGACAGGGACTGGCCGCATCGGTGGACCCCTTCGACAACATGCCGGGGGTTCAACAGGTCTATGTGGTGGACCCCAGCCGGCGAATCCTGGTCCCCGAATCGGAGAAAGGCATCCCCTTGGAGGGTGCGGAGCGCTACCTCGAAAAGCCCATCCGTTTTGAGGGGAAAACGCTCGGCTACATCGAGCTCGCCTACGACCCCGAGATATTGGTGCATCGCTCCTGGTCACCGCTGCTGCATGGCATGTTGGCCCTCACCGTGGCCGGGCTGGGGAGCTGTGTGATGGTGCTGGTCGGCTGGCTGCTCCTGGTGCGCCCCTGGATGCGGCTGGCGAACGCGCTGGAAACGGGCGGCAGCCTCCCCTCTCCGAATGGTTTTCGGCCCATGGAGCGGGTGGCCGCCTGGCTGCGTCGCCATCGGTAGGAGGTCGCTGCGGCCAGATGCCGAGCGTGGAAAAAGGCGTTAGAACAGGCTTGGAGTCCGGAAGAATGCAGTTCCTTGATACCCTGCGTGAACGCGGCTTTGTCCACCAGATCACCGACGAGGCGGCCTTGCACAAGGCGCTCTACGGCGGCCCCATGGTCTTCTACTGTGGCTTCGACCCGACCGCTTCCAGCCTCCATATCGGCAGCCTGCTCCAGCTCATGCTGATGGGGCACCTGGTGCGCGCCGGACACTCCGCAATCGGGGTGGTGGGCGGCGGGACCGGCATGGTCGGCGACCCCTCCGGGCGGGACAGCACCCGCGACATCCTGACTCCCGAGCGTATCCAGGAAAACCTGTTTGGGATCAGCGCCCAGATCCGGCGCTTCTGCCCCGATGCCGAAGTCATCGACAACGGGGAGTGGCTCCTCTCTCTGAAGTACGTCGAGTTTTTGAGGGACATCGGCAAACACTTTTCGGTCAACCGGATGCTGACAGCGGACTCCGTGCGGAACCGCCTGGAGCGCGATCAAGGACTGTCCTTCATCGAGTTCAACTATGTGTTGCTGCAATCCTTCGACTTTCTCGAACTATATCGGCGCTATGGCTGCCGCCTTCAAATCGGTGGACAGGACCAGTGGTTCAACATCCTGATGGGAACCGAGCTGATCCGCCGGATGGAGGGGGTGGACAGTTGGGGCATTACCACACCCCTGCTTGCGACGGCCAGTGGTGCAAAGATGGGGAAGACCGCCGCAGGCGCGGTGTGGCTGGACGCCTCCCGTACCTCCGCCTACGACTACTACCAGTACTGGTACAACGTGGATGATCGGGACGTGAGCCGCTTCCTGAAGCTCTACACCTGGCTGCCGATGCCCGAGATCAAGGGGCTGGAATCCGAAGATTTCCGGGTCGCCAAACATCGGCTGGCCTACGAGGCCACGCTGATCGCCCACGGAGAAACCCACGCCGCCGACGTGCAACAGACCATCTACGCAACCTTCGGGAAACCGGGGGAGAAGAAGGTTTTTTCGGTGGCCGAGGAGACCCCCACCTGGGCGACGGTGTTCCCGGTGCCGGTACTCGACGCTCTCGTCGGGAGTGGGCTATGCAAGTCCAAGTCTGAAGCCCGCCAGAAGATCAAGGAAGCGGCTGTCAAAATTGGCGCCGATCGCGCAGACTTCTCGGACGAAAAGGCCCTGCTGGAGGAGGCCACCATCCTGTGGGTGGGGAAGAAGAACGTCCGGAACATCATCGCGTTGGAAGGAGTGGCTGCGTGAGCAGCGGAGACACACTCTTTCAGTGGTTTGAACGCTTTCATGGCCCAAAATGGGGAGAAGTTCTGGATGCGGGAACCGGCGATCACTCGCTGGGCTGGCTTCAAAGTCTCTCCCCCCGCAGCCTGACCGCCGTCACCGTCGAAACCTGGCGGATGGCGGGCTTGCAGCGTATCGCCCCGCAAGCCGAGCTGGTGCTGGGGCAGTGGACCGACCCCCTGCTCCTGCATGATCGGCGCTTTGATGTTGTGTTGTTGGACTATGTGATCGGCGCGGTGGACGGACACGCCCCCTACTTCCAGTATGGACTGCTGGAGCGCATCCGACCCCACCTGCAACCCGACGGTCGCCTGTACCTGGTGGGCATGGAACCGCCCCCTTCTGACGGCAGCGAGCTGGACGAGATCCACCGCCTGCGCGATGCGTGCATACTGCTGGCGGGTCACCGCTGCTACCGCGAATATCCAAGGGAGGTGGTACTGAAGTGGCTGGAGCTGTCCGGCTACACCCTGCTGGACTGCCACAGCTTTCCCAACCGCCTCGGGCCACGCTATATCCACGGGCAGCTTGACGTGGCAAAGCGAAAACTCCCGCTTCTTCGCGATAAAGCCCTGGCCGAACACCTGGGCCGGGTCATCGAAGATCTCCGCAGTCGGGCTCTGGCGCGGGGAGAGCGCAGCTTCGGCGCAGATTGGGTGATTGCCGCCGCCCCCATCGCAAAAGGATCGTCAACAGCAGGAAGCCGGGCCGGTTCAGCATCAATCGGTTAGGAAGAATGGCGGAGGTTGGATGCTTGATCGTGTACGTCGGCTGTTGAGCTGGGCTCCCCCGGATTCGGGGGAAGATGCCCCGTCTCTGTCGCTGACGGCTGACGAAGGCACATGGATCAAGCTCCCGGACTTCAAAACCCACCTCAACGTGGTCCTGATCTTTTTCCGCCAACCGGATGGGGAAGCCACCGACAGCTATCTGCGTCAGGTGCAGGAGTCGTTGAGCCGTTTTCAGGAGTTGGAAACTGTCGTGTTCGGGGTCAGCACCCTACGCACCGATCGGCTGCGCGCCGCGCGTGCCCGGCTTGGCCTGGACTTCTTCCTGCTCTACGATCCCCTCGCCTGGGAGTCCCGGGCCTTTCGCGCCTCGGGTCGGCTGCGCCCCTTCTGCAAGGACATGGTTGTGGTGGTCGGCAAGGACGGCAAAATCCTGGCCGCCGAACGCGGGTTTACCGATCCGGAGAAGCTGCTGGCCACCCTGGCCGGGGCGGAGAACAAACCTGTGCCCCCTCCCCCCACAAAGTCAGCTCCCGAGGCTGAAAATCTGCGCACGCCGGGCCGAAAGCCCGCCGATGTCGTCGACATCGACTCCAAGCAGGCGCTGGCCATGCTGGGCGAAAAGGACAGCCCCTACCTGCTGGTGGACGTTCGTACGCGTGGCGAGCTGGAGCGCGAGCACGCGCCACAGGTGCGGCACCACATCCCGGTGGACGAGCTGCCGCACCGCTACGCGGAGCTGGGCCAGACCACCCACATTATTTTTGTATGCCAGGGAGGCGGCCGAAGTGCCGCCGCCGCCGAGTTTATGACCAGTATCGGGGCTTCCCACATTTACAACGTGGCGGGAGGCATGTCGCAGTGGGAGGGTCCCAAGCAGTCCGGCCCTCTCGTGAAGGGGTAGCAAATGGAAGCCAAAAAGACCGCAGTCTGTCCCTTCTGCAAGGGAGTGATTTCGAAGGACTTGGAGCGCTACGGGGGCAACTGCCCGCACTGCCTGCTGGAAGTGCCTGGCGACGATGCCCCCACCGATCCTGGCCTTGCCCTGCAGCAACAGCAGGCTGAAGAAGAAGAGATCAAGGTCCAGAAACACAAGCGTGGAAACTGGATGATCGGAGCATCGGCCGCTTTTGTGTTTCTGTTGGCGATTTCCGGTGGCGCGTGGTGGTACACCGCCTCCCAGGAGGCCATGTACTACGACCCTCAGGTCTACTTCCAGGTACCCCTGGAAGAGATCAACCTCGCCGAATTCCTGGCCGAGGAAAAGGCCGCCGAAGCAAAGGCCAAAGCCGACGCGGAGGCGCAGGCCAAGGCAGCAACTCAGCCGAAGAACCCTGGCGGAAACGGCGGGCGGACCCCCACCGTCTCTACGCAGAATGTGGGCGGATCACCCACCGAGCTGGCCATGGGCGGTGACCCCAATAATGGCCAGAGTGGGAGTCGTCCAGGTGTGATCCGCGGAAGCAGCTCCGTCGCCCTGCCTGGCGAGGTCAAGGGCCCGGATGCGGCCGTGGCGACCGGGGGCGGCATGACCGTCGCCCGCTCCTCACCGACGGCCTCCTCCGATGTCCTCTCCGATCCTGCGGAGATTCAGGCGATGGTGCAGCGGGCGCTGAAGATCTATAAGCGGCAGCTTATCAATTGCTACGTGCAGCGCCAGAAGACGGTCAGCGATCTTCAGGGCACCTGGACCATCAGCTTCACCATTCTGACGGATGGAAGTGTGAAAGATCCGCGCGCCAAAGAAGCGCGGAACCGCGACCCCGAAGTCGATCAGTGCATGGCGCGAAACATTGCCGCGTGGCGTTTCGAGCCAATCGTCAAGAACTTCCCTGTCAACGCCAGCTACACCCTGAGCCCCGGCCTGTAGGCAGCGCCTCTCTCTTCGAGGCGGCCCCACGACGCAGACCCCTTAGCGGCGACGACGGCGGTTGATGGCGGCCAAGCCCACCACCACACCCAGAAGGCCGGTGCCACCCCCAACCGCGCTGTTGCAGCCCTCTGCTTGGGGCTCTTCGCCAAAGGTGAAGGTGCAGCGGCTGATGGGATACAGGATGTCCGCCATCACATAGAGGTAGTACTCCTTGCCTTCTTCAAGGGCGGGCGCCGCGCCGCTCTCCGGGTAGACCTGGAACATTCCTTCCGGCACCTCGCCGTAGACCACCGAGCCCGAGCGCACCGGAGATCCGTCGGGAGGCAGATCCACACGCCACAGCGTACCTTCGGGCAGATCCAGGTTGGGCGGCACGGTCGGAGAGGTAGCGTCGGCCTCCAACACATAAATGTACCGCGCCCGACCGGGGAGCCAGCTCAGGACCCCGTCAAGACCGATCCCTTCTTCTGCAGAACACTCCTCTGGGCGGTACAGACGTTGCTCATCCAGCGGCCCCGCCCCGTAGGTGTCACCCGCGAAGTCGGCTTTTGTCAGCCCACGCAGCGCTGCTTCCGCCTCGAAGAAGGCGATCATGCGCTGAGGGTCGGTAGAGGGAATGATGGAGAGGTTTGGATTCTCCGGGGACGACCGTGCAAAGCCGTTGTTCTCTTCGGGGGGGAAAGTTCCAAAGCCGATGGTGGGGATCCAGCCTGCCGCCATGGCAATCCCGCGATCGTTGAACTGGTTGGCCATATTCCCCGCGAAGTCCGTGTCGAACACCGCTGCCCCTTCGGGGGCATTGGCGGAGTGGCAGCAGTCGCAGGACGCGGCCGACACCTGATCGCGAACCCAGTCCAGCTCGGCAACATAGGTGGGATCCTCCATGCGGGGATCGGGCTCGGCCGAGCGGGCATTTCCCGGAGCAGGTCCGTAGGGACGCTGCCGCCGAACGATGTCGCAGGAGGCGTAGTCGGAGAAGTTCCGGCCCTCTTCTGTAGCGCCGGATACAAGCTGCCAGGTACAGACCTCGCCGTCCTCTGAAAGGCCCGGGGGCTCGCCTTCAATGGCATCCATGCATACTTTTTCCGGTTGCGGCCAGGGGTTGTTCAGAACGACAATCTCGTCGTTTCCGTCACAATTCGCCGCCGGTTGCCAGTAGCCGCGCGCGAAGGTCTCACAGCCGAAGCGGTTGCTCCCACAATTGCTGGGATCATCCCCCTCCACCGCCGCGCGAACCTGGACGCCGTCGTCCTCAAAGATGCAGTAGCCCAGGATCTCTTCCACCTCGCAAAGCTCTCCAGCGCCGAAGGTGGTCTCCAGGTCTTTACAGTCTGCCTCCGCATAGTCGGCGTCTGTATTGAAGTATTCCCGGCACTCCTTAGCCCCCGAGAAGGGACTGGTGTAGGAACAGCTCCCAATGGACTCCCCCTTCAGCACGGGGGCCTGATCGGTGGCGCAGGAGAGGAGGAGGAGCAGGAGCATGGGACCTCACGGAAAGGCTTGTAGCGTCCGTTAGATTATTAGGATAGTCACTCTATAGAGATCGACAAGGTATTCGTTCAAGGAAAAGCGATGGCGAGAAAACCAGGAGATAGAAACCGGGATTTCGAAAAGAAGCGCGAGCAGATTTTGGATGTCCTGGAGCGAAGGGTCCTGGAGGAGGGCGGTCCACGCCTGTCGATGAACGAAATGGCCCAATCGGCAGAGGTCAGCCTCTCCACGCTGCGGCACCACCTGGGAAGCCGGGAAGAGCTGCTGAAAGCCCTGCTGGAACGCCAGGGTAGCCGCGGCGCCCGCTATCTTGCCGCTGTGACCGCAGAGCCCACCACCGGGCTGGAGGAGTCTGTACGGCACACCCTGCACCAGATGGTCATCGGGCTGGAACATGGCCTTGCCGAGACCCTGGCCCACGGTCTGTCGGTCGGATTGCGGGATCGAACGGTAGGACCTGCCTTTCTCAACAACCTGCTGGAGCCCATTCTACAGAGCCTGGAGCAGCGGCTGGCCTACCACGAACAGCGGGGCGAGCTTCTCCCCGCCGACCTGCGGGTCGCAGCGCTGAGCCTCGCGGCGCCAGTCGTCCTGGGTGCGCTCCACCAACGTGGACTCTGCGGAAACGAAGTACGCCCCCTCTCGCTGCACTATCTTGTGGATGTCCAGGTCACCCAGTTTGTACGCGCCTACGCCGCGGCCCCGGTCGGGGCAGCCTGATCAGCGCCCCAAGCTCTGGCGCACCGCGGGAGCCAACACCTGAGCCAAGGCCAGCGCCCCCTCGGGGGAGGGATGGAGGACATCCGAGAACAGCGGCCCCCGCGGCAGCGGCCCCATCGCGGTGGCCGGATCCACCACGGTGGCCCCCTGCACCTCACGGATCAGATCGTCTGCTTCCAGTGGCGCCCGGATGGGTAGCGGGTCCAGAGCCAGCGAGCGGCGCCAATGCGCCAGCGCCTCCTCCTTCCGGCCTGCGCGATCAGCCTGATGGGCAGCCAACCATTCGGAAAGCGAGCCGGCCCCACAGGTGGCCTCCACCTCCGTAAGGGCCAGGTCCTGCTTGCGCACCAGGGCCGAACAGGCCGCCGGATCCCCATCCACCAACACACCGGTGGGCGGTGCATCAAAGTTACGGAGCATTGTCGAGAAAATTACCGGTGCCGGACTCTGATCCACCGCATCCTTCAATGCCTGTCGGTACAGATCCAACACCTGATCGCGGGCATTCAGGGCGGTCCGGTCGGCGGTGACCAGCAGGCGCGAGGCCGAGCTCATCCCGCTGGTGTCAGGAGGCACCGGCAGCACCAGGTGTTTAACCGTGAGGTAGATCCAGGATCGTCCAGTCAGTGCGTAGAAGGGTAGCTGCCAAAGGGGTGCCGCATAGACCCCCCCCATAAACACCACCTGAGCAAAGTCGTTGTGTCCCTCATACAGCAGCACCCGATCCGCTTGCACCGGGGCAAGCTCGCCCAGAATCTTGGCCACTCCCCCCATACTTTGGCCAGGACTACCCAGATTCAGCACCTCCACGTCGGGAAGCAGCTCTGCAAGGCGGGTCGGAAAATCAGAAATCGTCCCGGGCCCGGGCCCTCGCCTTACCGACGATCCCCCCAGAACCACCAGGCGGGGTCGGTTGCCCTTTCGCGGAATCTGCACGTCCAAACGTCGATCGCGCTGGTGGGCCAACAGCAGTTGATCGCCACGCTGCTCGATGTGGGCGGTGCCCACCAGCACCAACTGCACCGGCAGGGGCGGCTCTCCAAAGCGGAGGTGGGCAAAAAGCTCGATGCCCCCGACCAGAAGCAGGGCAACCAGCAAACCCCAAAGCGGACGAAGCCAGCGCCTAATTGAACACCATCACCGCGCAGAAGAGTACATACTTCCCCTTGAAATAGGTCACCTGCGGTGAGGTGCAGCTATTGTAGCCGAAGGGGTCATCCTCCTCCTTGTAGATCTGCTCGCTGCTCTTGAAGGTGGCATCTTCGTTGAGGTGTACAACCCACGGCGGCCCCCCGCCCCCCCGATTTTGGGCGTACAATCTGAAGTCATCGTCATCAGACACGCATGCCGGGACGTTCACGAAATCGTACTCCAGGTCCGTATCCGCAAAGGTGCCGTCGCCATTGCCCTTGGCCGCGCGAATCGTGACGCCCTGGTATGTAAAAAAGAGCCATTCCTGATCGCCGCGATAGCAGACGGAGGGATCCGCCGCCAGCTCGCGGGAGTAGATCAGGCCATCCTCCACGATGGTCTCCCCGTCCCAGGAGCCGGAGTAGATCTCGTGCTCTCCTGGCAATGTTGCAGGATCTCCTTCAACATCTGTCCCAAACCAGTGGGCCTGAAACAGGCCATCGGGGCGCAGGCGCAGGCCACCATCCACCGTCCAGCGGCGGGTGGCCTCGGAGATGCGAAAGCGTTGGCTACCCCAGGTCTCCAAGTCGGGAGTGACCAGCGCCAAAAGAGACGGTTGTTCAAGGAGAACAGTGTCATTCTCGATGAATTGAATCACGCCGGTCAGGATCAGGCCATCGGGCGTCGGCAACAGGTCAAAGGAGGAGAATCCATAGGCGATATGGCGAGGATCTGCTTCCCAATTCACTCCATCCGTGGATGTTGCCATGCGAACGTCCCAGATACCGCCGGGAACAGACTCGGGAAACATGCGCGGCGCGATGGGCCCCGGATCGGTCCACCAGTCCGGGTTGTCGGTCCATGGATAGGGCTTGATTTCCGACTCCGAATCTTCACTTTCCTTGATCACTTCCGACTCGCCGGTGTCGTCGGGATTCTGGCAAGCGAGGAGCAGAAAAACCATAGGAAGTCTCCTGTTCGCAGTATAGCGCACCGGCTTCGACCATCGGCAAAAACTGCGCTATGCTGTAGCCATGGCCGAAGAAGATCAGCTCCCCAAACCCAACAAGAGCATCCTTGCGGAATTCTGGGACTTCATCCTTCATGAGAAGGTCTGGTGGATGACGCCGCTCGTCATCTTCCTCCTGATCATGGTGGGCTTCATCCTGTTTGTGGAGGCGAGCCCCGTGCTCCCCTTCATCTACGCGCTCTGACGCCGATGCGCTGGTCGCTCGCGATTGGCCTGGTCCTAGCGCTGGCCTGTGGCGGCGCAGGCGGAAAATCCGCGGACAGCGCAGGCAATCCCGATCAGGATGTTCGAGGTATCTACGCGCTGAGCTGGGGCGGGGTGTACACCCTGCGGCTGGACATCGGCGGCGCCGTGCAGGAACAGCAGACCGACGGCGAGACGGGCGTCGTGACCTTCAATGCGCCCGACGGCAGCCCGTTGGAGATCGATCTGGCGGTCTTCTGTGCTGATCCCGCCGTGGTTTGCCCCTCCGAGGTGTTGCCGGATCGGGTGGCCATCGATCAGGACGATCCGTTGGTGGTACAGGACGTTCACAGCCTGCGCCTGTGGGATCCCGAGGATCCCCGGCTGGTGCGCTCCGGTTTGGTACGCCACGATACCGATGAGTTCTTGTTTGCGCTGGAGGGCGAGGGTGGCGGTGACGCCAACTGCGGCGCGCTGGCCCTGTCGCTTGCCGGAGGCACCTTTGCGCTCCCGGCCGACTCGGGCTCCGGATGGACCATCAACAACGGGAAAGTGGCCGTTGGCTGGCTGGGGGTCTGCGCTTGGGAAGGACTGGCCTTGGCCGCTACCCTCTCGCTGGAAACCAGCTACACCGGAGTTTGGGAGTCCGAGCTTCCCTGAGCTCCCATTTTCGGCTTAGAAGCTGACGATACTGGAAAGCACCGCTGTATGGCTGATCGGGTGATCCGCGTCATCGAGCAGCGAGGTGGTCCACCCGGCCGTCAGCTTGGCCTGATGGCCCATGTGCACCTTCTGGACGCCGGGCAGAAACCAGCTCAACGCGGCTTCTACCTGGGTAACCCCATCCCCATCCTCTTCCAGGGAGGGGTCCAGGCGTGACCAGCGGATCGCCGGAGCCAGCCCGACGGGGATCACGTAGCCGACCTGTGCGTAGGCGCCCAACCAGGGAGCAGGATCCTCACCTTCCGCCTCGAACACCTGCCCATAGAGCAATTCGCTCTGGAGGCTCAGCCCGCGCACCGCCAACCGCAGCTCCGTGTTCAGCCGAAAATCCTGCTGGTCGCCAACTTTCGCCCCCTGATCGTCGTAGACCGGGTTGAAATTGGTGGTGACACCGGTCCCCAGGCCGACCCGCAGCTTTCCCCGGGTCAAGTCTGCATCATCGTACTTCATCTCTCCCAACGGGGTAGCGTTGAGACGAAAGAGCAACATCGGTCCGAAGTCTGCCGCAGGCCAGACGTTGGTCCCATTTCCGTTGAAGACTCCCGCGGCATAGTCCAGCTTTTTATCGGCCATAGAGCCGGATACCGCCACACCCGCATCCCGACTCCGACCGAAGCCGGTGATCTTCAGATCCCGGTATTTGAACCCTTCGACCGGCATCGCCCGCTCGGGAAACAGCAGGTGGTGGTCACTGGTGATCTGGGTGGCGGTGTAGGGCACCTTCCACTGCCCCACAGACACGGCAAAGGGAGTTGCGATGCGGAAGATGATCTGTGCATCATCCAATACGCCGCGATCGACGGTCTGTTCTTTCCCGCTGGTATCCACCACGAAGGCGACCTTTGCCAGATCCAGACGAAAGCGGTAGTCGATGCGCCCCACCAGGGTACCTCCGACATTAAACAGCACACGACGCAGGCGCAGGCCGGTGTCGGAAAAGACCTCCGCATCGCTGGCGTCGGGATCACCGTTGATGGTGGTGGTCAGGCGCGGCTGCAGGTTGAGGCCAAAGTTCACAAAGTTGTTACCACCGGCGTCCGAGATGGTAAAGCCCTTGGGGCCATAGCCAACGGTGCCCGTATCTCCAGCAAGAGCCAAGTTGCAAAGAAGAGAGATCATGAACACCCCTGGAACGCGCCGCATCCTAACCCACCGTTTTGCGGATCGGAGTGGCCATGTGGATGTCACTCAGACGTCACATGATGTCTTCGGCCTGCCCTTCCCGGGGATTCCTCCCGATGCCCCCGGATCGGTTAAAGAAAGGCCATGATCAAACGTCTCGACCACATTGCCGTGGCTGTGCCGGACCTGGATCGGGCTATCACCCGCTTCTGCACCGACCTGGGCTTGGACCTGGGCGGACGGGAAGATGTGCCGGCCCAGTCCACGCGCACGGCCTTCCTGCCCATTCCCGGCACCCGCATCGAGCTGGTGCATCCCATGGACGGAAAAGGCCCAATCCAGACCTTTTTGGAAAAGAAGGGCGGCGGCCTCCATCACCTTTGCTTCGAGACGGATGACATCCAAGGGGATGTGGCCACCCTTCGCGCCAAAGGCTATCGCTTCACGACGGACAGTCCCGGTCCCGGCGCACATGGATCGCAGGTAATCTTCCTACATCCCAAGGACTTTGATGGCGTCTTGATCGAGCTGGTGCAGCTCCCGGTACAACATTGAGTATCTCCACCATCGGGCTGACCACCAGCACCGCCGACCGGAAGCAGCGCGCCGGCCAGCGCTTGATCCTGGGCCTCGCCGGCCCCTCCGTGCGGGCCGAAGAGCGCGAGCTGATCCGGGCCATCCAGCCCGCTGGATTCATCCTCTTTTCGCGAAATGTCGAAGAACCGGCGCAGGTGCGCGAGCTGAACCGCGAGCTGCGCAGCCTGGTCCGCAGCGCCACCCCGGCACTGTGCAGTGTGGATCAGGAGGGCGGCCGGGTACAGCGTATCAAGGCACCGGCCACCGTATGGCCGCCGATGTTGTGGCTGGGCAATGCGGGCCGTGCCCAGCTCTCGGCCGCCGTAGGCCGGGCGATGGCCCTGGAATTGCGGGCGATGGACTTCGATCTCGACTTCGCACCGGTCGCGGACATCCACTCCAACCCTCAGAACCCGGTGATCGGTGACCGCTCCTTCGGTCCCTCCGCCCAGCGGGTGATCGACCAACTCCTCCCTTACTTCCTGGCGATGCAGGACGAGGGTATCATCGCCTGCGCCAAGCACTTCCCCGGCCACGGCGACACGCGCACCGACTCCCACCTGGAGCTTCCGGTGGTGGAGGAGGATCCCGATCGCTTGATGGAGCGGGAAGTTGCACCTTTTGCGGCTGCCGTGCGTGCCGGCATTGGGATGGTGATGACGGCCCATGTGCTGTACCCCGCCTTCGACGAGGACTGGCCTGCCACCATGTCCAGCCGCATTCTCGGCGGAATCCTGCGGAAGAAGCTTGGCTATGGCGGTGTTGTGGTGTCGGACGACCTGGAGATGAAAGCGGTGCGTGGGCGCTACCCGCTGGACATGCAGCTCCAGCGGGCGACGGCCGCCACGGTGGACCTGTTCCTGTGCTGTAAGGAGCCACAGCTTCAGTTTGAAGCCTGGGAATGTCTGATCCGCCTACAGGAGGAGGACAAGGTCCAGGAACAGCTCGCCACAGACTCCTTCCGCCGGATTCAGGCGATGCGGGAGCGTTTTTTGAAGGATCGTCCGGCGGCACCCGAGCTGTCCCTGCTGGGTTGCCCTGCGCATCAGGATCTGGTGATGCAGATCCGGGCCGAAGGTGCTGTATGAAGCTTCTGTTTTCTCTCCTCTTCGCGGTCGCTTTCGGCTGCTCCACAGCCCAGGCCTGCGAAGCGCCGCGTGCGATCAGCGACACCGTCCAGGTGGCCTGGATCAGCCCCCTTCGCCAAACCGTAGGTGCCAAGACCATGATCTCGGTGGTGCGAACGGCAGATTTCCGTGCGCTTGTGGGGGCGAAGGACCGCGACGCGACCGCCATCCTGCGCGCTGTCGGCATGCTGGGTCCCAAGCAAAAGGTCGGGAAGGACTATAAAATTACGCTGTTTGATGTGAAGGCGGAGTGGCTGTGCCGCCCCATCCCCGGCGTGGAAGGTGAAGTGGTGGGCGGCCTGCGGCGCTGCGAAGAAAAACATCAGGATCGTGACGCCAGTACCCATCCCAAAGCATGGACAGACTGCGGCTATCTGGTAGACGTGCTCTCTGGCAAGAGAACGCTTGATCTGTACCGCTTGGAGTGGAGCGCCGCCGCTACCTGGGGCTTCTGCGTGATGCCGTTGCAGCGCTTTTTGGAGGGTGCATGACTCAAAAACGCATCCTGGTCCTGCACGGACCGAACCTGAACATGCTGGGAAAGCGCGAGCCCGCCCTGTACGGGGCGCAGAGCCTGGCACAGATCGATGCACGCCTCACTGACCTGGGGGCCGAGCTGGGCTGCAGCGTGGCCTGTTTTCAGTCCAACCACGAAGGCGTGCTGATCGACCGGATCCAGGACGCCTTTGGGGCGGTGGATGGGGTTTTGATCAACCCGGGCGGCTTCACCCACAGCTCGGTGGCACTGCGCGATGCCCTGCTGGCCATCGCCGTCCCTTTTGTGGAGGTCCACCTCTCCAACGTGCATGCCCGCGAGCCCTTTCGGCGCCACTCCTACTTTTCCGATGTGGCGGTCGGCGTGGTGGCGGGCTTTGGCGCCGCCTCCTACGAGCTCGGGCTGCGCGGACTGGTCGCCAGGCTCGGGGCACCAGCGAGAATCCTCTCCCAAAATCCTTCTCTATCGCCTGGAAAAAATGAATGAGGCATCATTCATTTCGCCAGGCGCGGAGACGCGCGATCAGCGCCTGCACCGCCGCCCCCCGCTGCCCGTAGGCCACCTCCGACGCCTCCTCCACCAGAACCACCGACTGCTCCAGCTCGCCGATCACGTTGGCAAAGACCAGATCCGAGCCGGTTCGGCGCAATTGGGCTCGTGCAATACCGATCAACTCGGAGGGAGTCAGCCCCGGTGCGCCCGCCTTGAAGCTGAGGATCCGGCAGTTCGGTGCCCAGCCCCGGATCTGGTCCAGGATCTTGGGTGCCGGCGTGAGCCGAATCAAAATCTCCGCCTGCCCACTGGGGATTTTGGAGGTGTTGGGCGCAGCTTCGTAGTCGCCCACCGCCGCCGAGTGGACCACGATCCCCTCGGGGTTGGATTGCACCCACGCGCGCATCCGCCCCTCCAGATCGCGCGTTCCCCCATACTCTTCCAGCACCAACTTCCACGCCGGGAGTCCGGCCAGCCGGCGCTCCGCCACGGCCAAGCGCGCCCGCAGCAGTGCCTCCGCCGATCCCAGCAGGTGGATCGGCCCATCCCCCAGGCCGTCAATCAGAGAAAGAGCCGTTCCACCACTGGCAAATGCGGAGAGATAGCGAATTGCATCCACCCGATTGCGGGTGGCGCCGGCCGTAAGCAGGATGGGCTTCATTCGCGTCGGATAACCGAAAAGCGGCAGGGCTGCGGCCCTTGAGTTACTCCGGTATGGATGCGCAGACTGGAGCCATGGCTGGTGGGAGCGGGGGTCGCGGGGGCCGTGGGCCTCGCGTCGGGCTTTTCTCCGGTGGGGGCACTTCTGCCGCTCCAGGCGCTCCGTGCCGAGGGCGTGGGCGGCGCCGGAGCCCTACCACAGCTCTGGCTGCTGCGCCTGCTGGAGCCTGTCCTGGGCCTGGAGACCGGCTTGATGCTGCTCTCGTGGCTGTTGATCGGGGCCGGTGCCGCCCTTTTGTGGGAAGTCCGCCGTCGCGAGGGGGCGAGTGTGGCCACGGCGGCCGTGGCCGCCGCGCTGGGCGCCCTGCCCCCGGTGCTGCATCAGGTGTGGAGCCGGGGCCTGCTTGAGCTGATAGCAACCCCCCTGGTCGTGGGTGCGCTGGCAACAGCCCGCCTTCGTCCTTGGCTTTCGGGACTCCTCATCCTGCTGTGCGGACTGGCCGACGCCCGGCTGGGGCTGCTCTGCGGCCTGGGTGCCGGACTGGCCGCCGGACGTTGGGGTCTGGCCTGGGTGGGCTTGCTGGCCGTCACCGTGGGCAGCCAAGGTGGCGCCGACGT
The DNA here is from genome assembly GCA_040376425.1 of Alphaproteobacteria bacterium. GTDB lineage: Bacteria > Myxococcota_A > UBA796 > UBA796 > SXON01 > CAITDR01. The sequence goes on along the minus strand of JBEIQS010000015.1, from coordinate 5,924 downwards.
GGGCGTGTTGGATCCAACAGACGTGGCCCTGCCCTTTGTTGAGTTTCGACCTGAAGGAACCACACTGGGCCTGGCGCTGCTGTTGGCGTGGCTCTTGGGGTGCGTCGAGGACGGTTGGGGCCGGGTCTACCTGTTGGGGCTGGTTGCGGCCGCGGGGCCGGTGGTCCAGTTGCTGGGCGAGCCGCTGTCTCTGGGCGGCGCCGCACTGCCGCTTCCAGGCGTGGTTCTTGCTCTTTTGGCGCCCAACGGCCAGGGCTGGTCGGGGGCCTTGTTGGTGGCATCGGTGGCGGGCGGGCTCAGCCTGCGGGCTGACGTGCGGATCCTGGTGCCCCTTGCCATTCTATGGGCAGCCGAGCTGGGTCTGATGGGGCGCCCGGCCCCCAACCGTCTTGACATGCCCCTCTCCATTGCGGATATGCGCGGTGGCAGCGGCAGCATTCTGCACCTGCCGCTGGAGATCACCGGCGAGGTGCGGGATGCGGCGCCGGGGTCGCATAGCCGCTACCAGTGGTGGGGCCACCTGCTTGGGCGTGACACCATGCCCGGCCTGGAACCGATGAAAAGCTACAGTCCGCTCTACGGAGAGCCGCTGGTGGTGCTGAGCATCGACGTGGTGGGTGGCACAGATCGCTACCTGATACCTCCAGAGCTGCCGGCTTCTACACTTTCAACATTGGGAATCAGCCAGGTAGTCCTGCACCACCAGGGCATGGACCCGCAAGGTCTGGCCGTGCTGCGCGGGGTCTATGTGCGGTGGCTGGGTGCGGCACAGCGGGATCCCAGCGGCTTGGAGATCTATCCAGTTCCCAAAAAAGATGCGGTGCGTGTGGATCCATTGCAGGTCCTGCGTGTGTCCGGGCAGGCGGACACCCAGAGCTGGAAGACGATGGCATCCTGGCTACGGGAACTGGGGAAGGGAAACACGGAGAAGAAAAATGACGGATGAACGCACACTTCGAATCGAAGAGGTCAGCACCAGGCTGCGCGCGACCTTCGGACCGGCCCCCGCATTGGCCGTGGTGTTGGGCAGCGGGATGGGCAAGGTGCTGGGCCGGATGGAGGTGCTTCGCCAGGTGCGCCGGGAAGAGCTGGGGCTTCCACCCACCGGGGTTTCCGGGCATGCGGGAACAGTGGCACTGGCTCGCTGGGAAGGCAGAGACATTCTTGTCTTTTCTGGTCGGCTTCACCTGTACGAGGGCCACCCGGTCAGCGAGGTGGTGCTCGGCGCGCGCGCCATCGCCCACTGGGGAGTAAAAAACCTGGTTCTTTCCTCGGCAGTAGGGGGGATTCGGCCCGAGTGGCCGGTGGGAAGCCTGGTGCGGATTCGGGATCACATCAACCTGTCCGGCGTGAACCCGCTCACCGGCCCCAACCTCCCGCCGGGGACCCGCTTCCCCGATCTGGGCAGCCTGTACAGCCCCGTGTTGCGCGCGCTGTTGCCACAGCTCCCCGAGGCCGTCTATGCGGCGATGTCCGGGCCTTCCTATGAAAGTCCCGCCGAAATCCGCATGCTGCGGACCCTGGGAGCGGATGTGGTGGGGATGAGCATGGTACACGAGGCCATCGCGGCCCACCACCACGGCCTGCGGGTGCTGGGCCTCGCGGTGGTCAGCAACCCCGCTGCGGGATTGGCCGCCGAGCCGCTGGCCCACCATGATGTGGAGGCGGCCGTGGCCCGCGCAATCGAGAGTTTTTGTGGAGCACTGGCGGAGGTGGTACGGTCATGCTGAAAGAAAGCGAACTTTTTGAAGCGGCTCTGGCTGTCCGTCAACATGCCTATGCACCCTGGTCCCACTTCCGGGTCGGGGCTGCGGTGCAGATGGCATCGGGCCGGATCTATGCGGGCTGCAATGTGGAGAATGCGAGCTTCTCCCTCACCTGCTGTGCCGAACGGGTCGCGATCTTCCAGGCGATCGCCGCCGGAGAGACCAGCCTTGTGGGAGTGGTGGTGATCACCGACACCGAGCCCGCCGCCAGTCCCTGCGGTGCCTGCCGGCAGGTCCTGTACGAGTTCGGTCCCGACGCGGAAATTCTGATGGCCGACCTGAACGGTGTCCAACGACGGAGCCGCCTGCGGGAGCTGCTACCGGGAGGCTTCGGGCCCGACGATCTGCGGAGAGGTCAGAAGCCCCTGTAGCTTTGCTTTACGACGTGACTCGGTGATGAGTCACGCTTCTTCTGAATCTTGTTTCCTCGATTTTTTCTTCGGATTGCGCTCAGCGCGGGCCTGATCCAATAGCTGCGCGTAGCGACGGCCTACCTCGGGGTCGTCCAGCCTGTCGATCAGCGGAGAGCGTAGGATATGCGCCCGCTTTTCTGCGTCGAGTTCCTGCCATACCTGCCACAGCCGCGCCTCCGCCACGTCAAACATGTCCACGCGGCGATCCCCTTTGAACAGGCGGTGCTCGCGCGTCTTTTCTATACCCGCAAAGTTGCGCCCCTCTGCCAGCGCCGCAACCAAAAAACTTCCGGATCCAAAGGTATTATCCAAGACCACATCGCCCGGATTGCTGTAGGTCCGCACCAGATAGCGCCCGAGGGCCACCGGCTTCTGGGTGGGGTGCCAGACCGGACCTTCGGCTTCGGAAGTGGCGGTCTCGATGAAGTCATCGGGATAGCGCCCGCCTTCACTCTGCACCCGGATGGGAGAAAACTCGCCGTAGGAGCCGGTGAACTGGGACTTTCGCGTGCCTTTGTCGTAGGCCTCCCCCGGCCGCATCTCCGGGTTGTAGAGGGCGGGCTGGCGGTAGAACACGCAGACATCTTCGTGGCGGCGAAGCGGCTGTTTTTTGGCATTCAGAAAGTTTGTGGCCTTGGACTTTTTCCAGATCAGCTTGTACTTGAAGTACTGGGGCTGGGAGAGGATGAGGCGGGCCGTAAAAATCCCTTGACTTGTCAATACTACCGCACCATTCGGTACAAGTATCCTCCAATATTCGGGCCAGAGCTGTTCCAATGGGATCGGACACTCCCAGTCATTCTGGGTGGTGTCGTAGGGGAGATCGCAGAGCACCAGCCGCACAGACGCGTCGGGAAGGGCGGAAAGCTGAGCGAGGCAGTCACCGTGAAGCAGGCGGTTGAACACTACCACTCATCCTCCTCCTCCCCAAAATCCGGCGTGGTATCCGCCTGCTTCGTAGGGGCCGCTGCGGGTTTTTCCCCAGCACCCAAGCGCCCCAGGCCCGCTTTGGGCTCGGGAAGGCTGGGTTGCAGCTCCAGGGCGCGCCAATAGGCTTCCACCGCCGAATCCCGCTGCCCCATCGCTTCGTACTGCTGGCCCAGCTTGGTCCAGGCGCCGTAGTGGGTGGGCATCAGGCGGGTGGCGGGGCGCAGGGCGCGGATCGCCAAATCTGGACGTTCCAAGTCGATCGCTGCCTGCCCGAGACCCAGCCAGGCAAAGCCATTGCAGGGATCCATAGCGATACCGGCCAGATAGGCCCGGACGGCACTCACGTTGTCCCGTGCCATACGCGCATCGTCGCCGGTGTTCACCTGCGACCGCGCCTGCTGCCGAACGGTTTCGGAGGGGGTCTTGCAGGTGGCCGGGGGCTCCGCAGGCATGGTGCGCATCATCAGCTCCAGCGCCTGCACATTGTTCTGGGCATTGGCGGCGGAGGAAGGCGTAGGGCTTGGTGCAGACGTGTAGGCGGGGGCGGCCACCGGCGCAGCGGCGGCAGGGGGAGCGCTGTAGGCCGGAGGGTAGGCCGGCGCATAGGCGGGCGCGGGGACCGGCGCGGCAGTATAGGCGGGTGCCGGTGTGTAGGCCGGAGCCGGAGCCGGGGCCGGCGCAGGCGCGTAGGCCGGGGCATAAGCGGGTGCGGGCGCCGGAGGATAGGCCGGAGCGGGCGCAGGTGGAGAGGCCGAAGAACCCCTCCCAGTGGCGGAACCGTAGGTGGGAGGCTGGGTGTAGGCCACCGGCGGCGGTGGTGGGGCAGGCGGGGCCACACGCTGCTCAGAAAGCTGCGTTCCCCAGGGCACCACAACCATCCCTTTGGGGCGATCTCCGCCCGAATACTCCACAAAAGGAAGGGCGCCCGGCACCGTCATGCTCGCCTGAACGTAGTGCCCGTCCACCCACACCGTCACCTGCTGCCCGGCCATCGCCAGGGTCGAAGCCCAGAACCACATCGCCTGCCTCCCCACAAAAGCCGCCTGCCACCATAACCCGGGGGCTCCGCACCCGATATGGCCCGCCGAAAAGGGCATGTCAACCCAAAGGAGGGGCTTTGATAGCGCGGTAGATGCCTTCCAAGGCCGCCCGGTGCTCGGCCATCGACGGAAAACGATGCGCCGGGAGGCGCCGACGCCCGCGCGCCAGCTCGGCCCGGAGGCAGGCTCGAAGCGCCGCTACATCCCCCACAGGAAATAGAGTCGCATCCGGCAGAATCTCCCGAACCCCCACCAGATCGGAAGCCACCACAGCAATCCCCATCGCCCCCGCCTCGCGCAGAATGGAGGGACTGTTCTCCTCCCATGTGCTGGCGAAAACGAGAACATCCGACTCTCCCAGCACCTTTTCCATCTCCGCATGGCTACGCTGCTCCACCTGCACTCCGCGGCCCGCCGCCCGCCGCCGCAGCTCCTCCGCGAAGCGCATTTGCCCCCCATAAGGTACCAACGCCCCCACCATCCGAAGGACGTATTGATCTCTTGGAAGCATTTCAATCGCCTCCAGAACCAGTTGAGGTCCCTTGGTGGGAATCATCGCGCCCGCAACGAGAAGGCGAACCGGCCCGGGGGCGGGAGGCGCGGCCGGGCTCAACGGGCGCAACAGCGGCAGCGGCAGGTGCACTGCGGGCAACCCCAAGCCCCGCCCCAGGTGCTCGGACGGACATATCCACCGATCCACCACTCCTTTCAGCGACTCCCATGCCCGCACGCGCTCCGCCAACACCCCACGCCAGGGCAAGGCGAGGCGCCGGGCCGCCGTCGGCCCCAGCCTTGCCAGTCCCGGCACCGGCGCCACACAGGCCGCACAACGCGCCGGCTCGGCCCCGTCGCAGCGCCGTCCCCAGCGGTCCACCCGCTGTCCGCGCGCGCATTCCAACCACCAGTCATGGAGCGTAAACACGACCGGAATTCCCCTCTTTTTCGCTACCCGAGGCAGCCCCATCGAGAGCCCGGTCAGGTGGTGGACATGGACCAGATCCGGCCGGACCTGCTGTACAACCTCATCAAAGCGGCGCTCCACCTCCGGATCGGAAAAACTTCGTCGGATTCCCCTCCCCGCCTGCGCATCGCGGCCGGCAACAAAACTCAGCGGCTCCCAGCCCGCCTGCCGCTGCGCCTCGCAGAGCGCGGCCACATACAATTCGGTGCCACCCGCCTGTGCGGGGGGCCAACCGTGCAGCACATGCAGCAGCTTCAGGGCGACCTAGCGCCCGGCCAGCAGCTTCTGCAGGCCCTTGGTGCGCGCCGTCACGTCCTGAGCGCGGAAGTCGGGGAACAGATCCGCGAGCTCTTCCAACAGACGCAGGGCAGACTTGTGCTTTCCGGTCGCCGTGTACAGACCGGACAGCTCAAACAGCGCCTCTGCGTAGGCGGGATCGTCCTCGGAGGCCTCGTTGCTGGCATCGCGCATGGCCTCCACTGCCTCGGGCACCCGACCCAGTCCCCGAAGGGCTTGGGCTTCCACCACACGCGCGCCCAGCGAGCCCAGCGGCTTGGCCAGATCGAGGCCCTGCTGGAACATGCCAACGGCCACCAAAGAGCGGGCTTCTTCCAGGATCTCCGTCTCCGAAGCGCCGGCTTCGTCCAGCGCATCCGGCTCGATCTCCGCCAGGGTCCCACCCTCTTCCAACAACCGCGCAAAGACGTCGTCATCGTCGGTGGACCGCAGGGGGGCCACCGGCGGCGGCGCTGCCGGGGCCGGGCGGGGAGGCGCGGGTGCGGGCGCGGGGGGAGCGGCGACCCGCGCGGCCGGG
>JBEIQS010000470.1:0-1856 GCA_040376425.1 Alphaproteobacteria bacterium | reverse complement strand
GGCCTTTGCGCCCTATCGCGGCCGTATCCCAAGTCAGATGGGCAATACCTTCCGCCTGGACCTGCTGAGCGAGGCGGGCGCCACCACGGCGGCCCTGGAGCTGGCCCGCCTTGGCGGCCGGGATTTTTCGGGTGTGGCCGACTTGGTGCGCGAGCTGCGTTTGGTGCAGGTGCAACAGGAGAATGGCCAATTCCAGCCCGAGCTGGGGCTCTATGTGGAGCCGGTGCAGCTTCAGGTGGTCTGTCACCGCCTGTGGGAGGAGGCGGCGCGGGCGGGCTGCTCTGACCTGGACGGCGCCTTTGTGCGGGAGCATGCCAAGGTGTCCGAGGCCTTGGCGGCCTATTATGCGGATTGTGTGCGCGAGGTGGCGCAGCAGGATCTGGCGCAGGAGCGCCGCCTGCGCGACTGGGTGGGGGCGCACCTGATTGTGGGGGGCGTGCGCATGCAGGTGCTCCGCGAGGCGGGCCAGACCCGGGGGCTGGACAACCACCTGGTGGAAGCACTCGTGGATCGCTATCTTTTGCGCAAGGAGAGCCGGGCGGGGGCCACCTGGCTGGAGCTTTCGCACGATCGCCTGATCGATGCGGTGCTCTCCGACAATGCGGCTTGGGAGCGAAAACATTTGCAGCCTTTCCAGGTGCAGGCGCGGGCCTGGGAGGGGGGCGGTCGTAGTCCGGGGCTTTTGTTGAGTGCGGCGGCCTTGGTTGTCGCGCGGGCCTGGGCGGCGGCACATCCGGCGATGGTGACGCCGGAGGAGGCTCAGTTTTTGGCCCAGTCGGCGGAGCTGCGGGAGCGGGAGGCGGCGGCGTTGCGGCGGCAGCGGGCTTTTCTGGCGACGATTTTGCTGTTGTTGGTGGTGGCCCTGGGGGCGACGGTGGGGGCGTTGGGGCTGTGGCAGAGGGCCGAGGAGGCGACGGAGACGGCCGCCGGGGAGAGAGACAAGGCCAACGAGGAGAAGCAGAAGGCGGAGCAGGCCACCGGGACTTCGATCCTGGCCAACCTGAATGCGGCGGCGAAAGTGTTGGAGGCGCAGTTGCAGAGGGTCGTGGCCCTGGAGGAAAAGCAGAAGGCCGAGGGGGCGACAGCGGTCGCGAAGGGGGCGCTTGCGGCGGCTGAGCAGGAGAAGCAGAAGGCCGAGGAGGCGACGCAGGTGGCGGAGGGTGCGCTTGCTGTGGCGGAGCAGGAGAAGCAAAAGGCCGAATCTGCGAAGCAGGAAGCGCTGCAACAGGCCGAAAATGCCCGCGCCGCCACCAAGCTCGCGAGTGTACGGGAGCTGTTGGCTACCGGGCGGCCAACGCCGGCGATGTTATTGCTCGGGGAGCTGTCCCAGTCGGTGCGGGACTATTGGGAGCTCTTGCAGCAGGCTCGAGTCGCCCCCGGCAGGTTGGAAGCCGTGCTTGGGCACACGGGCCCGGTCCGCACCGCAGTGTGGAGCCCGGATGGCAGCCGGGTGCTGACCGCGTCGGAAGACAACACGGCGCGGGTGTGGACGGCAGCGGGCGCGCCGGTGGCCACCCTGACCGGGCACGCCGCCAATGTCTGGTCCGCGGTCTGGAGCCCGGATGGCAGCCGGGTACTGACCGCGTCGGAAGACAACACGGCGCGGGTGTGGACGGCGGCGGGGGCGCCGGTAGTTACCCTGACCGGGCACACGGGAGGGGTCCGGTCCGCCGTGTGGAGCCCGGATGGCAGCCGGATACTGACCGCGTCGGAAGACAACACGGCGCGGGTGTGGACGGCGGCGGGGGAGTTGGTGGTCCCCCTGACCGGGCACACGGACGACGTCTGGCCCGCCAGCTGGAGCCCGGATGGCCGCTGGGTGCTGACCGCGTCGAGGGACAACACGGCGCGGGTGT
>JBEIQS010000068.1:0-27015 GCA_040376425.1 Alphaproteobacteria bacterium | reverse complement strand
TGGCGTTGCCTTGGCCGCCTTGGGCGTCTTGCCCTTTGCGCCGAAGAGAGAGTCGAAAAATCCAGCTTTTTTCTTGGTTCCTGCGCTCACCGGTACCGGAGCGATGGTCTCCGTACCCACCTCCTCCTTGGAGCGCCGCTCCCGATCGGCTGCTGCTTCCTCGGGGGTGGGCATCTTGGCGTCGGTGGCGCGCTGCGCGTAATTGCGGATGATGATCTGCTTCTTCTCGCCGGTGCCCTTCTCCACGGCGGCCACGTGCAAGATGCCGTTGCTGTCCAGTCGGAAGGTCACTTCCACCTTGGTCTGGAAGCGGGGGGCCCGCGTGAGCCCGGTCATCAGAAATTCGCCCAGAAACTCGTTTTCAGAGGCGACGCGGCTGTTTCCCTGCCGCACCACGATTTTCACCACGTCCTGGCCGTCGCGGGCGGTCACAAAGCTACGCCCCTGCTGGCCGGGAACCCGAGAATTCCGCTCGATCACCGGTGTGAACATGCCGCCCGCAGAGTCGATGCCGAGATCGAAGGGCGTCACGTCCAACAGCACCGCGCCGGGTTGCTCGGGGTCGTCCAGCCCGGCGGCGTAGATCGCCGCACCGACGGCCACGGCCTCTTCAGGATGTACACTTCGGCTGGGCTCTTTTCCGAAGAGTCCGGTGACGGCCTCCCGCAGCCGCGGCATCCGGCTCTGGCCACCCACCAGCACCACCTCTTCTACCGCCCGCAGCTCAATCCCTGCTTCTGCCACCGCTTTCCGGGTTACCTCCACACAGCGGGCCACCAGATCTGCGGTGATCTGTTCAAGCTGCGCACGGGTGACCGTGACCTCCAGGTTCGCTGTGGGGGTGACGTGCGGCACGTTGATGGCGGTCCGCTCCGAGAAGGAGAGCTCACACTTGGCCCGCTCGGCGGCGTCTTTCAGGCGCTGGAGGGTGTGCTTGTCGTTGCGTAGGTCGATGCCATGCTTTTGTTTGAAGCTGTCCGCCAGGAAGTCCACCAGACGGAAGTCGAAGTCCTCGCCCCCCAGGTAGGTGTCGCCGACGGTGGACAGCGTCTCGTAGAGCCCATCGCCGATGCGCAGAACGGAAACATCGAAGGTACCACCACCCAGATCGAAGACGAGGATTGTCTTTTCCGCCGTCTTCTTGAAGCCATAGGCCAGCGCGGCCGCCGTGGGCTCGTTCAGCAGGCGCTCGCAGCGAAGGCCGGCCAATTGTGCCGCATCCAGCGTGGCCTGGCGTTGCTGGTGGTTGAAGTAGGCAGGGACGGTGATCACCGCCGAGTCCACACTGTCGCCCAGGCCGCGCTCGGCAATGGACTTCACTACCTGGAGGATAATCGCCGCGATCTCCGTCGGGCTCATCCAGGCGTCGCCCACCTGCGCCTGTACCAGACCGTCCGGTGCTTCCCGGATCTGGTATTGCATGCGGGTTTTGGCTTCGGTGGCCTCCGGGCTGTCGAAGCGGCGCCCGATCAGGCGCTTGGTGGCATACACCGTTCGGCCCGGACGGGTAATGATCAGGTTGTGGGCCGCATGTCCAACAATAAAGCGACCGTCGCCTTTCGCAGACACACAGGAGGGAAGCACCTTGTAGCCCCGCTCGTCTTCCAGGACCTTGGGTTTTCCGTCCACCAGCACAGCGACGGCAGTATTCGTTGTCCCCAGGTCAATACCTACAACGCGTCCCATGTACACCCATCCGCGGCCTCTTGTACCACATCTGGGCACCACTCGGCGAGACGATGGTGCGGGATTCATGGAAGACGGGCGCTTTTCGGGCTACACTGGCGACCGTACGGAGGGGCCATGGAGGAGCGCAGCCAGCGTCTGATCGAGACCATTCGCGCGTCCATCATCGGGGACGATCAGGTGCTCTCGGGGCCCTACGGGCCACGCCGCGTCAGCTATGCGGACTACACCGCCTCCGGTCGCTCGTTGACCTTCATCGAAGATTTTATTCGCGCGGAAGTGATGCCGCTCTACGCGAATACCCACACCGAGTCCTCGGGCACCGGCCTGCAGACCAACCGCTTTCGCGAGGATGCACGCGAGATTATCCACAAAGCGGTGGGTGCCGGGTCCAACGACAGCGTGATCTTCTGCGGATCCGGCTGCACGGCAGCCATCAACAAGCTGGTCGATATTCTGAACCTCCGGATCCCTGCCGATCTGGACGAAAAATACGATCTGAAGTCTAAGATTCCGAAGGAAGAACGACCTGTTGTTTTTATCGGGCCCTACGAACACCACTCCAACGAGCTGCCCTGGCGGGAGTCCATCGCGGATGTGGTGACCATCGCCGAAGACGCCGACGGCCACGTGGACCTGGAGCACCTGGAGCAGGAGCTTCAGCGCTATCAGCATCGTCCGTTGAAAATCGGTAGCTTCTCGGCTGCTTCCAATGTGACGGGCATCGGCAGTCAGACCTGGCAGACCTCGATCCTGCTGCACCGCTACGGTGCGCTCTCCTTCTTCGACTTTGCCGCCGCCGGTCCCTACGTCGAGATCGACATGAACCGGACGGTCGAGGGGCCTCACGGAGAGCTGGCCTACAAAGACGCGATTTTTCTTTCCCCCCACAAGTTCATCGGGGGGCCCGGCACGCCCGGGGTGCTGGTGGTGAAGAACCACGTCCTCCGGAATCGGGTTCCCTCCCAACCGGGTGGGGGGACCGTCGCCTATGTAAACCCGAGCGAGCATCGCTACCTGGACGACCCGGTGCACCGGGAGGAGGGGGGAACCCCTGCGATCATCGAGAGCATCCGCGCGGGGTTGGTCTTCCAACTTAAAGAAGCTGTGGGTGCAGCGGCGATCCGGGAAAAGGAAGAGTATTTTGTGCACCGCGCTGTTGCCCGTTGGGGAAAGAACCCCAACATCCGGATCCTGGGCAACGTGGATGCGTGGCGACTGTCCATCGTCAGCTTCATGGTGCGGCACGGTAGCGGGTGGCTGCACCACAATTTTGTCGTGGCGCTGTTGAATGACCTGTTTGGAATTCAGGCGCGCGGAGGCTGCTCCTGCGCGGGGCCCTATGGACACCGTCTTTTGGGCATCGACCTGGAAACGTCGCGGGAGTTTGAGAGTGAGATCCTGAAGGGTTGTGAAGGGGTGAAGCCGGGCTGGGTGCGGATGAACTTCAACTACTTCATCTCCGAGTCTCAGTTTGAGTTTCTGCTGGATGCGGTCGAGATTGTGGCGGAGCAGGGGTGGAAAGCGATCCCGCACTACAACTTCTGCCCCTTCAGCGGCCAGTGGCGGCACCGGGCTGGGCGTCCGGAGCCGGTGATGCGTTTGCACTCCATTACCTACAAAAATGCGAAGTTGGAGTATCGCTCGCGCCATGCGACTGAGCCGGAGGATGTGCTGTCGGCCTATCTGGAGGAAGCACGGCGTATTCTGGCTGAGGGCGAGACGCCGAAGCTGGGGGCCGCCGCCGAGCCGGTCCTTTCGGAGCACTTTGAACGGCTGCGGTGGTTTCCCCTGCCGTCTGAGATTGTTTCGGAGCTGGCGGGGCGCGTGGCTGCACCCCGATCCGGACTTTCGATTCCCGGTATGTAGGGCCTTGGACGATGTATCAGGTGATACAAGGGGTCATGTATCAGCGTTACGCCGGCGCATGTATCAACCCGCTGGCACGCCGATGTATCACCAAAATCAATCAGGAAGCTGGAAAAAGAGATGATACAGTCAATTCCCGGAGTTGTGGAGGTCCACACCATCCAAGGCCCACAGGCCGCTGCAGGCCCGGCCCGTCTCCTCATTGAGCTCCCCCACGGGGCCACCGAAACCGCCCACTTCGAGCACACCAGGGCCCAGCTACACGGCGCCTTTCCCGAGGGGCTCTCGGACTTTTTCCATGTAAACACCGATATCGGCACCCCCGAGCTGGCCGTGGCGCTCGCCCGGGAGCTGGTGCGTCGGGACCCGTCCTTCTCCGTCCTCCTTGTTCGGGCGCTGATTCCGCGCACCTTCATCGACGTGAACCGCATGTTGGGGCAGTCCAAAGAGACCTACAAGGCGGGAGGGGTCACGCCCGGGGTGCCGCCCTATGTCCGGGAGCCTGCCGACCTTCACCACCTGGAGCAGCTCTACTGGCGCTACCAGGAGGTGGCCCTGGCCGCTTTCGCCGAGATCTGCGGTGCGGGAGGGCAGGCCTTGATGCTGCACAGCTACGCCCCCCGATCGGTGGATGTGGAGGTGGATGATCGGATCGTTCAGAGCCTCCGGGCCGCCTACCAGCCCGAGCGGGCCGCCACATGGCCCCTGCGGCCTGCGGTGGACCTGATCGGGCGCACCCCGGATGGCAGCCTATTTGCCGACCCTGACCAGGCTGAGCGCCTGCGGATCGCCTTCGAAAAAATAGGTCTTTCCATGGAGATCAGTGCGACCTACCCGCTGCACCCTTCCACCATGGCCTACCACCACGCCATGCGCTATCCCGGACGCACCCTTTGCCTGGAGATCCGCCGCGATCTTTTGGCAGATCCCTTCGATCCCTTCGTCCAGATGTACATCGGACCGGAGAAGGTGGCGCGGCTGGCCGTGGCCATGGCAGCGGCGTGGCAATGAGGCTTGCACCTGGAGAGGGGAGGGGAGATGAGTAAGGTGGAAGAGGCAAAAGCCAGGGTGAGCAAGAGCCCGGACGATGCGGCGGCCTGGATTTCCCTGGTGCAGACCATGGATGCCGAGGTGCGCAGCCTGGACCCACAAAAGGTGTGGGAGGCCGCCGTGGATCGGTGGACGGCGCTGGACCGCATCGCGGAGCTGGCGCCTTCGGAGGAGTGGATGACCACCCGGGCGGAACATTTCGGGTGGATGGCGTCGGTGTGTGCGCGCTCGGGAAGGCCGGAATTGGCGGCCGAGCTGGGGATGCGGGAGCTGGCGGCGCTTCGGGCCCTGCTACCGCACAGCGGCGACTTGGAGGCGGTGGCCCGCCAGATGATTCCGCGTGCCCAGAAATTGGCTGAGGCGGCGGAGGCCGCGGATGCCGGCCCCCAAGCCGCTGCCGCGTTGGAGCACATGCTGATGGCCCTGTATGTGCTGGCGGAGTCTACGGGGAAGCCGGAGTATGCCCTCCAGTTGGCCGGGGTGCATGTACATGCCTCGATCTATGCTCGGGATCTCGATGCACAGGCCGCGCACTTGGAGCAGGCGCTGGGCCTTATCGGGCGCCTCGAAGAGGCCGGCCTGCGGCATCCCCTGCAGGAGGCCATCAAGCGGGATGCTCGAGACAAGCTGGATAAAAAAACTATCCACTGATTCTGCACTGCGGTGTTTCCTCGTCCGGGCGACCCTATGCTAAAATCAGGCGTGAGGTTCTTATGTCCGCGAAGCAACGTCGTCAGACTTCCTCCTCCTCCTCTTCCACGGCCCCCTCCCAGGGGCAGTCCGGCGCCGGCCGATCCAACAGCATGGCGCGGGAGCAGCTTCAGGGCCGCCCCGGTCCCTTCAAGCAGCCCGGTCTGAACGGCGCCTTGGAGTCCTCCTTCGGGCGGTCACTGGGCGGACTTCAGGCCAATTTCGGCGAAAAAGGCGACAATGCTTCGTTGGGTGCAAATGCGCACACCGACGGCAAGCGGATGTCCTTCGCGGAGCAGGAGGGTGCAAGCCCGGACGTGATGGAGCTGGTGGCACACGAAGTCTCGCATGCGCTGGGCACCAGCTCGGGCAGTCAGGCGCTGGATACGCCGGGAACCGGTGGGGAAGTGACCGCCGGTGCGGCCGGAAAGTCATTTCGGGAGTGGATTGAGAAGGGGATGCAGGGCCCGCCGCCCAAGCTGCCGGTGGCGCACGGCAATGCCCAGATTCAACGCGATGCATCCAGCACCACCCTCACGGGAGATCCGCCGCTTTCCTTCGGCAAGCGTGGCAGCGCCGTCAAGGTGCTCCAGCAGCTTCTGAACAAGACCGGAGCCGACCTGCCGGTGACCGGCTTCTTCGGCGAGCTGACCACGGCTGCCGTGAAAAAGTTCCAGCGTGATCATGGCCTGGTGGTGGATGGCGCCGTCGGTCCGAAGACCGCCGCCACCCTGACCGGACATGCCAACAAGCCAGCCGCCGCACCCAGCAAAGACGAGGGCAAGGACGGCACCGCCAATGGCAGCAAGCTGACCGGAAGACCTCCTCTCACCAGGGGAACCCGGAGCGAGCTGGTGAAAGAGATGCAGGTGCTGCTGAACAACCACGGCGCCGGTCTTCCTGTCACCGGCTACTTCGGCGCGAAGACGGACGCGGCCGTGCGGCGCTTCCAGGAGGCCCGACGTATCACCGTGGATGGGGTGGTCGGCCCCGACGCGGTGGCGCAGCTCCGCAACGGTACCTCCAACGACGCAGCCGAGCAGCAGAAGACCGGTGGCAACGGCAGCAATGCCGGGGAGAGCAGCGGTTCTGGCGAGGGTGGTTCGGCGACCCCCACCACCGGCGGATTGGCCAAGGCCGACCCCAAGAATATTCTGGGCCAGTCCAAGCTGAACCCCACCGTCAAGAGTATGGTCAAGCAGGTGTTGGCCAACACCCAGGCCGCCGGGCTGAATCCCTACCTCTTCGAGGGACACCGGACCATGGAGCGCCAGAAGGCGCTGTACGCTCAGGGACGTACCAAGCCTGGAAGTATCGTCACCAAGGTGAATGCTGGCGGTTCCTGGCACAATTATGGTCTGGCGGTGGATATTGTGTATTACGATGCGAAGGGCAAGAACCCCTCCTGGGCGGCACCCATGAAGGACTGGAAGGTGCTGCACAAGCACGCCAAGGCGGCCGGTTTCACCACCGGCGGCTTCGACTGGGGTTGGGACATGCCGCATATGGAGTACCACCCCAAGTGGGGCCCCAGCGCATCCTCTCTGCTCAGCACCTACAACGCCAGCGGCCTGGAAGCCGTATGGAAGAAGGTGGAATAGGACCGCGCCGCGCCATTCCCCGGTGCGACATCATGATATATCGTGATACATGATGAAGCGGAATGATACAATCGGCATTCTACAAGGGTTACGCGCGAGCCGCGATGATATTCACTGGTGAAGGAAAGGAGCAGGGGGGCGTCTACCTCACAGGAGGTTCACGATGCGCCCGCTACTCCCCCTGCTCTTCCTCGCCCCCCTCTCTGCCTTTGCCGGCGACAGCTACAGCCGCCACGACCACAACCCTGAGATCTCCCCGGACTGGGAGGAACGCCGGGAGCAGCACGAAGAGTACCGGCCGGATCGGGGTGCGCTGGTGCCCGTCACCATCTTCAACGAGGCCGGTGGCACCGTGCAGGTCAACCTGCCGGGCCGCGCCCCGCTGAGCCTCGCCAACCACGCCAGTGCCGTGGTCACGATGCCCGAGGGGCAACAGGAGCTGCGCGCTTCCTACCGGCTCTTTGGCAATGACTACCCGATGGAGGAGGTGGACCTGTTCCTGCGCCCCGGTCGCCCTGCCACCGCCGTCATTCCGCCTGTGACCCTCGCCCGCTTCCAGGTGAGCAACCTTACCGGTGCCGTCGGCACTGTGTTCAAAAACGGTAGCCCGCTGAGCGAGCTGCGCCCCGGTGAAAGTCGGGTCTTTGCCTCTGCCCCGGGCATGGCTGAGCTGTCCTTCCAGGTCAATGGCCGGATCGTGGACAGCGAACGGATCAGCATGGTGCCGATCCAGGAGATCCGCTGGGCGGCTCAGCCCCCGCCTGTCGGGGATCTGGTGGTGATGAACCCCTTCCCCATGGCGGTGGAGCTGGTCTGCGATCGCGGCATGGTACGCACCCTTCCGCCCTTTGGAAGCACCGTCTATGAGAATCTGCCCGTGGGCAGCTTCCACCTGACTGCGCGCCGGGTCACCGACGAGTACCTGGCGGATCAAACGCTACCGGTGCGGGCGGGTGGAAACACCACCTGGAAGCTGGATCCTCCGACGACGGGGCTGTTGACCCTGGACAGCGACCACTGGTCCTATGCCCGGGTCTATGTGGATGGTCGGCAGGTGAGCGGGCTTTCGCCGGACCAGACCCGTCGTCTACAGCTCTCAGTCGGCTGGCATGAGCTGTCGGTGCGGGATGAGCGGGGCTACAGCCTGGTGCGGCGCTGGGTGGAGGTGGACCCCTTTGAGGACGAGCTGGTGAAGGTCGGCCGCAGCCGCTCCTCGGGGAGCTACGCCTACTACGGCGGCTCTTATGGAGGGCATTCGGGCGGTAGTTCCGGGGGTGGATCCTCCTGCAGCATGCCCTCGGGGAACTGAAAATTTGTGCAGGGAGGGCTGGACGGGTACTGAACATCAGGATACAATCCATATGTTCAAGAGGTCAGAATGTCGCCCATCTCCCTCCCTGTGCGCCACCCAATTGTCGTGATTGAGTTTGATAGCCGTAGCCTGCATGAGCAGGAGCTTTCATTGGTTGAACGAATCAAAAGCTCCTGTATTCACATTCCGGTATATGCCACCAACGACTACGCGTCCCTTTCGAAACTGTTTGCAGATCTGGAAGGAGTGCGTGCGGATGCGGTGGTGTTGGTCGGGCATGGCGGGCGCTCCGGTCTGCGGCTTGGGGAGGATGCCAGTGGGCTGACTCCCTGGGGCCTGCTGGCGGCTCGTTTGCGCGCACTGCGGCCACGGAAGCTTTTTGTGGTGGCCGGCCCCGCCTCCCGCAACAGCGATCTGGCGGCCCTGTTCCGCGAGCTGCCCGCCCTGCAGGAGGTGTTGGGCTGCGCCCTGTATGTGGACGACCACCGTCTGACGGCGATCCTCAAGGTACTTCCCGAGCTTCTTACCTTCCCTGAACACAGTCCATCCATTCGGGCCTGGGCGCTCGCACGCGGGGTGGTTCATCGGGTGACCCGCACTGAGTATGAGGAAGGTGGGGAGGGGGCGGTGGTGGCGATGCGCCTGGTCGGTACCTGAGCGCTACCAGATCAGCGGCACCATCAGCAACACGACGCCGGTCGCCAGCAGCGCACAGGCGACGTTCAGGAACAGCCCGGCAAAGAACATGTCTCCGGCGGGAACGCCGCCTGCTTCGGAGGCAATCGCATTGGGAGGTGTCCCCACCGCCATGGTGAAGTCGCAGGAGGCGGCGATGGTCGCCGGCACCATCCACAGCAGCGGGTCCACGCCCGCGGCCTTTGCGGCGGCCGCAAGAAGTGGAAGGGCCACCTGGGTGGTCGCGGTGTTCGACGTGAACGCGGACATAAAAGACACGCCCACGCAGATGATCAACACCGCCACAGGTCCGGGCAGCCCGGCGATGTCGGCGGTATGGCCCCCCAGCCAGTCGGTGAGCTTGGTCGCCTCGATGGCCTCAGCCATCGCGAAGCCGCCGCCCAGCAACAGCAGCACCGACCAGGGCATTTTCCGACTCAGCCGCCGCCAGGAGAGGAGGAAGCGGGCTTCAGAGGCGTCGTCGCCGTGGTCATGCTCCACCACAGCGGCCAGACCTTTGGGGCGGGGCAGCAGGAAAAGCAGGAGTGTGGCGGTGATGGCCACCCAGCTATCGTCTACCTTTTTGGGCATCCAGCTTCCCCAGCCCACCCAGGAGCCGAAGTCCAGGTGGATGGGAGAGCGCGTGAGCCAGGCGGCAAAACAGAGCAGGAGGACGCCCAGCACCGCCGGTTCTCCGGGTGCCCAGGCGGGTTTTTCCGGTCGGGGAAGGGTCTGTTGTACCGTGGTGGGCAGCGGCAGTGCCACCGCCGTCACCAGCCACCAGGCGGTCGGCAGGGCCAGCAGCACAAAGGGTACGCCCACCATCATCCATGCGCCAAAGCCGATCTCCCGGTCCGCCATGGTCGCGGCCATGCGCGCAAAAACGGCGTTGGGCGCGGTTCCCACCAGGGTGGACACCCCACCGATCGAGCAGGCATAGGCCAACCCCAGCAGCGCCGCCGACCGAATTCGCGCGCGGGCGGCCTCGGCCACCACCGCCTGCAGCTTGCCCACCACCGCAAGCCCCAGCGGCAGCATCATCAGCATCGTGGCGGTGTTGGAAACAAAAGAAGAGACGACGCAGGCGGTGGCCATCAGGGCGAGAACGGTCAGGCGTGGGTTCTCCCGGACTTTTTGGGGACCGAGGAGAAAGGCGAGAATTCGCCGGTGCAGTCCCACCTCCTCCATCGCATGGGCCAATACAAAGCCACCAAGCATCAGGAATATCAATGGATCGGCATAGGGGGCAGTGGCTTCCTGAATGGGGAGCACCCCCAGCAGCGGGAAGGCGACGATGGGGATCAGCGCGGTCACCGCCATGGGCAGGACCCCACCCAGCCAGCTCACCGCCATCAGCCCGGTGACCACGGCCGCCCGGCGCCCCTCTTCAGACAGCCCCTCGGGCAGGGGGAGCTGAAGCAGCACCCCACCGACGACCACACCCAGCAGGGTGACCCCGATTCGCCAACCTGGCGCCGCTCGCAGCCGGTCCCAGCTCTGCAGACCGGACAGAATTTGCTCTCTCATCCGGCAATGGTACACGATCTGCTTCCCCTTGCGGGCTTGTTGCGCTACCATGCATGGGTGAACCTCCTCGGACTCCTCTTCCCCCTCCTTTCCTCTGCGCTGGCTGCTTCTGGTGGACCGGATGCAGGGGACGAAGTATTTACTGATAGCCAGGAACCGGATGGTCCCAGCCATGTATGGCTGGATGCCACGGGCGGAGAGGCTTTTTCACTGGCGGACGATGCGTTGGTCGCCGTGGATTTGCCCTTCTCCTTTACCTACTATGGGCAAAGCTATGACAGTCTGGAGCTTTCCTCCAACGGGGTGATCTTTTTTGGCGGGGGCGGCAGCTCGTCGTCGGTCGGCTCTTGTCCAGGTTCCAGCTCCTGGACCGGTGTTGCCGCCTTCTGGGACGATCTGGACGCCTCCACCGTGTACATGGACACCATGGGTACCTATCCCTGGCGTACAACGGTCATTTCTTGGGAAGATGTGGGCCATGTTCGGGCGCCCGGCACCGGCAGCTTTCAGATCTGGCTGATGGAGGGCCGCAACGAAGTGGTGCTGGTCCACCAGGATCTGGATTTTGGCGATGCGTCGGTGGACTATGGTGCTGCGGCGGTAATCGGGTCCGCAAATGGGAGCCAGGGGCTTCCTTATTCTTGTAGTGCGGTTGTCCAGCAAAACAATTCGATCTGGTATGGCGAACAGTCCGGGCGCCCCGCCCGTGCGTTGGTGCGTTCCGACGAGCTGGACAGTCCCTGGCAGGGTCAGGCCGATGGCGACTTCTTGGGGCGTTCCCTGGCAGTGGGCGATGTGAACGCGGATGGGGTGGACGATGTGCTGGTGGGTGCTCCGGATCGCGGTGCGGGCGAGGCCTACCTGATCTACCGGCCCGATTCGGGAAGTACGACGGATAATGCTGATTCTTCCTGGGGTGGTGCCAGCAGCGGGGACGACTTTGGCTATGACCTGGCCATGGGCGATCTGGATGGGGATGGGGTGGCCGAGCTGGTCTTTGGGGCCCCGTCGGCCTCCGGTGGGCGCGGGGGGGCCTGGATCTACTCTGGCGGCGCCTGGGGTGGCAACTGGGTGACGGGTGATGCCGACCGGGAGATTCTGGGGGACACCGGCTTTTCGGATGGCCTGGGAACGGTGTTGCGTGGCGATGGTGATCTGAACGGCGACGGCTATCTGGACCTCTTTTTGGGGGCTCCCCAGGCCGATCGGGTGGGGGCGGACTCTGGGCGCCTTTTTGTCGTGAATGGTGGGGTGTTGGGCTCCGGGAGTGATGTCATCTCTACGGCGGCAAACGCGAGCTTTGATGGTGCGGGGGTGGGTCACCGCCTGGGCAGCAGCCTGTGGGTGGGGCCGATTCTGGCCGGCACCTCGGATACGCTGCTGGTGGGGGCACCCAATGCGAGCCGCGGCGCCGTGGACTCCGGCTCTCTCTTTATGGTGCCCGGTGGATCCTGGGGTGGAACGTACGATATCAGCACGGTGGCCTCCTGCGTGATCGACGGGCCGGACGTCGGGATGCACTTCGGTACGTCGGTGGCGGTGGGCGATCTGGATGGCTCGGGGAGCCCGGACCTGTGGGTTGGGGCACCCAACGCGGATTCTTCCGCCTCGGACCTGGGGCGTGCCTATTTCTGGCGCGATCAGATTCAGACGGGTTGTCCCACCGCCTCCAGTGCGGACGCGGTGGTGCAGGGGACCTCAGCGGCCGCCCAGCTCGGTCGTGAGATCCAGATCAGCGACCTGAACGAGGATGGGGCGCCGGATGTGCTCCTTTCCGCACCCAACATGTCGGGCGGTGCGACGAATTCGGGCGTGATCTACGCCTTCACCCGCGTGCCTTCGGGCGCGATGGACGCGGATCGGGCGCAGCACCAGATCGCCGGTTCCTGGCGGGCGGGAGCCCTGGGCACCAGCATGGGGGTGGCAGACGACGGAGATATGTATCCTACGATACTTTTTTCCGCGCCCTACGCGGATGTGGGCTACACGCACGACGGCGCGATGGCGGCCTGGAAGTATCGGCCGGACTTCGATGATCAGGATGCGGACGGCTTTGTGGCCGTGTCGGCCGGGGGCAATGACTGCGAAGACGCCGATGCCGCTGCCAACCCGAACGGGGTGGATGCCTCGGGCGACTCGGTGGACGGCGACTGCGACGGCTGGGTGGACGGTCAGGTGCGCGTGCGTCGCGATGCGGAGGAGTGGTCCTGGGATCTGGAAAACTGGAGTGCCGCTGGGGTGACCCTCGAAGATTTTGAGGGCTACAATCCGGGGGACACGACGCTGGGTACCGGGGGCATGCAGTTGGTGGGCGGCACGGCGGCGGTGCAGGTCTTTGGCGCATGGCCCCGCGGGAGCCAGGCCGTCCAGGTGAGTGGTAATCCAAACCGCCTGACGATGACCTTTGGGCAGAATGTGGATGGCATCGCCCTTCGCCTGCTGGATCCCCAGGATTCCTTCACCATGGCGGCCACGCGCAGCGGCACCGCCGTCGTCACCGGCTACCAATTCGCCGCCTCGGCGGACGACCGGACCGGCGGGCTCTTCTACAGCTTCCTTTTTGCCGGTGAAGTGAACGCGATCACCCTGGAAGGGGCCACCGCCGATGGCTGGGGCTTGGACAACCTGCAGGTGCTCTACGCGGCCGATACGGACCGCGATGGCGACGGCTGGACCGATGTGGATGGCGACTGCGACGACGCCGACGCCGCGATCTCGCCGGATGCGGTAGAGATCCTGGGGGATGGCATCGATCAGGACTGCGATGGGGTGGTGGATGCGGGTGTGGCTGTAATCTGGACTACAGCGTCCTCCTGGGAGGGGGCGATGGCTGCGGAGGCCGGCGCGCTCACCGCGATCGACTTTGATACCGTGTCCGAGGGGGCTCTGGTCGAGGATCTGTACCTGGACCTGGGCCTGGACTGCACCGGGCTTCGGGGCGCGGCCCTCATCGGATCGACGGCTGCAAACGGTACCCGTGCTGCGACGGGAACCCGCCTGCAACTGGACTTCACCGAGGCGCAGCCCGGTGTGGCCTTTACGATGTTGGATGCCACCGGCACCTTCTCTCTGCAGGCCTACAATGGCGGCGTTCTGGCCTACACCCAGATTATCCGCCCCGCCTCCGCCTCTGAGTTTGTTGCCTTTACCTTCCCCTATTCCGTGGATCGGGCGGTGATCAGCTCGGCCGGTGATGCCGACTGGGGCATCGATGACCTCTCCTTCGGCAGCTTGGGCCTGGATGATGCCGATGGGGACGGCTTCCGCGAGCCCACCGACTGCGATGATACCGAAGCGGGTGCCTACCCTGGTGCGGCGGAGGTCTGGTACAACGGCATCGACAACGCCTGTGATGGCGGGGACGACAACGATCAGGACGGCGACGGCGTTGCGCTGGGGGCCGACTGCGACGACGAAGATGCGGCGATCAAGCCCGGCGCGACCGAGACCTGGTATGACGGTGTGGACCAGGACTGCTCGGGCGGCAGCGACGACGATCAGGACGGCGACGGCGTGGATGTGGGGGACGACTGCGACGACCGCGATGCGGCGATCAACCCCGCTGCCACCGAGATCTGGTACGACGGTGTGGACCAGGACTGCTCGGGCGGCAGCGACGACGACGCCGATGCCGACGGCGTGGACAGCCCCTTGGACTGCGACGACACGGTGGCAAGCACCTATCCGGGTGCGCTGGATCTGCCCTACGATGGCGTGGACGCCGACTGTTCCGGCACCTCCGACTACGATGTGGATGGCGACGGACAGGACAGCAGCGTCTATGGCGGCGCGGACTGCGACGACAGTGTGCGCGACATCTACACGGGCGCGGCGGACACCTGCTACGATGGGGTGGATCAAGCCTGTGATGGTGGCGACGACTACGACTGCGATGCCGACGGTCACCGCTCGGATGACTACGGCGGGGATGACTGCAACGACGGAATCGCCAGTATCTACCCCGGTGCGACGGATCCCACGGGCGACGGCATCGACCAGGACTGCGACGGGGCTTCGGACTACGACTCCGATCGCGATGGCTTCGACGACGTGGCCTTCGGTGGGGCCGACTGTGACGACGGCGATCGCAGCGTCTATCCTGGCGCTTCGGAGACCTGCTACGACGGCCTGGACCAGGACTGTGCCGGCGACGACGACTTCGACTGCGACGCCGATGGTCAGCAATTGCTGGGGATGGGCCTGGATTGTAACGATGCCGATCCCACGGTCTTTGTGGGCGCAACCGACTTCCCCTACGATGGTGTGGATGCAGACTGCGACGGCAGCTCCGAATACGATCTGGATGGCGATGGTTTTGGCACATGGTGGTATGGAAACGGCACCGACTGTGACGACGACGATGCCGCGATCAACCCCGGTGCAGCCGATGCCTGCTATGATGGGCTGGACAGCAATTGCGACAGTCAAGACGACTACGACTGCGACGCCGATGGCCACAGCGATAGCGCCTTCGGCGGGGATGACTGCGACGACGCCGACCCCACCATCTCGCCGGAAGCCCCCGAGCTGGTGGGCGACGGCATCGATCAGAACTGTGATGGCAGCGATTCCGAGCTGTGTACCGATTGCGACGCGGATGGCTTCGATCAGTCGCTGGACTGTGACGACACCGACCAGGAGGTCTATCCCGGGGCCACGGAGCGCTGGTACGACGGCGTGGACCAGGACTGCGACAACGCCAACGACTATGATCGCGATGCGGACGGGGATCCCGTGGCGCAGGGCGGGGGGGCGGACTGCGACGACACCAGCCCGCTCATCCGCTCCACCCTGAGCACCGATGACTGCGGACGGGGCGACGAGGACTGCGATGGCACGGCGGATGAGGACTGTGTGCTTCCGGGAGACGATACCGCACCTCCCGACGACAGCAGCCCTCACGACGATACCGATCCCCCGGACGATAGCGGCGACAGCAAGCCCACTCCAACGGACTCGTGGCGCCCGGACGCCGAGGATCCCACCGATCCCAAGGTCTATGAAGAGTTGGGCTGCTCCTCGGCCCCTGCTCCCGTCGGCTTTGCGGCAATGTTCGGCCTGGCGGCGCTGTTGCTGCGCCGTCGCAACCCCTCCCGATAGAAAAGCGTGACTCTGTTCAGAGTCACGCTTCCGAAGATCGAGGTTTGAGATGGCGCATCCTCTGGTAAGTACGCTGTTGAAATTTCCTGAACCGGAGGGTTCGCTTCTTCCCGAGCCGGTGCTTCGTCGGGATGCAGCTTTGGATACCGTGCGGGATCCGCTGCGGCTTTGGTCGCCGGGCCCCACCTTCATCAGTCCGGAGTCGCGCCTGCAAATCTGGAAGCCCAAGGATGTTGGGCATCGGATTCACGGCGAACAACGTGTTGAAGTCGAGGATGGGCGCATCCATCAGAAGCACCTTGGCGGCGAGCGGCGTTTTGCAGAGACCGAGAGCGAGGAGAGCCGCCTGAAGCGCGAGGCCCACGAGGCGGCCCTTCGTTCGGAGGCAAGTGAAGTAGGAAAGGTGCTTTCGGGCACGGAGGATGCGGATCTTCTGAACCTGCAGATCACAGACAATGGCCAGGTCCAGACCGATGGTGAGCTGGGGACGCTGAACGGGGAGGAGCCAAAGACCGAGATCCAGACCGAGGAAGTGCCCGCCGAAGATGTGGCCGTGGTGCAGACCGAGGGCGGCACTGTGGGCTTCTATGAGCCTGCACCGGGCGGTTTTTCGCTGCCCACCCTGGAGTCCCTGGGCATTTTCCCTCAGACCGCCCCCCCGAATCTGCTGGCGGAGGCGCGCGAGCTGCTGCTGTCCACCAAGCAGGAGGATGACGGGCAGCTCAGCACCTTCCTGGAGAATCGCAAGACCGAGATCGCGGAGATCCCCGGGAAAGCGCAGGTTCTGGAAAACAAGGTGCGCTTCACGGCGGACGCCGCAGCGCAGGCGATGCAGGCCACCTGCGCAGCCCAACAGCAGGCCGTTGCGACGGTGGTTGCCCAGCAGCGGACGCAGGTACTGGCCGCTGCACAGGCCCAGCGCAATGCCATTGCGGCGCAGGCTGCGACGACTCTGGCGGCGGTAGAGGCCGCCACCCGGGGTGGAAAGGCCTCGTTGATTGCAGGCTATCAGGTGCTTCTGGCGCGCATTGCGGCCGCCGAGGCGGGCCAGCGCGCCACCATTTTGAGCATCTATGCGTCCACCGACCGCGCCTACCGGGCGGCCGGCGTGACGGTGGGGCAGCGTGCAATTGCCGAGGGGGCACGCCGGGCTTCAGGCTGGCGCCGCCAGAAGATCAACCGGGACGACAGCCTGTTGGATGGTCCGGTCACCGACAATCGCCTGGAAGCGCGGGCGGAAGCGGCCGAAAAGGTCTCGAAGAAGTACCAGGAAGAGATCATCGCCACCGCCAACAAGCAGGCGGACGGCGCGCGGCAGAACGGCGGCAAGGATCTGGAGGTGGTGGCCAAGGCCGCCGCGGCTGCGCGTGCGCAAGCAAAACAGCTCTATGACGGAATGTTGGCTCAGATCGAGAAGGCAAACCTGGACTCCCGTGCAGCGGTAGGCCAGGCGGCGGCGGGCTTGACCACGGCCGTCAACCAGGCGTCGTCCGCCTCGGTGTCGGCCCTGGAGCGCCACGGCCAGACCCAGAAGGACGGACTTGCCCAGGCAACGCAGGGCGAAGTGGCGAAGCTGCAGAACATGGCGAACCTGTCGATCGCGGGCTTGCGACAGGGCCTCGCGGATGCGGCTGCTTCCATGACGGCTTCTTTGAACAACCTGGAGGCGCAACTGGAGGGGGTGCCTGCCCCCGATCCCGAGGCGCTCGCGGCTGCGCTGGCAGATGCGGGAGCGGCCTATGCGGCGCAGTTCACGGCGATGACCGAGGCTTTTGGCGGGGGGGCCGATGCGGCCGTGGTGGGCATCCAGCAGCAGCTTGTGGGTGTAGCGACGGGCCTGCAAAGCCAGGCCCTGGCCGGCGCAACCGCGGCCGGTCAGATGGGGGCTCAGGCGCTGGAGCACCTGGGCCTCGTGGGAGCAAAATCGAAGGAGATCTTCCCGAAGCTTTCCGCCGGACACCAGAAAGGGGTGAACTACTCGGTAGAGGGCGCCAAGAAGGGCTTCGGCCAGGTGCAGGAGGGCCTGACCAAGTGCTATTCCGAGCTTGGGAAAATGCTGAAGGATGGCTCGGATGCCAATGTGAAGTCCCTGACCGATGGGCTCAACGGCGCCCTGGCAGGCATGAGCACCAAGATCACGGAGGATGCGGACAAAGCCGCGGCCGAGGTGCAGCCGCGCTGGAAGAGTGTGCTGAAGTGGGTGCTGATCATCGTCCTGGTTATTGTGATCGCGGTGGTGCTCGGGCCCCTGGTGGTGGGCGCGGTCACCGGTGCGGCAGCGGCCTTGGGGGCCTCTGCGGCGGCGGCGGGGGTGATTGGCGCGGTGGTGGGGGGGGCGATTGTGGGGGCCCTCTCGGGTGGCGCCACCACCGTGATCGGCAATGTCTGCGATGGAAAGCCCTGGAACGAGGGGCTGATCAAGGCGGTGTTGCTGGGGGCGCTGGGCGGCGCCATCGGCGGGGGTGTGGGGGCCCTGGTGGGCAAGCTGACGCCGCTGGCGCAGTTCTCCATCAAGGTGGCGACGGATGTCAGCTTCGACACCACCGTGCAGCTGCTCTCCGGCACCTTCACCTGGGACGGCTTCCTTCTCACCCTGGTCTCCTCCGTGATCACCAACGGCGCGGAAAACATCAAGGGGATCAAGAAGATCCAGACGGACATCCAGGACGGGGCGAAGATCAAGCTCGGCGGCGTGGAGACGGGCAGCCCCGACGTCAACGTCAAGGCCGGAACGGACGGGCCGGAAACAACGGTAAAATCGACTACCGATTCGGGCGAAACGACTGTAAAGGCGACTACAGATGCCCCCGAAACCGTGCTGCCGAAGACCGGCGTGGAGCAGGCCAAGCATCTGGGCTGGCCGGAGGCCCCAGAGGGCTATGTCTGGGTCAAGCGCGAGTCTGGCAAGCCCTACCTGCGCCGGGCACCGGGCGGCAAAGATCTGCCCAAGTTCAAGTATGATGACGCCAAAGGCGCCTTTGTGGATACCGACACCGGCCTCACCCTGAAGACCACGGCAGAGGTGGAGGCGGTGATCAAGGTCAAAGGCACGGAAAAGGGCCTGCGTCCCGAGCCGGAGGCCTACCTGTCCAAAGAGCACATCCAGGCGCACCTGAAGCTCTTTGAAGAGGGGGCCGCCTACCTGGTGCCCAAGAAGATGCTGGACAAGTTCGGCCGGGATCCCGTGGGTCGCAAAGTCGGCCAGTTTGTGATGACCAAGGCGGAGATGGACTCCCTTCTGGCCAAAACGGGTGGTGATATCTCCAAGATTGAAAAGGCCCTGGGCATTCCCGCCGGCGCCTGGTCCGGCGAGACCCTGGTGCGTATCGATGTGACTGCGCCCAAAGACCACAACCTGCGCCTGCCCAGCGGCAACGAGGCCGGTGCGAACGAATTGTGGATTCCCGGCGGGAAGCTGCCCACCGGCCAGGCCGAGGCCGTGGTGGACAATTTGATTAAGGGCTCCTTTTTGGAAACAATTGTGGCTGGTCCCTAGCGGCGTGGAAACAGCGGCCTGGTGCCCCACACCCGCGCCAGCGCCAGCAGCAGGAGCAGGGAGGGCAGAGCGCTGCCTCCTCCTCCAAACAGCCCCCGCTCCATCAGGCCCCGCGTCAGCGCGTGGATCACCAGCAGCAACCCGGTCGCCATCAGGGTCTCTACCACCCCGCGGTACAGCCCCAGACCCACGCCCAGCGCGCCCGCCGCCGCGCCCGTGGCCAGGGCTCCCCAGGGCAGCGGGGCTTCCATCGTGACCGGATTTGCACTCGGTTCCGGATAGTAGGCGCCATCCAACAGCCAGCCCTGCCCCGTCCACATCGGGCCTCCCCCGCCCAGCTCCGGTTCCCCCGCCCACAGCGTCGGCAGGGCCGCCAGCAGCCCCAGCGCGGCCCCCCAGCCCACCAGCTTCGCGGGACTCACCCCCAGTGTGCCCAGGGCCAAAAGCACCCCTTCCCGCCGCATCCGCGTCACCCCCACCTGCATGCCCACCAGGCTCAGGCTGCTGCCCGCCAGCGCCCACAACCCCGGCAGCCGCTCCAGCACCCCCCGCAGTGGCTGCCCCTCCACCAGCAGCACCAGGCCCAGCAGGCACAGGCCCCCGCCCTGAACCGCGAGCAGGGCACGGAGCAACCGCCCGCCCAACAATCGCATCAGCGTGCGGTCCATCTTCCCCAGCTTATTCCTAAAAAAATGACACAGCCGACCAGCAGACAAAGTGCCGCCAGCCCCGCTCCCTGCCTGGCTACCATCGTATCCAATATCCGCACGGATGCCCAAAAAGGAAGAAGAAGGGAGCCGATAATCAACGTAACGGGGCGTCGTCCCAAGGCCGCCGGTACCGCGCCTACACTCAGCAGCAGGGTGCCCAAGGGCAGCAGGCTGCGCTTCCAGAGCAGCCATCGCTCCGCCTGGTGCCGCTCGGGATGTGCCTTTTTCTGAAGTTCCTCGTGGAGCCGGCGGGTGGACTTTTCCGCCGCCGGGGACGCTCCGATCTTGGGCAGCGGGATCGAAGTCGCCAGTGACGAAAAATGGGCTCCCATCGTTCCATTCCAGTCGCTGATCTCTCCCTCTCCCAAGTGCATCCGCAGCCCCTCCCGCTCAGGCTCCATACGCCAGCTCGTCGCCTTTCCACGCAGGTTTTGTCCCGCGAAATACAGTGTTCCCCCCTGAAGAACCACAGACCAAGGACCCAGCCGAAGCGGCCGGCCTTCCACGGGGCGGATCTGGCCCGCAGCGGCCACCCGCGCCTCCCGCAGGTGCTGGCGGGACCAGGGCTCCAGGCCATGGGCCACGCCAAGCTGCACCAGCGTCAGCAGGCCCAGGGGCACCAGGAGAGGAAACAGAACTTGAAGGCCGGAAATGCCCAGGCTCTGTAGTCCCAGCCATGCGCCTTCCTCCGCTAGCCGCCGCAGCCCAACAACCGTCCCAACCACCATCCCCACGGTCAGCGCAATCCCAAGGATAATCCCCACACTTCCGGCATAGAGCTGCGCGACAAGGGGCGGATCCGGTACCACCGCCGTCAGCAGGAGCGCCTGGGCAAAGAGGCCCAGGCTCCCCAAAAGTAGCGCCACGGCCGTCACCTTCAGGGTCGGCGGCGCCACAGCCGCCAACAACAGCCTCAGCACGGGCGACCGAAGGTGACCGGCGCGACGGAGGAGAACGGGTTATACACCATGAATCTGTGCCCCTCCTCTGGCGGGGACTTTCGAAGTGTGCGGCGGGCGGCCGCTTGCACATGGAGTAGCAGCATGAATTTCAACGTGGGCGACAAGGCGGTCTATCCCGCGCATGGGGTAGGGATCATCCGGGACGTAGTCACGGAAGAGCTCAGCGGAGAAAA
This sequence comes from Alphaproteobacteria bacterium, assembly GCA_040376425.1. GTDB lineage: Bacteria > Myxococcota_A > UBA796 > UBA796 > SXON01 > CAITDR01. The sequence continues at coordinate 6,164 of JBEIQS010000068.1, read as the reverse complement.
AGCTACCTTCTATGTACTGAAGATTCTGGACAACGGCATGACCATTCGGGTGCCGGTGCATAACGCTCAGCAGATCGGGATGCGCACCATTATCAACCGGGAGCAGATCGACAAGGTCTATGAGATCCTGAAAAATCGCGATGTGCCAACGGACAACCAGACCTGGAACCGGCGCTACCGCGACTACATGAGCAAGATCAAGACCGGTGATCCCATCGAAGTTGCGAAGGTGCTCCGCGATCTTGCCCTGCTCAAAGGCGACAAAGCGCTCTCTTTTGGCGAGCGGAAAATGTTTGATCAGGCCCGGAACCTGCTGGTGCAGGAGATCGCGGTAGCCCGGGACGACGACGACAAGCAGGTGGCTATCGAGATCGACGCGCTCTTCCAGGCGAAGTGAGCGCGGCGGCGGGAGCCGCAAAAATCGGTTAGACGCCGCCTGCTGCGGGCAGCCCCACGTCGGGGCCTGCACCGGGGCGGAGAGAGCATGTCGGAACGGTCGTCCCTTCGCGTCTACAATACGCTGACCCGCACCGTGGAGCCTTTTGTGCCCCGCGAACCTGGAAAAGTCGGCGTGTATGTCTGTGGAATGACGGTCTACGACCTGTGCCACATCGGCCACGCCCGCGCAATGATGGCCTTTGACGTGGTGGTCCGCTATCTTCGTAGTGTAGGCTACGAAGTGAACCATGTCCGAAACCACACCGACGTGGACGACAAAATTATTGCCCGTGCCAAGCAGCTTGGAAAGAGTGGCCTGGAGGTTTCGGCCGAGTACATCGCCCAGCTCGATCGCGATCTGGATGCGGTGGGCCTGGTGCGTCCCACGGTGGAGCCGCGGGTCAGCACGTCGATCCCGGAAATTCTCGAGGTGATCCGCCGGTTGGTCGAGGGCGGTAATGCCTACCAGGGCGCGTCGGGCGACGTCTACTTTGCAGTGGAGAGCTTCTCGGAGTACGGAAAACTATCCGGTCGGAAGCTGGAGGATCTGCGGGCGGGCGAGCGGGTGGAAGTGAACCAGGAGAAGCGGCACCCCGGCGACTTTGTGCTGTGGAAGTCCGTGGCCGGTCCGGCCACCATCGAGGGTGCGGAGCCCTGCTGGGACAGCCCCTGGGGTGTGGGGCGTCCAGGCTGGCATATCGAGTGCTCGGGCATGTCCCGCCGCTACCTGGGCGACAGCTTCGACATGCACGGCGGCGGCATCGATCTGATCTTCCCGCACCATGAAAATGAGATCGCCCAGTCGGAGTGTGCCACCCACGTCAGCCCGATGTCCAGGTACTGGCTCCACAATGGGCACTTGAGCCTGGGTGGGCCGGATGGCCCCATCAAAATGTCCAAGTCCCTGGGCAACGTGATCACCATCCGGGATCTGCTTGCCTCGGTTCCTGCGGAAGTGCTGCGGCTCTGCTACCTGGAAGTACACTATCGCTCGCCCCTTTTGTGGGGTCCAGACGTGCTTGCCAATGCGACGGGTGCGCTGGATCGGCTGTATCAGGCCAAGGAGCTGGTGGAAGAGGTGATGGCCACGGGTACCGAGGCCCCCATCGACAGCCTGGGCGAGCACGGGGAGGAGGTTTTTGTTCTTGCTTCTGCCTTCCCGCTGCGCTTCCGCAACTCCATGGACGACGACTTCAACACCGCCGCCGCAATGGGTTTTCTGTTCGAGCTGGTGCGGGCCATCAACCGCTTTGGCAACGACCGCAAGCGTCGTCGCCAGGGCAAGCTGGCCTTGGCCCCTGTCAAAGAGGCTTTCCGCCTCTGCGCGGAGGTGCTGGGCATCGGTGGCTACCGTCCGGCGGCCTTCTTTGACGAGCTGAAGGTCAAGCGTCTGGGCCCGGCCGTGGCCGAGGTCGAGGCAATGGTGGCCGATCGGGCGCGAGCCCGTGCGGAAAAAGACTGGGCTGCCGCCGATCGTCTGCGGGTGGAGCTGGAGAGCCGCTCGGTGGTGGTGATGGACGGGGCGGAAGGCAGCACCTGGCGGGTGCGCGTCTCTTGACCGGTCAAGGGGAGGGGGAGGCCCTCCCCATCAATTCCCCCGAGGTGGAGGCGGCGCTTGCCGCTGAAGCCTTGGATCAAGGGGATGTTCTGAGTGCGCTTCGGCACCTTGGGCTGGCGCTGTATGCCGATCCTGAGTGCCCGGAGTACCAGCTCCTGCTGGAGCGCTGTTTTCAGATGTTGACGGATCCACTGGGCCTGCTGCCGAATCCGGCGCGCATGGGCCTGGGGGATGCGATGCTTCGCAGCCTGCTTCTGCACCGTGTCGGTCGGGATGCGGAAGCGCTCCGCCTGCTGCTGCAGCTCGCGGGGGTGCAGGCGGCGCCGCAGTTGTTGCCGAGGCTGTTGGCCTGGTCGGAGCCGGCCCGCATGCTCGCGGTGGGACCGGGTTTCTACCAGCGTTTTCTGGTGTCCTGGCTGGGTCGGCTGCCGGGGGTGCGGGTGGAGGCGGCGGTGCTCGACTACCTGATCCCCCTGGCCCAGCGGTCCTACGGCTGCTGGCCCGAGCAGGCCTTTGGCAACCTGCACGTCACCTTTTTGCGCAAAGCGGGGCGGGACACCGAGGCCTTCCCGGTGGCCATGCAGCTCTACAAGCGTTTTCCGGGCTGGGGCACGGCCCTGTCGCTGGGGATGCTGCACAGTGCCTGCGGCAGCGTAGAGGTGGCAAAGTCCTGGTATCAGCAGGCTCTTTCGTACAAACCAGACGACCTGTCCACGCGCAACGATCTGGCCGACCTGCACCTGGACAGCGGTGATTTTGGGGGGGCGGCAGCGCTGTACACCGGAGTGCTGGAGCGTGATCCACAGGATGCCTGGGCCACCACCTCTCTGCTCTTTTGTACGATGATGGGGGAGGGGGGGCAGGAGCAGAGCCGGCCGCAGCTTGAGGAACTGGCAGCCGCCGGAGACGAGCGTGCGATTGAGCTGTTGCGACGGGCGACGCCCTGTTCCCATCACTGAATGAGGCTTCATTCAGCAAAAGGGACGGTGTGACGCGGAGAAGGAGGTAGTCCCCGCTATTCGTGCTCGATGCCTGAGTTCAGCTCGAAGCCGGTGATGGTGTCCAGGCTGTTGGCGTCGGCATCGTAGAAGGAGATGCGTCCCAGCTCATGTTCTTGGCTGCACCAGGCGGTCGCGGTGCCGGGCAGCGCGCCCACATAGACCGGCAGCGAAGGCAGCTTGAGCTCGGTGTTCAGGAGCGTCTCAAAGGACAGCGACTCCAGGAGCGGGTAGCCTTTGAGGATGAACCAGCCATAACGCCCATCATCGGAGACGGTGTAGCCGGTGGGCTCGGCGGGGAGCAAGAGCGGGTTGGAGCGGAGGTCACTCAGATCCACCTGGGTCAAGGCCCATTTTCCGTAGAAGGGGCTGGTGCGGTCCGCACCCTCCACGTCGGTCTGGGTGTGGAAGATCAGCAGGGAGGATCCGTCCGCCGAGAGTGCCACACTGCGGATGGGCTTGACCAGCGGGCGCTCCCGGATGGAGTCATCGGCCTGATCCCAGATTGCAAAGCGGTCTTTGGCGGAGGAGCTGGTGTACAGGACGCCCCGGCTGCCATCGCCTACAAATTGCAGGGAGCCGTAGCTACCCGCTACAGGAAGGTCCACGATCTCCGGCGTTCCAAAGGGATTTGTGGGGTCCAGCAGCCAGAGTTGCGCATCGCCTCGTGCCACCACTGCAAGCTGCAGGCCGTCGGGGGAGATGTCCATGTCCGAGGGGTCGGCGCCCACGGGGACACGGTCCAGGGTCTGGTCGGCGAGGTCCACCACCACCACCTCTTCCGTGCCGCGTTGGCGCACAAAGGCGTAGTTTCCATCTGGCGAAAGCTCCACCTCCTCTGCCTCTGGCGCATCCATGGGGTCTTCGGACAGGACGATCAGGTCCGGAGCCAGGCTGGCGGCCGTCAGATCGACCAGGGCCAGGGAGGCATCGCTGACGACCAGCGCGCGGTGGCCGTCCTCGGTCCAGCGCACCCCCGCAGGCCGAAAGCCCACCGCCATGGGCCAGTGGACGGCATTCTGAAGGTCCACAAAGCTCACTTCTGAGAAGGACTGGATGCCATTGCCGGTCCCCAGCGAGTCGGCGTCTTCGTCGTACCAGGCCATGGCCCAGCGCGAGTCGCCGGACAGGGCGAGCCGGTTGAAGTTGTCGCGGATGGGGACCCGCACTTCCGCGAGGGTTTCGGCGTCGAGAATGCTGAGGTCGTCGCTTCCCTGATTCAGGGTCACCGCCCATTTTCCGTCGGGTGTGGCGATCACCGTGGAGGGCAGCGTGCCGACGGGAACCGTGAGCACCGCAAGGCCAGGCACGGTCACCCGGGTCACGGTGTTGCGGCCGGGGTTGGCGATGAAGACATAGTTGTTGGTGGAGGCGGGCGCCAACTTCAGAAGATCATCCTCCTCTTCTGGAGGAGGTTCCTGAGCATCGTCATCATCGGTGGCACCTTGGCCTCCGGTGTCCCAGGATTCATCCGCCTTCCCACCGGACGCCAGGCCATAGTCTTCCGAACAGGCCAACAGCAGATAGAGTACCATCCAACACCTCAACAGCTACAGGATATCAAAAGCGGAGGCCGATCCCGGCACGTCCCGCAAAACCCCCGAAAGAAACGGCGCCGATCTGGCCCAGCTTCGCGCCGGAGAGGTAGGAGCCCCCCAGCTCGGTGTAGGGTGCGAGCACCAGCCCGGATTTCCCAAGGCGGATGCGGAATTCCACCCCAAGGGCCCCATAGGCGCCGCCGCCCACCCCGGTCTCGCGGACCTGGGTGCTGTTGTCGTCGTGGTCGGGGTCGTCGTCCAGGCGCAGCGACTCCACCGCCAGCACGCCCTGCACGGTGGCATAGGGGCGGAACCAGCTTCCCACCTTGAGATCTCCCAACACGCCGATCCCGATCTGGTCCACGGAGAAGGCGCTGTTGAAGCTGCTCTCGCCGTTGCCGTCGTCGTCCTCGTAGCTGTAGATCTCCATCATGGAGCCGCCATGCTGCCAATCCAGCACCACGGCCACGCGGGGATGGACCCGCACCCCGGCCCGAAGTCCGAGGCTGCCCAGTACGTCGGCGTCAGAGAGCAGGTCGTAGCGGGGGTCATTGGCTGCGGTCCAGCCGGTCTGGAAGGAAAGCTCCAGCTTGGGAGGACCAGAATCCGCAGCAAGAACCAGGGAGGAAAGAAGGAGGCTCAGCATGTTCACTCCGCGTCCCGACGGGGAAGGAGGGTGTCGACAGTCAGACCGATGGAGGCGAATCCGGCGGCGGTGACCATGTTGGAAGTGGCAGGATCAAGGAAAGAAATCTGCCCGAGTGCTGCATCTTGCGAGATCACGAACTTGCCATCCGGAGAGGAGGCGATGGCCGTGGGCGACCGCTCCAGCTCCAGGGGCTCGGCGGTGCCGGTGGCCAGGTCCACCCGAAGCAGAGCATCCACCTCGTTCATCAGCACCAGAGCCTGGTTGATTCCGTTGTTGCTGACCAATTCCAGACCCACGGGCGCACCTTCCAGGACCAGGGCCACCGGATCGGCCTCTTCGGCCAGCGGGAAGATGCCCAGGCCGTAGTTCGCGTCATAGAAGCCGCTCACGCCGCTGCCCACGCTCACATCGGGGTTCATCGTTGCTACGGCAAATCGCTCGTCACCGCTCAACTGAAGCTTGGAAATAGGATTTTCAGCACGGTACTCGACCAGCAAGCCGGTGTCCGGCTGGAAGAGGTACAGGTCATGGTAGCCGTTGTTGGTATTGTACAATACCGTCCAGACCGAACCATCCAGGATGGCGTTGCAGGGCTCGTCCAGCTCGTAGCTCTGTACTTCAAAAAACTCATGTTCAAGCACATCTACCTGCCGACGTGTCGCGGAGACCATCACGGTCTGGTCGGAGGTGCTATCCACCAGCATGTCGGTGGGGGAGCTGGACAGTTCGACCAGATCGATACTTTCCTGCTCCAGGTCCAGCACATACAGGTCGGCCGATCCGCTCACACTGACCAGCGCGTAGCGACCGCCTGAGGCCAGCACCACATCCTGTGGCGTCACCATGGTGTCGGGGTCCAGGGTGAGCGGGAAGGTGACCGATACCGCCCAGGAGGCTAGGTCCACCACGGCCACCTGCGAGCGCGAAAGCACCACCGCGCGGCTGCCGTCTTCGGTAAAGAGCACACTCTCCGCGGCAAAACC
>JBEIQS010000199.1:0-10597 GCA_040376425.1 Alphaproteobacteria bacterium | reverse complement strand
CCGGAGAAGGGGAGGGATTTTGCGATCTCTCTCTTGAAAATGTCGGAGCAGGGCGGCGCTTTTCCGCGGTGGCCGGTGGCCCACACGGAGGGGGGCTCCATGCTGGGCGCGCCGGCGGACATCGTGCTGGCCGATACCTGGCTTAAGGGGATCCGGGGCTGGGGGATGGAGGAGGCCTGGCCGCGTTTGGTGGCTCAGGCCAAAGGCATCGGCTCCTATCCCTACAACGCCCGGCCAGATCCAAGCTTGATCCAGAGCTATGGCTACTATCCCTACGAGCTGGTGGGGACTTCCGTGAGCTGGCTTCAGGAGCTGGACTGGGCGGACGGTGCATTGGCCAACCTGGCCACGTCGCTGGGGGAAGAGGAAGAAGCCGCATTTTTCCGTGCCCGCTCTACCAGCTACAAGAACCTGTACGACCCCGAGGTGGGCTTCTTCCACGCCCGCTCCATCGACGGAACGTTCAAAGAGAACTTTTCGGAGCTCAGTTGGTTGGAGGAGTACTCGGAGGGCAATGCCTGGCAGTACCTGTGGCTGGCCCCGCAGGATCCCGTCGGTCTGGCGGAGCTGATGGGTGGCGAGGAAGCGGCGAAGGAACGCCTGGAATTCTTTATGCAGGGCTTGGTGGACGAAGGGGTGCTGGCCTTCCCGCAGACCTACTACTGGCACGGGAACGAGCCGGATATCCACGCCCCCTTCCTATTCGGCCTCTGGGGTGATGCCGACAGTAGCCTACGTTGGTCGCGGTGGATCGAGGAGAACCTGTACCACGCCGCTCCCGACGGTCTGGCCGGAAACGACGACGGGGGGACCCTGTCCGCCTGGTACCTGTTTTCGACCATGGGCCTGTACCCCATTGCCGGCTCGGATCTCTACGTCGTGACCGCCCCGCTCTTTGAAAAGGTGGAAGTGGATTTGAACGGAGGGGTCTTTACCGTGCTCCGGGAGGGGGAGGGGACACATATTGTTGCTCAGCGTCTCGATGGAGTTCCATTGGAAAAACCTCTCCTTCGGCACAGCCAACTGCGCCCCGGGAGTATCTTGGAGGTGGAGCTGAGGTAGCGCCGTCGCGAATCGGTTATAGGGGTAACGGAGCAGCTATGCCCTGGAAAGATGAGCAGAACCCGAAGGAGGCTCCCCCCAAAGAGGGGCTTCCGCCTTTGCTCCCGGAGCCACTTGTGGTTTCGGAGGCCGCAGCTCCGGCGCCCGCGCTGGATCGGCGCGGCCGTGGGCCCCTGTTCCGTCCGCCCCAGGCCACCGCGCCCATCTCGGGGGTCATCCAGGAAGAACCGGACCTTACGCCCACCTTCCCGCCCTCTCCCTGGGTGGAGGACGAGCCTACACCGGCGGCCCACGTGGACCCTCGCCGCATCCCCACACTTCCGTTCGGAACGCCGATCGTGGAGGAGCCCGCGACGCCCCTGCCATTGCAGCCGATTCCGGAAACGCTGGAGCCGGCAGCGCTGGACGTGCCCGCTATCGCGGCCTTTGAGGGGCCGGAGGCCTTCGAGGACTCCACCCCCTGGGTGGACGACGACGATGATGGCCCCCCCAATGCCACCTCGGTACCGATTGAAACCATGCGTTCGCCCCCTCCGCAGCGGGTGAATCTGGCCTTTCCCGTGGCCATGCCCGATGTGGAGTCGGAAGAAGCGGTGATTCTGGGCGATGAGCCCGAGGAGTCTCCCGCTCCTGCGCCCAAAAAACGCCCGGTGATCCCGGTCACCCGGCGGGTGAGCCGCCCGGTGTTCACCCCCACGCTTAGCCCCCCGCCCGCACCCCCGCCTGAGCCCGCCCCGACCCCGGTTGCCCCCCCCGTAGAGGGCACCCCCGGTGGGCTTTTTGCGGGGATGGGCGCGGTGATGCTGTTCCTGGGAGGCATGACCGGGGTCGTGCTGTTGGGGGTCTGGGTGCTCAGCCAACCTCGTGGCGGCCCGCCCTCGCCACCAGAGGTAGAGGTGCAGGAAGCGCCGGTCGATCCCACACAGTTTGCGGACACACCCGCTCCCGCACCGGCCCCCGAGCCCGCTGCTGCGCCTGCACCGGCCCCAGAGCCGGCTCCCGCACCGGCTCCCGTTCCCGCACCGGTTCTGGCACCCGCTCCTGCCCCGGTTCCAGCGCCTGCGCCGGTTCCAGCGCCCGCGCCGGTTCCAGCGCCCGTTCCAGCGCCTGCGCCCGTTCCGGCTCCGGTCCCCGCACCGGCTCCCGCACCCGCCGCTGTGGGCCCCTCGATTGTGGTCCCCCGCGGCTACAAGATCTATCCCGAGGGCTCCGACAACCCTGTCCGCGGAATTCTGGCCGTCGGCAAGTACGATATTGTGGATGGTGCGGGGAACACCGTGCAGACCGTGAAGATCGCCAAGTCGGGCAACCGCTTCGTGTGCACCGAAAGTGGTGGCCGGTTGGCCTGCGAGTTTATGGCGAAGTAAGCCGCTTCCGAAGAATCACGGGCAGCATGGTGCGCCAGGTGGGCCAGTCGTGGTCCACGTCCTCGCCCCACAGATCAATGAAGTTGGGGATACCTTTTGCCCCCAAAAGCTGGCCCAGCCGAACGCTCTCCGCCGGCGCTTCCCAGCGCCCACGCCCACTGGCGATGTGCAGAAAGCTGCGTCGCAACCAGGAAAGTTGTTCGCCCTCTGGGAAGTCCGGGAGAAACTGGAAGGGCTGGTGGTAGTAGTACAGCTCGCTGCGGTGCCCCTCCATCCAGCGGTCAAAATCGTAGGTGCCGCTCATGCCGATGGAGAGCCAGAAGAGGTCCGGATGGCGCAGGTGTACATTCACCGCGTTGTAGGCGCCCAACGAGGCCCCCGCCGCAATCACCCGTAGCTGCGGGTCGCCGCCCTCGTGCCGGATGAAGGGCACCAGCTCTTGCGCGACATAGGCATCAAAACGGTCCTGCATCCAGGTTTTATGGGCGGGGTGGGCATCCCGGGACAGCCAGCCCTCACCCGAGATGCTGCCGCAGCAGTAGATGCGGACCTGGCCCTCGTGGATCAGCTCGGCCACCGAGTCGATCAGGGACATGCGGTCGGCTTCCAGAAAATCGCTGCCAGCCGTGGGGAAAAGCAGCAGTGGACGGCCACGATCCCCAAAAATCGCTACATCCATCGGCCGGCCCAGCGAGGGGCTGTACCAGCGCTGGTGCCGATGGTTCATACAGCGCTCTGCTTGCCCGACCAGCTTGGTACCGCCCGCGCCAGCTTCTCGGACTCGGTCTTGCGCCAGAACTGCACCAGCCCGAAGAAGTGGTTGGTGAACTCGTCCACCTCATGCTTGGGGTACAGGTGGGCGACCTTCTTCCGGAAGATTTCGAGGCACTCCTGGGTGCCGAAGAACTCCATGCAGACCTCGTCTACATGACCCAGGTACTTTTGACAGAAGGCTTCGAACTTTTCGGTTTCGAAGTGGTCGCGGGCCAGGGCGTCGTAGGCTTCGAGCTTCTCGGAGAAGGGGATGTCCTGGTCGGCGATGTCGAAGTAGGGCTGCCAGTTGGGGTTCATGCGGGGCTTGCGGCGGGTGGCGGCGCAGTAGAGCGACCACTTGACCATAGCGCGCACCATCCACGGAAAGTGGAAGTGCAAACTGGTGATCTGCGAGTCCGGGCAGGCGTTGGCGAAGTCGATGGGGTACAGGATGCCGCCCTTGCGCAGGGACTCGCAGGAGTTGTAGTCCCAGCAGAAGAAGGCATTGATTACGCGCACATAGCGGGCCTGGGTCTGCCACTCTTCCGCCGAGAGGAAGTTGAAGGCCACTTCATAGCGACCGTGCAGGGGCGCATCGGGGTTGTACTTGATGACGTTGACCTGGGGGCCGATGCCGATGCCGCGCACAAAGATGTCCCAGGGATCCACTGCCTTTTGAAGGTGCATCACCTGCTCGCCGGACTCGTTGTAGCTTCGGTGCAGGCCCTGGTGATCCTTGACCCGGTTGACGCCGCGCCAGGCGCCGCCGTCGTAGGGCTTCAGAAAGGCCGGATAGCCGACGGAGTCGCCGATGTCTTCCAGCTTGAACAGGTTGTTGTAGCTGCGGGTGGTGTAGGGGACATCGCCCTCTTGCGGGTAGGCCTTGGGGGGGATGATCCAGGTCTCGGGGACCGGAAAGCCCAGGCGGGCCATCGCGCAGTAGGTGGTGTGCTTTTCCGCGGCCTGGATCATCCAGGGGTTGTTGAGGACATAGACGCCGTCCATCACCTGGATCTTCTTGACCCACTCCCGCGTCATCGGAAACCAGTGGGTGATCCGGTCGATCACCATGTCGTAGCGGGGCTGGTAGCGGATGTTGTAGGGCTCGATCCGCACCCGCTCGACGGCAAAGTCCACCGTCTCGCTGCCCAGATCAAGCTGCAGGCTGAGGCGCTTGACGATCTCTTCGAAGCAGGCGGGCCAACAGATGTCGGCACCAAGGGAGAGGCCGATGAGGCGGGTGGACATGGGGACTCCAAAAAAGGGGCGTGAGGTCTAACCACTCCGGGCGAGGGGAGCGACAGGAAAAGGAGCGGGATGCCACCCAAAGGGCGCTTGCGGCGCTTTGGCCGCACGCGCCTTGCGTGGTGTAGAGAGAACTCCCCGTATTACCAACCTTCCTTCCGAAGGGGGGTCGGCCGGCGCGTCGTCCACCTCTGCCGGACGGGGGGGCAGCAGGCGCCGAAGCGCCGCCATCAAGGCCGAGGTCAGCACCGGCTTCGGCAGGTAGATCGTAGCCCCGGCGGCCAGGGCCTCCACCTTGGCGCTCAGCAGCACCACCGGCAGCGCGGCAAGGGCCGGGTCCGCCCGCAGGTGCCGGCACAGGCTGAGGCCGTCCATGCCCGGCATCATAATGTCGGAAAGGACAAGATCGATGCCGCCTTGTCGCACACGCTCCAAGGCCGCATGGCCGTCGGCCACGGCGTCTACCGCGTACTCGCTGCCGATGCGGGCACTCAGGTAGGCGCGCAGCTCCCCATGATCTTCCACCACCAGGATACGACCGGTGGCCGCTTGGGATGGAAGTTCAAGCACTTCTCCGGTGCCGCCCTCCAGCGTGATGTCGCCAATGGCCAGGTGCTCGATACCGACCGGCAGGCTGAGCTCAAAAACCGCTCCGACCCCCGCATGGTCCACCAGCCGCAGGCTGCCGCCCTGCAGCTCTGCCAGCTCCCGCGCCAGCGAAAGCCCGATGCCCGCGCCTTCAGCCGCCGGGTGCTCGTCGTGGAGCAGGAGCGTCAGGCTTCGGGCGGTGGCGATGGGGGCAAAGCGCCCGATCAGGTCGCGAAGAAAGGTGGAGCTGTCGAGTCGGCGCGCGCGGACGGCGAGGCGACCGGCGTCCAGACGCACCGCGTCAAAAAGCTGGTCCACGAGTTCTCGGAGACGATCGGCGTTCCGCCTGGCGATCTGCACGGCCGGGTCGGAGCTGTTGCTGTCCTCCAGCGAGGCCATGACCAACCTCAGACGCGTCTCGATGGGTCCCAGCGAAGCCCGCCCGAGGGCGACCATTACCCCTCCTCGATCCCTGAGTGATCATTCATTCAGGAGGAGGGATGGAGACAAGGGGAGGATTGTCTGCACCACGCAAGGCGCGTGCGGCCCGACGGCCGCAGGCGCCTGTGCGAGGGCTCAGGCGACGCTCTTCAGGCTAACCTCTTTAATAACTGCGTTGTAAACCGAGTTCTCGCTGACCTCCAGCCCGATAGACGTCAGCACTTTCCTGCCGTCCGGTTGGTAGTCGACGTCGAATGAGTCCTTGTCCCACGGTGCCGCAGCCGACAGGAGTTCGCCTCCCAAGTACGTGGGCACTTGCTCGCCGTCCCCGGGGTTCAGGACCCGGTAGTGCAGCCGCAGTCCGCGCACTGTGTTGTCCTCCACGGAGAAGGAGAAGCCAACTGCGGCCGCACTGCGCGGGAGAGTGACCGGAGCGTCCGGGTCGCCCGTGTAGGTCGAGAACTCAAGTACCATCTCATAGTCCGATTTATTGTATACATTATTATCACTTACGATCCAACCTTCCTCGTTGGTGTCCATGTTCAGGTACTTGATAGCCATCTTGTACATGGCGTGTTCTCTGACATCGGCTGCGATTCCAGTGATCACGCAGTTCTGCGGGACCGTCACCGTCTTTTCGGTGCTGTCGTTGCCCTTCACGACGTATTTGGCGGCTGATCCGTTCCACTTCAGCGACTTCCCGGCGGCAGGGGGCGCAAACTTGGCCTTAATGGCCGCGTCGATGGCACTCGCGCGCGCGGTGTCCGTGGTGAGCACTGAAATCGCGAGCAGGGAGTCCGGATCGAAATCGCACAGCACCCAGCTGTGGTTCTTTTCCATATTGCTGCACCACTTGTCGAAGCCGTCGTTCAGCTTGCTGGTCGAGCCGCCGCGGCAGGTGACCACCCCCTCCGACTGAGTGCTGCTACCGGACTTCGCTTCGGAAGTCTCAATGGAGAAGTCCACCTTAACACTTTGGTAATTCCCACTTACTTTTGCCTTGGCCTCGCTCTCCGTGGCGTATTCGTAGGTACTGACGCTCTGGGTGTAGATCAGCTGGCCGCCGAACACTCCACTATAGAGGAAGTGGGCGCCATATTTTTCGATGAGCTCCGACGCGGGCATGGAGCCACTGAGGTCGGCGGCGAAGGTGGGATCGAGGTTCGCCCCAAGGTCTTCTAACGCACCCAAGGACAGCTTGTAGGCCCGCACATGGTTTGTCTCGCTCAGGTGCCACATCTTGGCCGAGGAGGTGCAGGAGGTGGAGTAGCTGGCTTCGACCGATGCCTTGAAACCTACATACGTTCCAGACACCTTCAGGTTGGCGCTCATCGTTTGTGTCTGTTCCTCGAAGGAGGAACTGCTTGCCGTGACCGAGCTACCCTCCTGGATCGCGGTGAAGACCAGGTTCTTCGGATGGTCGTAGTTGATGCCGTACAACTGGGACGTCTTGGTGCCCTTGGTGAGGTAGTCGCTGCTGAACAGGGGGTGTGTGGTGCTCGTGGCCGACTCGTTGGCGTACATGCCATTGATGTCGTAGGGGCGGCCGACTACATTTGCGCTGGGAAGGCTCTCATTGGGCATGTTGACTCCATCTACTCATGGTTCACATGCCGGCTTCACTGCCGGCCCGTCCGAAACAGCAATACGCCCACCATGCGCCTATTCCTTGTCCGAAAGCTGCATGCTTCTGTCCGAAAAGTGAAGACCACTGATCAAGGCAGCATTTTCGACTGACGGTCGCTGACCGGCTTTGGCAGCAAAGCCTGGCGATTCGCGTGATCCGACGGCGGTGCGTAGTGTGAGCGAGCCTGTCCGTAAAAAAGGCGCTTGCGGCGCTTTGGCCGCACGCGCCTTGCGTGGTGTGGAGAACACTCCCCTTATTACCATAATTTCTGCTGAATGAACATTCATTCAGCAGCGCTATACCCGCTTCCACACCCCCATATAGGTGTACTTGTCATTGTGCCCACCGCTGCCGACCTGCACCAGGCCGGTCCCGGGAAGGCCGCCACTCAGGCCGGTCGTAGCGGTGCTGCGGATGCTGGAACCGCCCACTCCCAGCGGGTCCGGGGGAGGCGCTGTTCAAGGGCGCGGTGGTCGCGGTCGCGGAGGCCAGGGCGCGGCGGGTGAAGGTGCGCGGCAACGCGGCACGCAGGCGGGGGCCCCGGTCAGCCCGCTGGGTGGAGCACCGGCCGCCGGGGCGGTCGCGGGAGAGAATGGCGCTACTCCGGCTCCTCCACGGTGATCCGCAGCGCCCATCCCGGCTGGACCACCTGCGCGATCCCGGACGGCCACCGGACCACCAGCCGATCCACCATCCCCTCCGACCCCAGGCCGAACCAGGCGCGGGGGTGGCCGCTCCCCGCCCAGCCGATGCCGGTGCCGACCTCCCGGTAGAGCACCTGATCCCCGATGTGGGCCTCCAGCCGCGCGCCGACCCCGAAGCGGTTGGATCGGGTGCCGACCAGATCCACGATCAGCGCCCGGTTCTCCAGGCAGGGGGCAACGTAGAGGCGCGACGGATCGCCGAGGTTCGTCATCAGCAGATCGGGGTAGCCGTCTGCATTGAACATCCCCATCGACGCCCCGCGCCCGACGCCGATGTCGGCCACCCCGGCGGCAGCGGCGGACTCAGTGAAGGTGCCGGGCGCCGCGTGGAGCAGCAGGTGATCGGGCTGGTCGTCGGGCTGAGTCTCGATGCCGCCGGAGCGGAGCGGGCCGGTGGTAGTGAACAGGTCGAGGCGGGTGTCGTTGTCCAGGTCGGCCAGGACGCTGCCGAAGCTCATCACCCGGGGCTCGGAGGTCCCCCAGGCGTTCCAGGCGGCGGTCGCGTCGATGAAGGTGCCGTCGCCGAGGTTCCGGAGCAGGTGGTGGGGACCGGTGGCGTTGACAAACAGGTCGGGCCAGCCGTCGCTGTCGAAGTCCCCGGCGGTCACGCCCATCGTCGGGCCGGTCTCGACGCACTGGCAGGCCGCGTTCACCTCGGTGAATTGCCACGATCCGCCCGCCCCCGGCCCGTCATTACGCAGCAAGGCCGAGGGGATCAGCCGATCCTGATCGCTGTGGGCAACGTAGATGTCGGGATCTCCGTCCTGGTCGTAGTCCGTCCATACCGCGTCCCACCCGTTCCCGACCATCGCTGCAGGAGGGAGCAGCGACGAGACGTTGCGGAACTCGCCGCCCTCGTTCCGGAAGAGTTGGTGGTGGAGCGGGGCGTGGGGATCGACCGGCGCCATCTCGTCAGGCCAGGTGGTGGCGAGGAAGATGTCGATCCAGCCGTCCGCGTCGAAGTCCCCGAAAGCGGCGTGGCGCTTGGCGCGCAGGATCGTCAGGTCGTTGATCCCCGTCCGGGCAGTGATGTCGGTAAATGCCCCGCCCCCGTCATTCTCCATCACCACCAGATCCGCAGCCGCACCGCCCGCGATCCAGTCGAGATCCCCGTCGTTCTCCAGGTCGAACACCCCGATCATCGCGACCTGTAGCATCGGGCTCGCCAGGATCAGGCCCAGCTCCCCGTCGCGGTTCTCCTGATACCAGACGCCGCTCGTCCGGTGGCCGATCAGCAGGTCGTCGTCCCCGTCCCCGTCGAAGTCTGCCATCGCCACGGCGCCTTGATCCTGACCATCCTGATCGTCATCGTCGGTGTCGAGCAGCCCAGCCTCCGCGCCGATCTCGGCGTAGACAAGGCCCCCGGCGCCTTGCTCCTGGTCGCATTGCGGCGGCAGCGTCGCGACCTCCCCCTTCGCCCCCACCTCCGCCTCTGGGGAGGCGCAGGCCCACAGGGAGAGGAGCACGACAGACGCCAAAGTCATACTTGACCCACCCTAACCTGAGCGCAGACACCGCCGCCACCCGCCACCCGCACCACACCCCGGGGCTGGACGTTCAGGCGAAGGGGCTGACCGGGCACGGCAAGCAGGTGGTGCTCGCCGGCCCGCGCCCGCAGCTCACTCTCGGCCGAGACGGTACGAGCTGCCCCTCTACTTACAATAGATGCTGACGGGACTGCTGGCGGGGCCGGCGCCACGCTCGTTTTTGACAGCAATGGTGTATTTGTATGTTTGTCCGACAAATATTCTGGTAGCCGCTACGTTGTCGATGGGCAGGTGGACCGTGGATTTTGTGCCCACGTTCACCGTGGCGAGGACGCTGGGGTACATCCCCTGGAAGCCACCGACCTGCACGGAGGTCTGGGTGCAGCCCTCGGTCGCGGCCGGGGGGGTCCAGCTCAGGTCGACGCCGGCGCGACAGTCCACGCCGTTCGTCGGCGTTACGGCGACGTTGGTGGGGGCCGCAGGCACGGCCGGGCACGGGCATTCGGGCTATACCCGCTCACTCTCCCAGGATCGGCTGGAAGGGCCAGAACCGGAGGAGGCCGAGACCGTGTAGTAGGTGCTTGGGCAGGCGTCGCCCTCCTTCCACTCCAAGCGGAAGCACTGCGGGTTGTCGCCGCTCATCCCGTAGGCGCCGATGCTACTCTCGGAGACGAGATCCGCGTACCTGCGTAAGGTGAGTCCTCCGGCTCCACTGGGCACGGTGTAGTAGAAGCAGGTACTACTGTCATTATTTTCCAGTGCTGCCCGCAGGGTGATGGGGGGAGCGGCCGGGGTGGTGACGTCCACCACCAGGGAGAAGGGGCTCTTCGCCGCCTCGGGGGTCAAGACGACGGTCTGTACATACATGTAGTACCGCGTGGAAGCGCTGAGATTTGAGAGGGTGTACACCACCTGCTCGCCGCCGGCGGTTGTGGTGGGGTCGACCTTGAACAACTTGGGGGTCTCCCCCCGGCACATGGCCACCGTACACAATTGTACCGTGTACTGCTGTGCTCCGGTGACCATGGGCCAGGCCAACGTGACCGAGTTGTAGGTGGAGGACTGGAGCGTGGGGGTGGGCGTCGCGGGCACGCCGGCGCCCTCAGCGTCGTTCGTGGTCGCCACGGCGGCGACGACGGCGGCGGCGCCGGTCAGCCACAGCAAAGAAGAGTAGCGGTTCATCGGGTCCTCAGCGTGGGGGTCAGGGGGTAGTGACCAGACCGGGCCGAAGCTTCACGCTGGGTGATCGTGCGGCCCGCTCACAATCGGCAGCGAATCATCCGAAGGAAGCGGAGGGCGCCACTGCGGATGGGCGGCGTGGGG
>JBEIQS010000273.1:0-6860 GCA_040376425.1 Alphaproteobacteria bacterium | reverse complement strand
TCCAAGGCTCCGGGCCAGGCGGCGGCGGCCCCGTCGTTGCAGTCTGTAGCATCCGCTACAAAAGCAGAGGGCTGCGTGCAGGAGATGGTGGTCACCCGCACATCGCCATAGCCGTCGGCGTCCCCGTCGGCGTACCAGGTGGTTGCGTCGATGGCGTCGGGCTCGTCGGTGGTGCCATCGCAGTCGTCGTCCAGCTCGTTGCAGCTCTCTGCGGCGTCGGGGGAAATCGCTGCGTTGCCGTCGTCGCAGTCCGTGTCGTCGGCGGCGTAGGCTCCTGGTTGGGTGCAGGAGGTGGTGGTGAGGGCGGCGTCCCCATGCCCGTCGGCATCGGCGTCGTAGTACCAGGTGGTGGCATCTACGGCCTGCTCGTCGGCCGTGCCATCGCAGTCGTTGTCCAAGCCGTCGCAGATCTCCACCGCATCGGGGTGAATGGTCTCGTCGGCGTCGTCACAGTCGGTGGAGGAGGAGGCGTAGCCCGGGGGCTGCACACAGGCGAGCTGGGAGAGCGCCGCGGTGCCATAGCCATCCAGGTCAAAGTCTGCGTAGTAGGTGGATAAAACCCCGTCATCCACCAGGCCGTTGCAGTCATTGTCCAGCTCGTCGCAACGCTCCACACCGTCGGGAGAGGCCAGCGCGGTGGTATCATCACAGTCGTCGGCGTTGGCGACGTAGCCTGCGGGTACCGAGCAGCTCTGGGCCGTACTGTAGCGGTCGCCATAGCCGTCCATGTCGGCGTCTTCGTACCAGAGCAGCTCGACCCCATCGTCGATCAGGCCATTGCAGTCGTTGTCCACCTGATCGCAAATTTCCGGATTTTCGGGAAAGCGGTCCGGCGCATCGTCGTCGCAATCGTTGGCGTTTTCCACGAATTCTTCAGGTTGGGTGCAGGCTTCCTTGACCCAGTTTGGGTCTCCATACAGGTCGCCGTCCCCGTCGTGGTAGAAGCTCAGGGTCACCCCTTCATCCACCTTCCCATCACAATTGTTGTCGATTCCGTCGCAAACCTCCAGGATCTCCGGCCCGATGTTCTCGTCGCTATCGTCGCAATCACCCGCTTGAATACTGTAGCCGTCTTCGTCCCGGTCGGGCATCGCCACCGCCGTATCTTCGGGGGTGGGCTTTTCGATGGCGTCGTTGCAGGCGGTCAGCAGGAGGAGGAGGAAGGGGCGCATGGTGGGTTCCGAGGTGGGGGGATCCTACCAGATTTTCGGAGGGGGGGTGGGGAATCGGGGCGGCGGCGTGAGGTTGATGACATGTGGCGTGGAGTATCGTGCATCGAAATACATGTATTGAGCAATCGGTGATGATGGGGCCATGGGTAGATAGGGGCGATGGATTAATGGGAAGTGTGGAGGTACCTTGTAGTGGGGAATCGGCACATAAGGAGGTGTTCGCAATTACGTTTCGGTTCGTTGAGTATATAGGAATTGATGAGCTCTATTCTGAAACCATGTATTCATGCGTCCGACCGAAAAGTGGCTGATTCGCCGTAGACCCACTACTCTGCTCATCAGCACAGATGCGAAAGTTCTGCCGCCCCCAACCTGCTGTAATACCCCGCCGCTCTGGCGGGGGCTGAGGACCCGTATGTCCGTACTTTCCGTTGATGAAGGCTACAGGAGGGGGACTTCCCCTTCGTCCTCCTCATCCGGCAGGGAAAGATCCCCCCGGCCGTTCCTTTCCGCCTCCTCCACCATCCGGAGCCGCATTTGTTCGACTTCCGATCGCGGAAAGCGCCAGTGTCCCCCGGCCGTTTGAAAGGCTCCCGGAAAATGCCCGCCCATCAGCCAGTTCTTCACGGTCGTGGGCGAAGATACCCCGAGCAAGTCCGCGGCCTGGGTGCTGGTGAGCAGGTCCGGTGCGGTGGCCTCCTCCAGCTTCTGGATAAGGTCCGCACGTCCAGAGTTCAGAAGTACCTCCCTCAGTTCCTGCAGGAGTGCCGTGGGTAGTTCAGACATCGGTCTCTCCTGGCGACGCCCGTGTTCCCGGGGCAGCGCGATCCTGAATGTACCCAAAATCGCCAAAATCGTCAATCCGCTCCTCAATCCGGCGGGCCGGCCCCCCGCTGCTCCTCCGAGTGGGTCACCGGTTGACACCGGGATCAGGATCCGTACAATGATCGGAGCAAGGAGGCGCCGATGCCGCAGGTTCAACAACAGGTCTCCCAAAACAAGAGCACAGTCGTCGCCCCCCCGGCACCGGCTCCCGTGCGCCAGGTCAGCAACCAGGATCGGCAGCAGCAGCTTCGCCAGCAGACGCGCGACGCGGACTATCAGGCCTTTCTGGCACAAGAAAAAAAGGAGCACTCCAACGGCAACCATATGTCCTTTCTGGACCGGGGCTGGAAGGGCTCCCGCTACGGGACCGAGCACGGGAAGATCCCCGGCCGCATCCAACAGGGCCCCGACGGCCAGAAGGAGACCTGGGCCCCCGGCAAGTCGAACAACGGACGACAAGCGACGGCCATGCCCGAGCGTGGTCAGCGGCCCGAGGAGGTGGGTGGCATGGACTGGCTCCACGGCGACATCACCAACGCCTCGGTGGCTGTGGGGACGATGGAGGACGGAGAGATGAAGGCCCGCTGGTACGGGAAGAACGACCAGCAGAATGACCAGTTTTGGAGCGCCACCAAACATGTCCAGGCGATGGGCGTTATCTCCCTGGTCAACAGCAAGCGCCCGGATCTGGACATCGACACGCTGTTTATCCGTGAGGCCGGTAATCCCGGTAGCGCGATGAACCTGCATGAGGCTCTCCGGAAGATCGTGTCCTACGACGCCGGGACGGATGCCTCTAACGGGCTGGCTGCATCGCTGGGGCGGGTTCAGGGAGCGGGTCGCGAGGGCAACATCGAGAAAAACACGGGTCACGACGTGGAGTTTCGTGGCGGCTACGGGGCGGTCTACTTCCAACGGCCGGAGATCGTCACGGCCGGCGGCGAGGTGGTGGCCACCGCTCCTGCCGTGCAGCCCGCGGGGCAGAACATGGTCGCCGCCTACGACCTGACGCGCATGATGAGCATGGCCGCCTGGCACACCCGCCTGGAGCCGGAAAAGCGCCTTCCCGGTGCACAGTGGCAGAGCCTGGAGTCGCTGTTGCGGGCGATGGGACAGGACTCCGCCCGCTATGTGGATGCCGCTATCGACCGCTTGGGGGTGAAAGACCAGTTGGAAAACGTCGTCATTGCCACCAAGTTGGGTCACGGCATCCGCAGCGCCACCGGCAAGGCCGAGACCGTCTATACCGGCATGGTGGAGTTCACCGACAAGCGGAGCCAGCCATCGCTGCGGCGCTCCGTGGTCTTCACCTTGCGCGGGGTGAAAAAGGACCCGGTGGAATTGGACGCACGAATGGCGGCCGAGGTCACCGAGCTGATGCGGCGGGTATTGGAGGGCAGCCTGTAGGCGGCCTCACTTCAGCGTGCGGATTTCGATGGCTTCCGGGGCGGTGATGTCCCCCGGGGTGAGGAATTCCAGGTGGACATTCTGAGTGCCTCCTGCGGGAATATCCCAGGTTCCCAGAATACTTCCGTCCCCCAGCTCGTTCACCCGAATCCGTAGGACCTGCCCGTTCACCTTCACCGGCCCCATCCAGTGAAAGGAGGGGGGCTGCTTCTCCCCCTGCTTCAGCGGCGCGGTGAAGGCCACCTGCACCTTTGAGCGCTTGGGGGGCTTGGTTTTGAATCTTTTGCTGGTACTTCGTGCCCGACACCAGATAGCCCGACGCCTGCCCCACCTCGGGAATGGGGATAGGCCCGCCGCGATAGGTCCAGTTTGCCCCCCGATAGACTCCGCTGGCTCTCCCCAGTGCCCCCGGAGAGGTACTGGCCATGTGCCCCTCGGCCATTTGGGGGTTCTGGTTGTCCTCCGGCCGCGACTCGGCCAGGAGATCACAGCTCAGTGGACCATCGGAGTTCACCACAAAGCGACCGTCTATTTCGGCGCCGTGGTTCACCTTATGAACCACCGCGCGGACTGAAGCGCCGGGCGCGATCACCAGCTTCTTGCTTTGGTGGCCTTTTTTGGCATCGCGGGTCATCGCGCCATCTGCTGCCACCGCATTGGGGCCGCCAAAGCCCTCTTTGCCCCGGCCCCATCCCCCCTTGGGGTCGCCGGTCTGCTGCAAGGCCCCGTCCAGGTCCACCGTCACCGGACGCGTCGACGGGTTCCGGAGGATCACCACCAGGTTGACCGCCGACACGCCCTTCACCTTGTTCAGGTGGTGGATATACAGGTCAAAACCCTTGTCAAAGGTAGAGGAAATGTCGCCGCGGGCCCCGGATGCACCACTGGTGCGCAGCAGGTAGCCGGGGGTGGTGAACATCTCCGGGTTGTTACTGGCGATCAACGGCCGGTCATCCAGACCGCCGGGCATGGGCTTCAGGTGGTCCACCGACAGGGAGGTGTTGGTGTCCGCCCCGGCCGATCCCAGCTTACGCTGTTGGTCCTGGTTGGAAAAGGCGCGCCCGAGCATCGCGGGGAGACCCGGGGTT
This sequence comes from Alphaproteobacteria bacterium, assembly GCA_040376425.1. Classification (GTDB taxonomy): domain Bacteria; phylum Myxococcota_A; class UBA796; order UBA796; family SXON01; genus CAITDR01. Next base: position 2,368 of record JBEIQS010000273.1, on the reverse strand, counting down.
TGTTGTGGCGCCTGCTGCTGCGGCGCCTGAGATTTCGTCGGCATGTCAGAAAATAGCACAGCTTCTCCTACGGGTAAAGTTCTCGGCACGTCGATGGTGCATGCCGCACAGGCCACGAAAAAAAGCATCGATCATCGCAGAATCCCGCCGGACGCAGCGGAAGCCTGACCTGTCCCGGCGCATCATCCGCAAAAGGCGGCATGCCCGCCGGCGGCCGACGGGTTACCCGGCCGCCCTCGCGAGGGAGTACATCGATGGGCATCGAGCGGATTGGCGTGGTGGGTGCAGGGCAGATGGGCAACGGGATCGCGCAGGTCGCAGCCGCGGCAGGCTATGCAGTGATCTGCAGCGACATCAGCGAAGCCTCGTTGGCAAAGGGTAGGAAGACCGTGGCAGACTCCCTGGGTCGCCTGGTCAAGAAAGAGAAGCTCTCCAGCGCCGAAGCCGAAACCATCCTCTCCCGGATCACCTGGACCACGCAGCTCGCCGACCTGAGTGCGGCGCAGTTCATCGTGGAAGCGGCCACGGAAAATGTGAACCTCAAATACAAGATCTTTGAGGATCTCTCCAAGATCGCCGCGCCCGGTACCATCCTGGCCACCAATACCTCCTCCATCTCCGTCACCGCCATTGCCGCGCACACCGACCGCCCGGACAAAGTGGTGGGGATGCACTTCATGAACCCCGTACCGCTCATGCAGCTTGTCGAGCTGATCCGCGGAATGGCCACCTCGGACGAGACCTATGCGCTCACCAAGGAGCTGGCCGAAAAGATGGGCAAGACCACGGTGCTCGGCCGCGACATGCCCGGCTTTATTGTCAACCGCGTCCTGATGCCCTACATCAACGAAGCCGCACAGGCCCTCTACGAAGGCATCGGCAGCGTGGAAGACATCGACACCGCCATGAAGCTTGGAACCAACGTCCCCATGGGGCCGCTCACCCTGGCCGACTTTATCGGCCTGGACACCTGCCTCGCCATCATGGAAGTGTTGCACAACGGCCTGGGAGATAGCAAATACCGCCCGTCCCCGCTGTTGCGGAAGTACGTGGAGGCTGGCTGGCTGGGCCGTAAGTCTGGTCGCGGTTTCTATAACTATTCCAAGTAGTTCGGAGCCAAATCCTCATGAACTACATTCACGTCGAACAGCGCGGGCCCGTCGCCCTGCTGACGATCACGCGCCCAAAAGCACTGAATGCGCTGAACACCGAAGTCCTCCAGGAGTTTTCGGCGGCGCTGGACCAGCTTGGGGAGGCCCGCGCGCTGGTGATCACCGGTGCGGGCGAGAAAGCCTTCGTCGCCGGTGCGGACATCGCGGAGATGCGCGACTTCCGCTCGGTGGAAGCGGTGGATTTTGCTGCGCGCGGCCAGCGAACGCTGGAGAAGCTGGAGGCCCTCTCCATTCCCACCATCGCTGCCGTCAACGGTTTTGCGCTGGGTGGCGGTTGCGAATTGGCGCTGGCCTGTGACCTGATCCTCTGCTCCCCCGGAGCGGTCTTTGGCCTGCCCGAGGTGAGCCTGGGGGTGATCCCCGGCTTTGGCGGCACCCAGCGGCTGGTGCGTCGCATCGGCAGCCAGCGCGCCCGTGAGTTGATTTTCACCGGGCGACGCGTGAAAGCCGAGGAAGCAGTTGCTATTGGCTTGGCCCTGCGTCAGGAAGTGGATGTGGTTGGGGCGGCGGTGGCCGTCGGCGAGCAGATCGCCGCCAATGGCCCCGTGGCTGTACGCCTGGCCAAGCGCGCGGTGCTGGACGGAGACGGCGCCGACCTGCGCTCCGGCCAGCTTGCCGAACGGAACCTATTTGGCCTATGCTTTGCAACTGCCGATCAGAAGGAGGGCATGGGTGCCTTCCTTGAGCGCAGGAAGGCAAATTTTCAAGGGCAATAGCGTTCTATCGCAACCCTGATCTCCCTCCCTCCCGCCCGTCGCTCCCGCCGCGGAGCGACACGGGGTCTGGACCCGTCAAGTTAAACCTGCTTGAAGACGTTGCGCTCCTGAGCTAAAAACGTCACCCACGGTGAAACGATGTTTGAGCTTCCCGAAGATGTCCTGGACATCCAGTCTCTCGCCCGGGACTTCGCCCGCAACGAGATCCTTCCCGGTGCGATGCAGCGGGACCGCGAGCACGCCTTTCCGCGGGAGCAGGTTGCCAAGCTCTCCGAGCTTGGATTTATGGGGATGTTTGTGCCGACCGAGTACGGTGGTGCGGGCCTCTCCACCCTGGCCTACGTCGTCGCACTGGAAGAGATTTGCTACGCCGACGCCTCCGTCGGCGTCACCATGTCGGTGAACAACTCGCTGGTTTGCTGGCCCATTCTGGGCTTCGGCACTGAAGCGCAGAAGCAGAAGTACCTGCCCAAACTGGCC
>JBEIQS010000481.1:0-1643 GCA_040376425.1 Alphaproteobacteria bacterium | reverse complement strand
GCGGACCCTCAGGGCAAGTGGCGGGTGTTGTTGGAACCTTTGACCGCAGGCGGACCTGACACCCTCAAGGTGGGGAACAAAGCGCTGGAGGATGTGCTGGTGGGAGAGGTGTGGGTGGGGTCCGGCCAGTCCAACATGGATATGCACACCAAACAGTACACGGCGGACGACGCCCCTCTGGCGAAGCTCGCCGATGCCACTTACCCGATGTTGCGCCTGCTACCCAAGGGGGCCACGGCGGTGTGGCAGGAGGCCGCCCCTGAAAACAACGCACAGTTTTCCGCGCTGTTGTTTTCCTTTGGCCAGGCGCTGCAAGCCCAGCTGGGGGTCCCCGTGGGACTGATCGTGGGGGCGGTGGGCGGAACCCCCTCCAGTTATTGGCTTTCAGAGGAAATGTACAGGGGGGACGCCGCCTGTCAGGACATGGTAAAAAAGCTGTCGCCCTCCTACGACTACGAGGGTCTCAAACAGAAGTACGAAGCGGAGAAAGCCAAGTGGGATGCAGACATGGTCGAGTGGAAGCGCGCGGAGGCCGAGGCGAAGGCCGCGGGCAAGACTCCCCCCCGGGCCCCCGCCGCACCCAGACCCGTCGGCAGGGCCGGGGAGGCCCACAGCGGAAAGATCGGCTCCCTTTATGAAACCTTGATCCGGCCTTATGCCGGCTTCGGGATCCGGGGCGTGCTCTGGGACCAGGGAGAGAGTAAAACCAACATCGCGTGCGTCGACCAGTACGCTGTGATGGGGGCCCTCATCAAGGGCTGGCGCAAGGACTGGGGGCAGGACTTCCCCTTTCTTTACTTGCAAAAGCCCAGCGGCGGCGGCGTGGCCTGGGACCCCGCAAACGTCCTTAATGCAAAGGCAGAAAAGTTTACGGCCCAGCCGGGGCCAATCCCGCGGGAGCCGGATCCGGAGTATTCCCACGAACTGCACCTGCGGCTCATGGACTATCCAAAGACCTACATGGTGACGGCCACGGATCTGGGCGCCGGGGTGCATCCGGTGCTCAAGTCTTCGTACGGAAGGCGCGCCAGTGACGTAGCGGTCAACGCGGTGTATGCCGGCAAGGCGGAGTTCTACGGGCCGCTGTACAAGTCCCACGCCGCTGAGGGCGCGGGGATCAGGATTAAATTCTCCCACACCGGCAAGGGTTTGGAGGCCCGCCATGCCGGGAAGCTGCAGGGCTTTTTGATTGCAGGGCCCGACCGGAAATTCGTGTGGGGCGAGGCGAGGATCGACGGCGATACCGTGGTGGTTTCACACCCCTCGATCGCAGAGCCCGCAGCGGTGCGGTATGCGTGGAGCAGCCAGTTTCCGTGGGCGAACCTTTTCAACCGCGATGGCTTGCCGGCGCAGCCCTTCCGGACGGACCGCTGGTAGCAGCCCTTCTTTTTAAGAGACACTCTCCGTTTTTGTTTTCACCCCCAAAAAATTTGGCGCGCCTCGTGACGAGGCCGCGCGCCCACCCGACGGAAACGGGACAAAAGTAATTTCTATCACTGTCTTGGACTGGTTCACCTCCATTTCAAGTCTTCACAAAGTCGACTTTTTGTGGAGACCGCTAATGAAGGATCCAAAAGATGACATGGTTTCGGAACGTGCCGTCTCGGCCAGAGCGCACTACATCGTGACCTGCAATTGAAGCG
>JBEIQS010000112.1:0-19296 GCA_040376425.1 Alphaproteobacteria bacterium | reverse complement strand
GGGCTGCGAGATCATCCGCAAAAGCCATCGCCGCGTGCCAGTCGATCAGGCTCACCGGGTGATCCTCTGTCCAGGGCTGCCCGCTGGCTTCCGAGCGCAGAAAGACATGTTCTCCCTCTACAAGCCACACCGGCCGCGCGGGCGCATCCGGGGATGGCTGCTCCTGCGGCAGGTAGCGCTCCGCCTCCTCCCGCCGCCCCTCCCGCAAAAGAGCCTCTAAAAAGGCCCGATACTCGCCCGAGCGCACCGGAAACCGGCGCATCCAAAAGCTATCGATCCAGCGCCTGCAGGCGGGGAGCGCATCCGGCGCCAGCAGATCGCCCCCCAACAGCGCCCAGCCTGCGGGCACATAGCAGTCCTCCGCTCCGTACTCCTCTGCTCCGGGAAGATAGATAGGAAGCGGATCCTTCTCCCCTGGTGGGCAACCATCCCAGTGCTCTCCCCGCCCCAAAAGGAGCGGATAGCCCACCGTGGGGCGCTCCGGATGTCTCAGCTCCAAAAGCCAGCTTCCCCGAGCCAAACGACAACACTCCAGCGGTGTCCGTCCCAAAAACACTGCCTCGCCCCACTCCATCCGCCGCAGGCGAAGCTGCCGGGGCCGCGCCCACACCTCTGCCCCGATAGGGCTTGTAGTAATACTTACAAAAGCTTCCGCCGAGAGCCAGTGCTGGTGGCGCCCGCGATCGTGCTGCCGCAGCAATTGTTCCCAGCGTAGCGCCTCTTGTGGCTCGCGGCGGGCCTCCGCCCGCTCCAGGCGCGCCCGGTGCAGGTCGGCCAGCGCCGCGTGGGCCCGGGGCAGCTCCGGAGCGAGGCTCAGCACCCCGCCCAGGGCCTGTTCCACGGAAAGCTCTGCCAACAACGCGGCCTGTTCCTGAGCCTGCGCCTCTTCCTCCTTCTCCCAGGCCGCCCACTTCTGCTCCACCGGGGTCCAGGGCAGCAGCGGCGCTGCCAACAGAGCCGCCTGCCGACGGCTCTCCTCGGCCCGGGCCCAGAGCTGCCCCGGCTGCTCCAGCAGCGGCCCCAGCTCCTCCATGCGGCGGATCGCGGCATTCTGGCGTTCCTCGTCCGAAAGCCAGGCCTCCACGGCCGCTAACAGGTCGGTCAGCGGCGGGCGCTCCGCGGGTGCCCGGCGCAGGCACTGCCGGATCAGCGACGAAAACGGCCCCTCTTCCACCGGGATCTCGTGCTTTTGCGTCAAAAACAGACGCACGTGCTCCACCGGAAGGGCACCAAACCAGAGCTCCCGCAGCATCATGCCCAGGGCGTAGACATCGGAAGCGGGGCCATGTTGGTCCGCCTCGCCCTGCCACTGCTCTGGAGGCAGATAGGGAAGAGTCCCCAGACTTTTTCCGCTCCGCTTTGGCTCCGGCTCGCCAAGAAAGTGGGCGATGCCCCAGTCGGCCAGGAGCACCTCGCCAAAGGCCCCCAGGAGGATATTCGCGGGCTTCAGATCCCGGTGGATCACCCCTTTTTCATGGGCATAGGCGACGGCCTGCATCACTGAATGAAGCACCTGGAGCTGCGCCCGCAGGGGCCCACCCACCCCAAAACAGCGTCCCTCCGGCACCAGGCGCATGGTGTAGTAGGGGCGCCCGTCGGGAAGCTGTCCGGAGTCGTAGATGGGCAGGATGTTGGGGTGGTCCAACAGGGCGGCGGCGCGGATCTCGGTATGGAAGCGCCGCTCCAGGCGCTCTCCCGGAAGCACCAGCTTCAAGGCCACATCTCGGCCCAATTTGTGGTCGGTGGCTCGCCACACCTCGCCCATGCCCCCCCTTCCAATCCGAAGCTGGAGGCGATATCGTGCCTGGAGCAGCTCTTCCGGGGGGGGCTGCTCGGGGCCGCTGGGATCGAAAAGGGTGGCTTCCATACCGGATCTATAGCACGGAGCGCAAGGATGGGACTGTTGAAGGGAGCGAGCACACTTCGGCTGCCTCCAGAGCTGCGGGTGGGCAGGCTGCCGACGGCGGATCTGTGCATCGACCATGCCAAAATCTCCCGAGAGCAGGCGGTGATCCGCTGGACGGGCACACAGTGGCGGCTGCGGGATCTGGGTAGCCTGAACGGCAGCTTTGTGAAGGGGGTGCGGCTGCGGCCGGGCGAGGAAGTGGTGCTTGCGCGCGGCGATCTGCTGAACTTCGGGGGACTTGGCGACTGGGAGCTGGTCTCGGAGGCGGCGCCGGAGGCCGAGGCGCGCTGCGGCGCGGAGCAGCGCCAGGCCTGGGCGGGGGCGCTGGTGATCGGCGAGGCGGTGCTGCGGCGGGGTGCGGAGGGCTGGATTTTGGAGCAGAACGGTCGGAAGGATCAGGTGCACGATCGCCACACGGCCCTGATTGAAGGTAAGCTCTGGAGCTTTCGTTTGCCCGAGATGCTGCCCGCCACGGCGGCTGAGGAGGAGGAGGGCGAGGCCGCCGCTCCGCGCCCGGAGCTACCCATGTCGTTGCGGCTGGAGGGAGAGGAGGAGAAGGTACATGCACAGCTTTTGTTTGCGGACCAAAGCCTGGACCTGAAGACCCGGGCGCCCAACCGGGTGCTGTGGCTTTTGGCCAAGGAGCGGCTGCGGGATCGCCGGCGGGGGGTGGCCGAGGGGGACGCGGGCTGGGTGCGTGTGGAGGATGCGGCGGAGCACCTGGGGATCTCCGCGAACACCTGGTATGTGTGGCTGTGGCGGCTGCGCGCGGTTTTGGAGGAGGCGCAGGTGCCCGACGCCGACCGACTCGTGGAGCGACGCTTCACCGGCGAGGTGCGGCTGGGGATCCATCGGATCGAGCTGGTGGAGCATTTGTAGTTTATACTACATATTTTTATTAGAATACTTCAACGCCGCACTTTCGCCAGCCCCCGCTGCACGGACTCGTCCGACTCCAGTTCCCCCGCCCGCGCGAGGCTGACCCACTGGGCTTGGAGCTCGCCGGTGAGCGGCCGAAAACTGAATGACCATTCATTTATCGGAAAGAATGGGAATAAGGGGAGTCACTTCCAGATCACGCAAGGCGCGTGCGGCCCGAGCGCCGCAGGCGCCTCAGGGGCGGTCCCCTCTGTCGGGCCGGCAAAGCAGCCCCCCACAATTATCGCCACCTATGGCGTCCGTATCGCGATCATATCGCACCTTTCACCCTTGCTTTTCCTGATTCCATCAGGCATATTGCTGGTCATGGAAACCGAAAGCCCCCGCAGTCCCCGCTACAAACACACCCGCGAGCTGGTGCGCATCGCGCTCCAGGAGGACATGACCCAGGCCGAGATCGCGCGGCTCTGCCGGACCACCCAGAGTGTGGTGAGTGACTGGGCCACGGGGAAGAAGAAGGCCCCGGAAAATGTGATCAAGCCGCTGCTGGATCGCTATGGACATCGCCTGCGTCGGGCCAGCTTTCGCCTGTACCTGGTGCAGCTTCTACCCGAGATCCCCTGGGAGCAGACGGACACGGGGAAGCTGGTTCTACAACTGAGCCAGGATCCAGCTGGCTATGTGCGCGAGCGTCTGAGCGCGGAGGAGTGGGATGCTTGGGTGCGCCCCCATGTGCGCCGGAAGTGGTTGCCGGAGGTAGCCGCCGCGTTGAGCGCCAGGAATCTGGAACGCATGCGATTGGACGAACCGATGGATCCGGCGCCAGCCGATAAGGGCCAGCGCCGGAAAGTCCGCACCCGGCTCCCCGCAGACGAGAACAACCCGATGGAAGCAGATCTGCTTCCAATCACCGAGTCCGATCTGAAAGAGACAGCCCAAAGGCTGAACTGGGGCGACCATCCACTGGTCAGCTCGGCCTGGGCGGAGCTGGGGTGCGAGTCGTGGCACTCCCGTCGTGGGCTAGATCCAGCCAAGCTGGCAGAGGCGGACTTTCTGCGCCGCTACCAGCGCCTGGTTCGGGTGGAGGGGGCACCGCTCTGGCGCCATGTGATCGGAGAACCGAAGGCGAAGCTTAGCTATCTGGGGCGAACGGAGATCAAGGACATTGTGATGGAGCCCAAAGCGCGCCTGCTGGTCCACCCCGCCGAAGCGGGTCAATTCTGGCTGATTGGCCAGGACCGACGTCACCTGACCGGATGGGAATATGGGAAGTGGGTAGGTCAAAAAATGGACATCGGGCGGGCGGATTCCGAGGTCTCCGACAAAGGTGAAGTGCGCTCCGAAGACGACGTGGCCCGCTGGATCGGAGCGGTCCAGGGGCCGCTGTCGTTGCCCGAGCTGCTGGTTGCCGTAGAAAAGCACCTGGAGGATGCCGGCCCGCACGACCGGGCCGTGGTACCCTTCACCTTACGGAAAGCGCTGGTCGAACATGGCTATGTGCTGGACGACATTCTTTCTCCTCATCAAGTAAACCCAAGCAAAAACAACACAATCCCCAAGGTTGTGCCCTGACGCGCCCTTTGTACGGCGCTGGCCTTGCCGGTCTTCCGGTAGCCTCCCAACCGCCCTCGTTGCGGAGGGGACGCGTGGCCCGGTCGGTACGCCGACCTCATCGGGAGCAGGGTCTGCGGTGACAAATCGCAGCGCTGCTCATCTACGGGACAGGGGTGGGTTGGCCCGGTGCCTCGCTTCGGCGACGCACCGGGTCCTTTTTTTGGACCATAGCCATTGGCCCACAAACGGCGCTTGCGGCGCTCTGGCCGCACGCGCCTTGCATGGTGTGGAGAGTACTCCCCTTATTTCCATTTCTTTTTCTGAATGAGGCTTCATTCAGTTGTCGGAGCACAGGCTCGCTGAGCTGGATCAGCCCCCGTCACCGCCGCACTTTCGCCAGCCCCCGCTGCACGGACTCGTCCGACTCCAGCTCCCCCGCCCGCGCGAGGCTGACCCACTGGGCCTGCAGCTCGCCGTTCAGGGGCCCCGGCGGCGCAACAAAGGCGAAGCGCAGGTCAAAGTGCTGGTGGGCGGGCTCGGTCTTGCGGGCAGGGATGTCGTGGATGTCGATGTCCCACAGGCCCTCCTGCAAGGGCTCCAGCGCGGAAATCCCGAGCTCTTCCGTGACTTCCCGCCGGGCGGCGGCCCAGAGATCCCGGTCCTCGGCCTCGATGTGGCCCCCCGGTTGCAGCCAGCGCCCGAAGCGGGGGTGCCAGATCAGGGCCACCTGCGTATAGTCAGGAGAAAAGACGAAGGAGGAGGCGGTGAAGTGGCCGGGCACATAGTGGCTGCGCTGCCAGCTTTCCGGGGCGGCGGCCAGCGCCAACATCCGCGCCAAGAAGTCCTTCTCGCGGAGATCGGTGGGTTGGTAGTGCTGGAGGAGGGCGAGGGGAGAAAGGCGCATCCCCGGGTCTTAACCGGGCCCGGCTCGATCCTCCCTCCACATCAGCGCCCCGAAGCCGACAATCGTCGTGACGCACACCCACTGCACGGCCGTCAGTGGTCCCACAGACCAGCCAGTATCTCCACGTATAAACTCCATCCCCAAGCGAATGGCGGCAAAGCCGATCAGAAAGTAGCGGAAGAGGCGCCCGCGCGGCCGGGGCTGCGTGCGAATGGCCCACAGCCACCCCGCCAGCCCAAGGGTCAAGATACTCTCGTAGAGTGGAGCCGGATGGCGGGGAATTCCGTCCCCCAGCGACAGGGCCCAAGGCAGCTCGCTGTGCTCCCCGAAACAGCAGCCGTTCAGCAGGCAGCCGATGCGGCCCACCCCCTGCGCCACTGCCACCCCCACGGCAAAACCATCCCCTGTGCTCTCCCGAATCCCCACGATCTTCTTGGTGATCTCCACGCCCAGGTAGCCGCCGAACATGCCCCCCACGACGGTCTTTCCGGTGAAGTCCAGAGACAGCATCTGCTCTACCATGGCCTGAAAGTCCGCGGCGGGCAAAAACAGCAACATCCCTATTTTCGAGCCGAACATTGCCCCGATCAGCGCCCCTACCCCCACCCAGCGGTGCCCCGGCTGCACGCCATAGCCCAGCCGACGGACTTCCCTGCGGCGCACCAGGCTTCCCAGCAGGATTCCCAGGCCCACCATCAGCCCGTAGCCGGGCAGGGGGAGTCCCAAAAGGGGGATTACGGGGTACAAGGGCGCATCCTCCCCACACGGATAACCGGTTTTCCGGGAATGTCGCCGGGGGCTTCCCTCCCCGCTGTATTCCCGCCACGGGAGCCGCATGGACCCTGCGCGGGCCAACCTGATCCTCGGTTTTATCGCCGGTTTCGCAACCTCCTGCCTGTTCTGGTGCCTGACGCTGGGCGCGATGGCCTTTTTTGTGATGTGGGCCTGCGCGGGCGCCTACGGGGTCTGAGACCGGTTTTCCGGCCCGGGCCGGTTGGACGACCGACGCAGCGCCGCAGAAAGTGGTTAGAACCGAAGGATGACTGTCCGCGATCCCCGCCGACTCCTCCAGGGCCTGTTCTTGGCCCTCTGCTCCTACTTTGTGCTCTGGGCCTGTGCCCCCTCTGCCAGCCTTCGCCCGCCGGTCCCCTTCGCCGACGGGCAAAGCAACGAGGTGGGGCTGGGCCTGTCCTACACCCAAGCCCTTTCCGAGGTGCCTCAGGGCGAGCTGGCGCCTCCGCCCAGCGGCCTTTCGGGCATGCTCTGGTATGGGCACCAATTCTCGGAGCGCTTTGACCTGGGGGTGACGATTTTTGGCGGGCAGACCAGCCTTGTGGGCGGGGGACTGGACCTGCGCTACTACCTGGTGCGGCAGCCGCGCCTTCGGGTGGGAATAGGTCTGGAAGGGGGCTGGCTGTGGGGCGCGGTCAATGTGCCCATCGGCTTTGCGCTGAGCGAAAAGGTCTGGATGTACGTCAGTCCTTCGGTGGGGATGCGCTATTCGGACCTGATCCGTGTGCCGGTCGGGCTCTCGGTGCCCATCGGCAAGCACTTTGTGTTGGTGCCTGAGATCGGCGTCGGTTGGGGCAGCTCGGAAATCTCTCAAAGCCCACTCAAATACTTTAAGTTGTACGGCGCTGTCGCCGGAACGGCACGATTCTGATGACCCCCCTCAAAGAAACGCGGACCCTCTGCCCGGACTGCCTTCGACCCCTTCTGGGCCTCTCCTATGAAGAGGGCGGCAAGGTCTACCTGGAGCGCACCTGCCCCGAGCATGGCCGAAAAGTGGCCCTGGTCGCGGGAGATCGCAAGCACTACTGGCTTCGGGACGAGGTTCCCCACCCCCCGCTGACCGAGGGAGAGAAGTGCGCCGTGGGGCCGGAGCACCGCTCCTGTGTGGCCCTTCTGGAGCTGACCGACGCCTGCAACCTCGCCTGTCCCGCCTGCTACGCCCAGAGTCCGGCGGGCCAACATCGCCCCCTAGCCGAGCTGAAGGAGGCCCTCAGCCGCTTCATCCGCGAGCGTGGTCCGCTAGATGTGTTGCAGCTCTCCGGCGGAGAGCCCACCATCCACCCCGATTTTCTGGCCATTCTGGACTTCGCCCGGCGCGCCCCCATCGGGCATGTGATGGTGAACACCAACGGCATCGAGCTGGCGCGCTCGCCCACGCTCGCGGCCGAGCTGGCCAAGCGGAAGCCCAAGATCGAGCTGTATTTGCAGATGGATGGGCTGGACGAGCGCAGCCACAGCGTGCTGCGGGGTGCCAAGCTGCTGGACCTGAAGCGGAAGGCCCTGGAGCAGGTGCGCGCCCACGACCTGCCCACCACCCTGGTGTGCACCGTGGTGCAGGGGGTCAACGATCAGGAGATCGGTGAGCTGCTGCGCTTGGGACTCGGAATGCCGCAGATTCGCGGGGTCACCCTGCAGCCGGCCACCAGCGCTGGCCGCTTTGATCTGCCGCTGGACCCGCTCTCCCGGGCCACCCTGAGCGAAGTGATCCAGGCGGTGGAGGGGCAGAGTGCCGGAAAACTGGCGGCCTCCGACTTCAAGCCCTTGCCCTGCTCCAACCCCAATTGTTGCTCCTTCACCTTTATCGCCCGGCCCCGCCAGGGCCCGCAGATCCCGCTCACCCGGCTGATCCAGATCGAGGATCACCTGGAAAAGATCAAGGATCGCATCTCCTTCACGGTTCGGGATGCCGAGGAGTGTTGCGGCGTAAAGGCCAAACCGGACGAGGTTTTTCGGGTGGTGGTAAAGCCCTTTATGGATGCCTGGACCTACGATCAGGACCGCATCGACGAGTGCTGTACCCACATTCTGCGTCCCGACGGCAGCTCGGTCAGCTTCTGCCAGTACAACACCCTGGAACGGGGACGGACGCCGGGCAAGGGCCCCGCGTGAAGCCGGCCCTGCTTGCGGCAGGCTTTCTGCTGCTGCAAGCGCTGACCATCTTCCTGGAAGGCTGGATCACCCTGCTGATCTACCGGCAGGGAGCCCTGCATCGGGCCTGGGAAAGACCGGCGGGCTGGCTTCGGGATCTGATTCGGGGGCTGCCGGTGACCTGGTGCGGCTGCATGACCCAGGGCATCGCCTATGCCATCCAGAAAGAACCCTCGCGGGCCGCCCGTTTTCTGCTGCGCAGCGTGTCGCTGCGCGCTACGCTGCTGGTGGGGCTTGGCGCAGTGGGGGCGCCACTGTGGATGGGGCTGCTGTGGCTGGCCTGGGTGGAGGTGGGGGTGTGGTGGCTGGGAAGGAGAGAATTGCTCTCCTCTGGCGCCCTTTTTCTCCAACGGCGCTCGGGCGAGCCGGTCGCGGATGCGCTGGGGGATGCCTGGCGGGAGAGCCGCGAGATGTATTCGGTCTACGGGCTTTTTCTGGTCGCCGGCGCACTCGCGGGGGCAGCCGCGTGGGGATGGCCCGTTCCCACCCTGGCACCGGGCCTGTGGACGCTGTTGGGCCTGGTTGTCAGCCTGCTGCCGGTGGATTTGCTGGTGCTGCTTCCACTTTTGGGGGCCTTGTCCCTGGGGGGAGCGCCGCTGCTCTTTCTGGTGCCTGCCATGGTGGGCGTGGAGCTGGGATCGCGCCGCAGCCGCCGGGTGGCCCACGCGCTGTTGAAGGCGGGGCGGGAGAGGGACTGGGACCGCTGGATGCGGCTGCCTGCGCCGATCCTGGCGTTGCTACTCTGGATCGCTCAATGAATAGTCATTCATTGAAAAAGTTTCAACGCACCACCACCACCTCTTTTCCCGCAAAAGCCACCCCAAAGCGATGGATGGGCGCGGCACCGGACTCCGCCAGCTCCACCTCGTAGCGGCTCTGCTGGATCTGCTGGAGGGCTTCGGCTGCCAGGGTCTTCAGGCTGCGCCGACCGGTCCGGCGCTTGAACTCCATCACCACACCCGCCTGACCCGCCTGCCGGGGAAGGATCAGCAGATCCGCCCTTCCCAGGCCGGATTCCCGGTTGCTTCGCACCCGATGCGTGCGCTCCAGGCTGACCAGCATGCCCAACACAAAGGCATGGTAAAAAGCCTCGTCCTGTGTGGCGGCCACATCGTGACTGGAGACATGTTTGAGGAGCAGCTCGCCCAGGAGGCGCTGGGTACTCTCCGCGTCACCGGAGAGGATGGCTTTTTGGAGGGGAGAGGGATCCCCTGCACAATTCCGCAGCCAGCCTGTGAAGCTGCCCTCCCATATCAGTCCCACTTCCAGGTTGGGGATCCGCAGGGCGGCATAGGTGCGGCCCCGCTCCACCCGCACCGTCTCCGTGGTCAGGTAGCCCGAGAAGAGGAAGAAACTCCAGAGGTTGTCCGGGCGCATCTCTCGAAGCACCACGTTCTCCTCGATCTCCTTCTCCACGCTGCCGCCACTCAAGAGGGTGGCGAAGTCCTCGGCCAGCTCGGTACTGCGGAGAAGCAGGCTTCGGATGGGCGCATTGTCCGAGGTGTTCAGCCAGTAGGGGCTGGCGGGACTCCCGGGGTTGTCCAGAAAGTTGAGGATCGACCATGGGTTGTACACGAGGCGACGACCGAAATTGTAGCCGTTGTACCAGCTCTTGGCCTCCTCCCGCTCGCCGCCGCGCCCGAAGTGCTCCAGGGCGGCATCCACCTCGCTCTGGGTGAAGCCGAAGGGCTCGGGGATCCGGCTTTGAAGCAGCGAATACACCGCGAGGTTGTTGAGGCCGGAGAACATGGACTCCTTGGCCACCCGCAGGATGCCGGTGAGCACTCCCCGGAACAGGTGCGGGTTGTCCTTCAGCCCGCCACCCAAAAAGCTACGGAAAAAGGAGGCGACTTCCGCGTAGTAGCCGTACTCCCAGCCACTGAGGATGGGGCTGTCGTACTCGTCGATCAGCACCACCACCCGCTCGCCATGCTGCTGGAACAGCGCGGCGCAAAGATCCGCAAGGGCCTGGTCCGGCGCACCTCCCCCGGCCTTCAACGCCACCAAGCGACCCCGCAGGTCTTTGTCAATGGCCGGGTTCTCCAGGACCTCCGCGTGTTCCCGAACAGCGTCCGAAAGAACCATATGAATCCTACGTTTTGCCCCTTCCCAGCTATCCTGCTTCACGTCGCGAAAGCTGAGGTTGATCACCGGATAGCGCTGAAAATGCGGCCTGGCCCCGGCATCCTGCCATACTTCCAGATCCGAGAAGAGATGGCTCCGATCCGGTCCTTTCTCCAGAAAATAGCGCAGGGTGGACAGGTTCAGGGTCTTCCCGAAGCGCCGGGGCCGGGGATAGAGCTGCACCAGGGCGCCGAGGTCCAGAACACTGCGGACAAAGCTGCTTTTGTCGATGTAGTAGCCGCCATCTTCCCGCAGGAGGCGGAAGTCGGACTGGCCCAGGAGGATCTTCGGCGGCATCGGCCTTGCTTAACCCTTTTCGGGGAGGGGGGCGGGCCGTATGCGCCGAGGCGCCCGCCACCTCCTGCCGCACGCCCTTGCCACCCCTCCCCCCGCGCGCTAGGTGCCCGGCCGGAGGTGGGCGGGATGTTGGAGGCGATCCTGGCGGAGAACCGGGCCTTGAAGGTCCGGGAAGCTGCGATGCAGCAGCGTCTCCTCCTCCTCCAACGGCAGGCCGAGGAGGCCGACGCCCTGCGCACACGCCAGGCCGACCTGGAGCTGCGGGAAGAGGCGCTGTTCTGTCAGCAAGCGAGCCTGGAAGCCCGCGAACGCGACCTGGAAACCCGCTTGGCGGAGCTGGAGCTGCGAGAGGCGGCGCTCCGGGAAGCTGCGGCGCCAGTACCTCCGCGCCCGGTGCCCGCCGCCATCAAGCCCCCGCGCCGCCGGGCCACCGCTGCGCCGCTCCCGGCTACTCCCCAGCTTCCCCTTTTTGAGGGGGCGGCGCCCGAAAATCAGGTAGACCCAGAGTAAACCGAGACGACCGGCCACGCCGACGGAGCACCGCCCGGTTCCGGACCGTCGTACATGCGCCGCTTCCATGACCAGGATCAGCAAGGTCGGCCGATGGGGGGCCCGATCGGCGGCTACCTTTCAAGCGAGGTCTCCAAACATGGCTTTTCCCTTCCGCTTCCTGATAGTGCTGCTCCTTCTGGGTAGCTTCCCTGCCTGCGCCAAAAAGCAAGCGCCTACCGACCTTTCCTCAGGCCAAAAGTCGGCGGAGGGGGACTTCGACGGCACGGAGGAAGCCGAGGACCCGGAAGACAAGACCAAGTGCCGCCTGGCCTCGCTCCGGCACTGTAGCGACCAGTGTGACGGCGTTTGGGGCATGATGTGCAACTGGGGGCAGGCATGTAATCCGGTCCAGCACTATTGCGAGAAGGCGGAGCCCTAGCCGGGGGACAGCGGGGACCACCCGCGTCAGCTGCGGGCATGGAAACCAGCCCTCAAGACATCTCTGCTCCTCCACTTACTCCGGGCCGAGTTGCACAATTCGGGAACCGGATTTCAAACCTTATCGCGTTACGACGCGCACCCATGGCGGTGTTCGAGGCGGCGGCCCGCCTGGGAGACGTGGTGGCGGTCCCGGCCGCCAACGAGACCTTCCTCCTCCTTTCGGACCCGACCCTGGTGCGGGACGTGCTTCTGCGTGAAGATCACTCGCGACGAAACAACTTTGAAGTGCCGCTCATCCGCCGTATCCTTGGCGAAGGCGCACTGACCACGGATGGGGCGGCCTGGGCGCTGGCCCGACGGGTGGCGGGCCCACCGCTGGCGCCGCGTGCGGTGGGGGCCCTCGGTCCGCTGCTTCGGCAGCTGGTGGCCGACCGCCTGGAGGCCTTGGAGAGCCGCGCCCGCGACGGTGCTCCGGTGCCGGTGTTCCCGGAGATGACCGCTCTGACCGTGCGGGTGACGGTCGAGGGGCTCCTGGGGGCAACCCTGTCCGATGGGGAGGCCCGCGCCCTGGCGGACGAGGTGCTCTTTGCCCAGGCCTACCTCTTCTTTTGGTTGGGTGCCCCGTGGCGGGCGGTGCCTCATGTGCCCACGCAGGCGAACCGCCGCTTCCACACCACCGTGGCCGGTCTGGAGGCGCTGGTCGAGGCAGTCCTCCGATCGGCACCGAACTCCGGCTTCGTGCGCCACCTCCTCGACATGCGCGACCCGGAGGGGCAGCCGCTCGGCCCTACGGGCCAGCGCAACCACCTCCTCACTCAGCTTGTGGCGGCCCCGGAGAACACGGCCACGACGCTGTCCTGGACGCTCCACCTCCTGAGCACCCACCCTCAGGTTCAGGCGCGCCTGCGTGCTGAGGGTGCGGAGTCGCCGCTTTGGAGCGGTGTTTTGTCGGAGGCGCTCCGCCTCTATCCCGGGGCCCCCTACTTGGACCGCCGGGTCGAATCCCCCACGTCCATCGCGGGCCACCCGGTGGCGCGCGGAACACTCCTGATGATGGCTCCCTACCTGTTGCACCGCGATCCGCGCTTCTGGGAGGCCCCCGCCGAATTCCGCCCCGAGCGCGCGGACATCGCGGACAACCAGGCCTTCCTTCCCTTTGGCTTCGGCCCCCGGCGCTGTGTGGGAGAGCACTTCGCGATGGCCGTCCTCCGCGCGATGTTGCCCGAGCTGCTCGCCCGCTTTGAGGTGCACCCCGCCCCCGGCTACGTTGCGGCGATCGACCCGGTCATCAACCTACGGCCGCTGGCGGGCATGCCGCTGCTTCTTCGACCCATCGCCGCGTCCTGAGCGGCACAGGCCCCTAAAAGGACGTGGTAGAAGCCACCGAATACCAGATATCTCCATCCCAGCTCATGGCGTCGTCCCAGTCCCCGCCAAGCGGATAGTGGATGTGGTCCGCTTCTCCACAGCCGTAGCAGCTATACCAATCTCCAGCGGGATCATTGACTATCCAGTCGGTCTCCGTGTAGCCCACCAACACGACGATGTGACCGGCGCCGGTCCAGTTGCCATGGACCACCACGGGGCGGCCGGCGTCCAGGTGCTGCCTCAGCTCGGCGCGGGTGGCGGTGCGACCGGAGCTGCTGTACAAGCCCTCCCATTCATAGAGCTGCGCAAGGCCTTCAGGAGATTGGCCTTGGCCTTTTCCGTAGGCTCGATAGAGGCTATCGGGGTCTACCGTCTGCTGCGTCCAGTAGCCCAACACCATCGATGCGGAGGTGATACCACAGGTTGCCCCCGGCTCGTTGCTGTTGTCATACTGGTAGTAGTAGGGCACATCCAAGCTGATCTCGCCGGGGGACTGCACGGTCAGTACCATGCTGTCCTGCGTGAGCAGCTCTCCGCCTGTATTGTATCCTTCCAGGCGGATTTCCCGTGCATAGCCGGTGCCGGAAAAGCTGTGGCTGTACTCAAAAAGCCCGTCCCCCGACACCTCGGTCAGCAGGTACTGATCGGCATAGAGCCGGGTCAGCGCCATGCCGTAGCTGCTGAAAGAAAACAGCACTGGATTCTCAACGGTGTTTTCCGTGGGCGACCGCAGCTCGACCCCCTCGGTCACCGGCGTGATCGACCGCTGGGCGCTGACCACCACATTGCCGTCGGGATCCAGGCCCTCCGCCAAAATGCTTCGAGAACGCCATGTATCCGAAAATGTATAGTCACAGGTGTACTCGGCTTCTGCCGGCCCCTCGCACAAGAGCCAGCCGTCCGCGGACACCCGAAGCTGATCCAGCCCCGCGGTGGCCAGCACCACGGAGACCGGGTTTCTCACCCACGCATCCTCTTCGGGCGCCAAAAAAGCCAGCTCGGGGCCAAGCACCTGAAAGGTGGCCTGGTCCGACGCCACCGGCTCGCCATCCGAATTGTAGGCGACCAACTCCAAACGTTGGGCGCCCTCAGCCAGCCACAGGCTCTGGGCGGCGTCGGGTGCCCATCGCTCTCCCACCTGGCCCGCATCGTCGAACAGGCCGACCTCGGTGACCTCGGCCGAGGCCTTCACCTGGACCCGCAGCGGATTGTGGTAGGAAGCGCCTTCCTCCGGCTGCAGCAGCTCTACCGTGGCCGAAGAAGCACTGGCGGTACTGCCCTGTTTTTCTACAACTTCCGGGCTTTCACAGCCCAGTATCAATAAAAACAACATCAGCACTCTCCAGCCGGATGGCATCCCGGACGCAGGCCGCGCCACGGGAGTGGCGAACTACTTCTTCTTTTTCTTGCTGGGCGGGGCAGGAGCTTCCGGCGGGGGCGGGGGCGGGGGGTTGCTGCCATCCGCCATCTTCGGACTGTAGGTCTGCGGACCTTCGGACACCAGATAGATCACACAGGGACCTTCGATGCAGCGGTCTTCATGGTTCTGGCCACCCATCTCACGCCAGACCGAGCCAGGACCAAGGTTGGTCGCCGTACTTTCGCCCTGAATCAGATGCTGGTGGGTGCCCTGCACCACGACACCCATGTAGGCGGCGTCGTGGGTATGCCAGCCAGAGCTTGCCCCCGTCGGCATCCGCAGGAAGGCCTGATAGGGCCCCGACTTGGGATCGCCGTGGATATAGGCGAACTCCGGGCCATTGGGACCATAGGGGCGGGTCCAGGGAATCGCGCTGGCAGGCCAGCGTGGATCCGCTGGAGCCGCAGGCGCCGCAGCCGCAGGCTCGGCCGGCGCAGGTGCGGCCGCCGGAGCCGGGGAAGGCGCAGCTTCAGGGGCAGGCGCGTCGCCTGCAAAAGCAGTCCCCGCCACGGTCAGCAGCGGGGCAAGAAGAAGAGACTTGTTCATAGGCTTCCTTTCCCGCAGCACCGCCGCGGGCGGCCGTAGTCTACGACAAGCCAGGGTTGGGCTCGCCGTGCAGAGGCAAGTGCTGAAGAGATACGTGGCCTATGTTACAGAAAATTTCGCATGCGAGGGGTCAGGCACCTGCCGATCAGGGCATCCCCTGCGGCGTCTCCTTGGGCAGCACCTGCTGCAAGGCCGCGACCTCGGGCTTCAGGTGACGCCAGAGCGCCGCCTCCTCCTCCCCTCCTGCCTGATAGAGGTCCAGCAATTCTTCGGGATCCGACTCCCGATCGAAGCGTAGGAAGCTACCGCTCCAGTCATAGATCAGCTTCTGGCGGCCCACGGTGACCGCCTGGGTGACAGCATCACTGGACTGGCGCACGGAAAACCGGGGACGATCTTCCTCGGCTTTGTTCACCGGACAGCCGGCGAGCGCCGTCGGAATGGGCTGCCCCAGGTGCTGGAGCACGGTCGGAACGATGTCCACGCCGCTGGTGGGCCCGGTCCAAGCCTCTGCCGCCACATCCGGGCCGGAAATGAAGAAGATCGCGTCATTTTCTTCAGCGTGCAAGCTGCGATTGTGTTGAAAGTCGTCGTGCTCCCAGAACTGCTCGCCGTGGTCGCTCCAGACCACGACCAGGGTGTTGTCCAGGTGGCCCCCGGCCTCCAAGGTGGACATCATCGCGGCAAGCTCGTCGTCCAAATAGCGGACCTCCGCGAGGTAGCGGATCCGCATCTGCTGGTCGGCCTCCTGGCGGGTGGCCTCGCTCTCGTTGGCCCGCTGCTGCTGGTAGGCGTGCTCGCCCTCGGTGGTGCTCAGGTCCCAGGCCAGTTCCGGGCGTCCCTCCAGGGCTTTCAAGTAGGACTCTGGCGCCTCATAGGGGCCGTGCGGGTCCCGAAAATGGGCGTGGATCATCCAGGGTCGGGCGGCGGACTGCTCCGCCGCCACCCGCTCCACGGCGGCGCGCACCTCGGCCGCAGTACGGTTAAACACCCGCTCCTCGGTCTGGTAGCCGACATCCAGGTCCATTGCCGAAGAAAGCCACATGCTGGTGGTCACCAAGGTGGTCTGGTAGCCCCCCTCCACCAGAACGCCGGCCAGTGTGGTGGTGCCGGATGGCAGGCTCGGCTGGTCCTCCATACTGGTTGGAAGAGGCATAAATCCAAGGGAGTGGGGAAACTGCCCGGTTATCGCGCAGATGACACTGGGGTAGGTCCACGCCGAGCAGGACTGGTGCCGATCCAGGGCCAGCGAGCGCGCCGCCAGCTCGTCCAGGTAGGGCGTGTCGCCCCCGCCGCCGTAGCGCCCCAAGGCCGTACGTCGCAGGGTGTCGATGGAGATCATCAGCAGGTTCTGGCCCGAGGGCGCTCGGACGGTCTCCTCACAGGCCCTCACTACCGGAACAGACTCGGCAGGGGTCGAGGTACAGGCGCTCACCAGGAGGAGAAGCATGGGCGGGCTCTATCATGTCGCGCCTTTGGGCGCGCAGGCGGGCGCGGATGCCAACAAAGGGCGCTTGCGCCGCTCGGGGCGCACGCGCCTTGCGCGATTCGGACAGAAGGAGGCTTATTTCCTTCTGCATCATGGCCCCCGCTGAGCGGAGGCCGCAACTATCCCGAAGCGGTCAGATGTTGGTGCTGTTCGGGAGGTTGGTGGGATCCAACCACACATAGTCGCGACCGTGGCGGGAGGCTTGCCGGTTCCGTTGGGCAACGTCCGCCGCGCACTGTTTCAGGCCCTCCTGAAACCGGGTGACGGCAGCAGTGGCGTCGCTGTTCAGCCCCTTGGTGAAGTCGGAATTGTACTGCCCCAACGAGCCGAACACCTTCTGAGTGAGCTGGTTGAAAATGTCCCCCTGGGTGATCGCCTGTTCGATGGGGGGCAGCACGTCCATCAGCTTGGGGAGGGTGCCGGTGGTCCGGTAGTCGGCATAGGCCGAACCGGCGGCATTGGCGATGGGGGCAAAGTACTGGTACTGACTGTAGTTGATGCCCCCGTGGCCAGGACCGGCCTGCCAGATCAGGCGGGCGACGGTTTCGGCGAGATCCTCGCGGGTGAGGATGGCGCTGGGGAAGCCGCGTTCCGCAAGATTCCCCCCTTCGGGCGCATTCAATTCCTGGACGAATGCCTCCAGTTGGCGGTCGTTGGCCACCACCGCGTCCCGCTCATACCAGGCATTCACATAGTCCCCGGCAAAGGCCCGGATCGCCTTCCAAAGCGGCAAGCCATCGTCCCGGTAGGGGAGCACCGGCAGCGCCGTGGTATCTCCCGTTCCCTGCTTCTGCACGTAGAGCTCCAGATTCCAGTCGGCAAAGTTCCAGACTTTGGCGTAGAAGTCCTTCACCAACTGGATGCTGCCGGTGAGAGGCGCTCCCGCCGATGTACAGTAGACGAAGGCAACCTTAAGGTCAAGGATCGGCGTGGCGCGCGATGGTGGCGGGGCTTCCCGCCCCCCTGGGGGAGTCGGCGGTCTTGGGGGAGCCCCCGGGAGTGCAGGTATTGCCGGGGTGCACGGACTGGTGTAAGCTGAAGGAATGCCACCTACATCCCCGAACGACCTGCTGGACGAGATCACCAAAGGTGCTGAGCTGGATCGGCCCGACCGCGCTGACGAGGCGCTCCCACGCGCCAAAATCGAGCAGGCCATCCGGTCTGGACGCATGGTTGATGCCCTGATTGAGGTTCAACCACCCAAAGAGGGTGTGTCCGACGCCGTGAAGCAGGCCTACCTGGAGGACCAGAAAGAGAAGACCAAGTAGTCCCGGTCTTCTTGGCCCGGCACGCTGGGGAGCGTATGGCCCCCCCCCAGCGCTTTTCAACTCTTCAGGCGCCTGAAGAGTTCAAAAGTTTTCGGCAGCCCCCGAAACCAGGAGCGGAATCCGGCCCGCGTCGGCGCCACTCGCGCCGTGCGATCAGTTCACCTGCACTGCCGTCCAGGCATTGGCGACGGCCGTGTACTCCGCACTGCCACTGCCGTAGAGGTCGGTGGCGGCGTTGAGCGTGGCGGTGCGGGCGTTGGTGTACTTGGAGCCCGAGGTCATGTAGACCGTGAGCGCCCGATACCAGATCCGCTCGGCAGCGGCGCGCCCGATCCCGGTCACCACCGTGCCGGTGTTGCACACATGGCTGAGGCCGGTGCTGCTGCCTTCGGCCAACAGGTAGAAGAAGTGGTTAGCCACACCCGAAGAGTAGTGGACGTCCAAGCTCCCCAAGGTGGAGACATAGCAGCCGCGCGAGACGCCGTCCTGCTCCGGGTAGTACATGTAGCGCAGGGCCGATGTGCCGTTCCGGTAGATCTTCTCCCCGATCTTGTAGTCGCCCGCATCCGATGCGTTGTTGGCGTAGTACTCGATCATGGTACCGAAGATATCCGAGGTGGCCTCGTTCAGACCGCCGGACTCGCCGGAATAGGTCAGGTTGGCCGTGCGGGAGGTCACTCCGTGGCTCATCTCGTGACCGGCCACGTCGAGGCTGACCAGGGGGCTCAGCGTGTTGCCGTCCCCGTCGCCGTAGGTCATACAGAAACAACTGTCGGACCAGAAGGCGTTGTTGTAGCGACGGCTGTAGTGGACCCGGCTGTAGGAGCCGGCGCCGTTGTTGGCAATGCCGTTGCGCCCATGGGTATTCAGGTAGTAGTCCCAGGAAACCGCAGCGCCGTACTGCGCATCCACGGCCGCCGAGGCGCTGTCCGAGGTGGTACCGTTGCCCCAGGTGTTATCGGCATCCGTGAAGATCGATCCACCGTTGGTGCGATTGTTCATGTTGATGGTGTAGCTGTTTCCACGCCCCGGATCGCGCAGCTCATAGCCGGACGCCACACTGTTTGTGGTGAGGCTCACGGTGCCCAGGTACAGAGCTCTTCCGGTGCCCGCTGCGGCGGCCTCCTGGATCCCGTCCCACTGCTCCAACACCTCGCCGGTGAGTGCATCCACAATCACCACCAGCTCGCTGGGGTGACCATCCTCAAAGATGCCGTCCACACGGACAGCCCAGGCCAGCACCGGGAACTCGCCCCGGGCGTAGATCACCTTCTCGGCGGTGGGCTCTGCCGTGAGCTTTCCAGCCTGTTCGTCGGCGGCAATCGCCAGCGCATCCTCGACCGGGACGGCCGGGTGGATGTCCACCCGGATCGGTGCCGCGAGCGTCGCACTGATCTCCCGAAGGCGACCGTCCAGCTCGCTATGCACCACCACATCTCCGCCGATCACCCGCAGCCCCTGATAGCGACGATCCAGGCGAACGTGGGTGCTCCCCTCCTCGTCCACCATGAGATCCCGCAGCTCAAAGCTCTCCTGTCCTTCCACAAAAGAGAGGTCCGGGCGGGCCTCCAAGTGGCTGAGGGCCTGATCCACCAGCGGATCTTCCGAAGACGTGGAAGCCACGGGTGCACAACCAACCGCGAGCACAAGCAGAGACAGCAGCGAGGT
>JBEIQS010000219.1:0-9472 GCA_040376425.1 Alphaproteobacteria bacterium | reverse complement strand
GCAAAATGGACCAGGCCACCCCAGTGCCGCACCAGCACGGCGTCGGGCTCCAACGCAGCGATCCGCCGATCGTAGCCGTCCTCTCCCGGCTTCTGCACCCGCACCGTCGCAATACCTACCCGCAGCCCGGCGGCTTTGGCCCGCTCCACCGCCTGCCGCAGCCCCACCAGCTCCATCCAGTCCAGCTCCACCTCCGGCAACCCCGCGGCGATCACGGCCTCCAACTGGGCGTCGTTCCGGCATAAGGGCACCATCTGTACAGGCGCTGCGGCTCCCCTCCCCTGCACCTGCACCGCGCTCATCGCGCGGGCCTCCGCCACCACCCGGGCCGCCGCATCCCCCTCCCACAGGGGATGACGGGCCTTGCCCAGCACCACCGGCAGCAGCGTGGCGACCAGCTCGCGGCGCAGGGCTTTGAGCGCAGAAACCGGTAGATGCAGCGGAGCTTCCCCCAGCTCCACCTCCAGATCCTCCAGGCGGAACGGGCTCCCCCCCATCGCCCCGACCTTCTCCCGCAGAATCTCCGCCTCCAGCCCACGCCCGGCCGCCGCACTCAGCAGCAGGGTGCTGGCCGCCTCCACCTGCACCTCCCGTCCTACGGGCCCCCGCGCGATCATCTGCGCCCGCAGGGGCTGTCCTTCCGCCCCCCATAGCCGCAGTCTCACGGGAATCCGGCCTTCGGGCTCCTCTTCCGCCGTACTTCCGCCGGCATCCGACGACAGCCACACCCGCTGCCCCACCCGCACCTTCCGCAGATCCGGCCCCGGACGTCCAAAGGACAGCCACCAGCCGCCCGGAGCCGTCTCCACACCAAAAAGAGGGCCCCCTTCCTCCTTTTCCTCCGGGCGTCCATCGTCGAAGCCCACGCCCATGCCCGCCTTCAGCTCCGGCAGCTCCACCGCCGGACCCGCGCTCCCGGCCTCTCCACCCCAGGCGGGTAGCAGGGCCGAGGGGGCCGCCACTTCGACGCCTCCTTCCTCGCTACACGCCGCCCCACCGCTGCCCACACGGCTGCTTCGCCGCACCCGGACCCGCGCACCCGCCAGCTCCACCACCTCTCCCACCAGGATACCCCGGTGCTTCGGAAAACGACCCTCCACCAGCTCCTGGTGATCGGATCCTCCCAAAAAACCATCGGAAAAACCTCTGGAATAGGCAATCGCCATCTTCCCCAGGTCTTTTCGAAGCTGCGGGACGGCGGCGGCACTCTGCTTCTTCAGGGCCGCCTCCACCCAGCGTTTGTAGCCTTCGACCGTACTTTTGACATAGGCGGGGCCTTTGAGGCGCCCCTCGATCTTCAGCCCGTGTACGCCGATCTCCACCAACTGCGGGACTGCCCGCACAGCCGCCAGATCGAGGGGAGAAAGCAGGTATTCCACCTCCCCCAGCTCTCGCAGCTCCCCGTCCAGCACCAATTGGTAGGGCAACCGGCAGGACTGCGCGCATGCTCCCCGGTTGGCCGAGCGCCCTCCCCAGGCTTCCGAGGTCAGGCACTGCCCGGACCAGCTCATGCATAGCGCACCGTGGACAAAGACCTCCAGCTCTAAGGGGCAATTCTCTGCAAAGCTCTTGATCTCCTTCACCGACAGCTCGCGGGGAACCACCACCTGCGAGATACCGAGCTTCTCGGCAAAAACCGCCGCTTCGGGGCTGGAGATGGTCATCTGGGTGGAGGCATGCAGCTCCAGGCTGGGGGCGATGGCGCGCGCCAACAGCGCCACGGCCGGATCCTGAACGATCAACGCGTCGATTCCAGCAGCCGCAGCCTGGCGCAGCAGGCGCTCCAGCAGGGGCAGCTCTTCCTCAAAGACGAGGGTGTTGAGCGTGAGGTAGGCGCGTGCGCCGGCCCGGTGGATGCGATCACAGGTTTGTCCCAGCTCGGACACCGGGAAATTCCTGGCCCTCGCGCGTGCGTTCAGCCCCTCGTCCAAGCCGAAATAGACGGCGTCGGCGCCGGCCTGCAGGGCGGCTTGGAGAGAAGCCAGATCTCCAGCGGGAGCGAGAATTTCGGGTGCGCGCATCGGCCGCCCCTTAGCCCGTCCGAGCCGGCCCCGCCCGGTCGCCGGCCTGCGCCCGGTCGGGTTCCGTGGACAGGTAAAGGGCACAGCGGGATCCACTGCCTCCATCCGCCACTGCTGACCGCCCGAAAAAAAGTGGACTTATAGGGGGGCGGATCGCTTGTTTCCGAAAAGGTGGTGGGGTACACTCGCTGGGCATGATGCAAGACGCGCCATTGGTGTTGTTCGCGACGGTGAAGGACACCAAAGATCCTGACTCCCTCGGCCGCATCCAGGTCACCCTTGCGACCCACGATGCGTCGCTGGATTTGCCGTGGATTCGGGTGCTGCAGCCCATCGCCTCCAAGCAGTCTGGCTATTTCTGGCTGCCAGAAGTGGGCGATGAAGTCGCGGTTCTGCGCGGGATGGGCAACCATGCGGACGGGATGGTGGTGATCGGAGCGGTGTATAGCGGCAAGAACAAGCCCAAAAATCCGGATGCGGATGGTAAAAACAACCTGAAGCAGATCCTGACCCGCACCGGCAACGAAATCACCATTGACGACAAGTCCGGCAACGAAAAAATCACCATTCAAACGGGTGACAAAAAGTTGTCGATGGTCTTTGACAAAAAGACGGGCGAAATCACCATCACCGGCGACAAGAAGGTCACCGTCAAGGTGACTGAAAAAGCGATTGTAGATGCCAAAGATGTTGAAATCAAGGCCTCCAACAACATCGATATCAAGGCGGCCACCAACGTCACCATCAAGGGCACCGCAAAGGTGGCCATCCAGGGTGGTCAGGTCGAGGTCAAGGGGGACTCCACGGTGAACGTGGAGGCCGGTGCCCCCCTCACGCTGAAAGGCGCCATGGTCAATATCAATTGAACCTTTTTCGTCGCCAGTCCCCGTTGAACGGATGCCACGCGTTGGCCACCGCTCTTGCACGCCCTTCGGACTCGCCAGACGAGTACGAACACCGCCGCCTCCTGTACGGGCGTGCGCATCGAATTATGTACCCTCTTGCCGCTCTGACTACGCAGAGCGAGCTGGGAAGTGTCCGTCATGCCCTCGCACAGCGTGTGGTGGGTGGCGGCTACTATGTTGATACACCGTTCGCCGGTTTTAAGGCGATCCAACCACCACTCCCGTCTAAGGACAAGGCTCCCCGAGGTTCCTGAATGCCAGAGTATCGCACCCCAGGCGTCTACATTGAAGAGCTCTCCGGCGGTCCCCGTCCGGTTCAGCCCTCCTCTACCACCGATACCGCTTTTGTAGCGGTGCTTACCCTTCCGACCTCTTTCCAGGCAGGAAAAGGGATGGCAGCCGGTATGTTCCTTCCCGGTCAGGACCAGAGCCTGCTGCTGGGTTGGAACCGCGCCCGCTCCTTCCGTCCCCTGCTGACGGACGGCGGCGGTGCAGCGGCCCCCGCGGCAGCCCCCCGAGGCTCCCGCTCCCAAGAAGGGCGAGAAGGGCGAGATCGCCCCCGCTGCGGCAGCCCCCAAGGCTCCCGAAGGTGGCAACCGCTTCGCTCAGTTGGTCAACGACATCCTCCCCGGTCGCTGGAGCGTTGCTGCGCCCACTGGCGATTCTGTGGTGGTGCTCACCTCTGAAAAGGGTGAGTCCATTCGCATGCCTGCCAACCGCACCATGCTGTCCGTCAAGGTGGACGACAAGTCCAAGAAGGCCGAGTGGGATCTGTCCTTCCAGGCCGACGAGACCAAGCTGGTGGAGAGCATCTCCGGCTATGCGCTGCTCAACGGCGTTGCCCACTCCGGCAACCTGAACTGCGTGGACGCCGCCCAGACCGTGACGTTGGACATCGCCCAGATCCACGAGCGTATGGTCGGTCCTTCCCCCGGTATCCGGGGTCAGGCCGCCTTCGCCCAGTGGCGCTACGAGCTGGCTGAGCGTCTGTTCAAGGAAATCCTGATGTCGGCCAACCCCTCGGTCACCGAGGCCAAGGCTGCCAACATCTGGGAAGGTCTGAACGCCTCCGCCCGTCTGGCTTGGGAGCGCTGGCTCCGCGCACACCCCGGTATGTTCCGTCTGGAGCTGGCAATGCAGGGCTTCTTCACCAACGGGGGCGCTACCGCCTACCCCGTGGTGTCGATCCAGGCCGCCGGCGCCGCCGGTCCCAACAAGCGCGAGCTGCTGCAGCAGTCCCTCGACGGCTTGGGCGATGTGGCGATGATCTGTGCTCCCGGCCTGGAAAAGGGCTGGCAGGACGAGATCCTCGGCTACGCCGGTCCCAAGGGCCGCGGCGACATGTTCGCGGTGCTGGATACCCCCCGCTACCTGCTGACCAAGCCCCCCCGCGGTACCGAGCTGGACTCCGTGCGCTGGGTCAAGGGCTCCGCTCCTTACGAAGTGGACGTCCTGGAGACCCTGCCCACCAACGAGCCCTCCGAGCTCCGCTTCCTGGGCTTCGCCAACGATACTCTGCTGGACCAGACGGTTCCGCGTGACGACAATGGCTACGGTGGTGCCTACGGTCCCTGGCTGGTGGTGGAGAACCCCCTGTCCACCGGTCCTCACGACCGCTACGTGGTGTCCCCTCCCTCCGGCTTCGCGGCAGGCGTCATCGCCTTCACCGACCTGAAGGCCGGTGGTGGTGTACACAAGGCCCCCGCCAACGAGCAGATGGCCGGCGTATCCAACGTGATCACCGAAGTATCCGATCGTGAGCAGGGTGCCCTGAACGTGAAGGGTATCAACATCATCCGCCACCGTCCGGGTGGGGGTATCCGGGTCTGGGGTGCACGCACCACCGGCGCGGACGCTCTCTGGCGCTACATCAACGTGCGTCGCCTCTTCCTCTTCGTGGAACGCTCCGTGCGTACTGCGGTGAACTGGGCCGTGTTCCTCCCCAACTCGGAACGCACCCGCCGGGATCTGGCCACCACCATCCGCTCCTTCCTGTACTCCCTCTGGAACCAGGGGATGTTGGACGGCGCCAGCCACTCGGAAGCCTACAACGTCAAGTGTGATAAAGAGAACAACCCGGACGTCGATGTACGCTCGGGCATGCTGACGGTAGACGTGCAGTTCAAGCCGCTCTACCCCGCAGAGTTCGTCCGTATCCGCTTCCGTCAGGCCCCGATGGAAGTGCCCGAGTAGTCATAAGGAGGAGGGAGCGCGCCCATGGCCGAAGCTGCTACCATCGATGTTCCTCTCAACCTCGTCCGTGGAGGCTTCTACTTTGAAGTCTTCATCGACGGGGTGGATGGTGTCTTCCAGACCTTTACGAAGGTTTCGGGGTCGAAGTCCACCTCTGAGGGGCTTGAATATATGCATGGCGGGGATCAGTTCGTGCAGCGCGCTCCCGGCCGTCCTACCTTTGACAACGTCACCTTTGAGCGGATCTATAACGGGGTGGACGACCTGTACAAATGGCGTCGCGCGATTGAAAGCGGGGTGTTTGACAACGACTCCCGCCGCGACGTCACCGTCTACCTCAAGGACAGTACCGGCAAAGATATCCGCAAGATGGTCCTGGTGAAAGCCTGGCCGATCTCCTGGAACATGCCGGATCTGGATTCGAATACCAGCAGTCCCGCCATCGAGAGCTTTGAGCTGGCGGCGACCGAAGTTTTTGAAGAGAAGATTTAATTCCACCCCTCTTCCCCTGTGGAGGATGAAATGCCCCTTGGTCTTGAACTTGGCAGCGACAACTACTATGGCTCATACTACTTCCGGGTGAGCATCCCGGACGTGGCCGGTGACATCAACCAGACCTTCACCAAGGTCTCCGGGGTGGTCTCCGAGACCGAGCCCATGGAATTCAAGCACGGTACCGATCCCTACATCCGCAAGACCGTCGGTCGTACCAAGTACGAAGACCTGGCGCTGGAGCGGATCTACAACGGCAACGACGGCTTCTACACCTGGCGTCTGGAAATCGAAGCGGGCAACCTGACCCGCAAAGATATCAAGATCGAGATGATGAAGGCCAACGGCGACGTCATCCGTACGATGATCTGCCGCTCCGCCTGGCCCTCCAAGTGGCAGCTCCCGGAAATGGACTCCTCTTCCACCAGCCCGGCGTCTGAGGTGATCACCCTCTCCGTCGAGAAGGTCACCAACGAGTAGAGGAGGCCCCGTGGCCGAGTCCAAGCTACCATCCCATCGGGAGAGGGTCGATCTCCCGGTGGGCTTCCTGGATGCCGCTGGCACCCTGACCAAGGACGCAGAAGTGCGCTCCGTGACCGGGGGGGATGAGTTTGCCATCGGTATGTCTCCCGAGTACAACCGCAGTCCGAATGATTTGGTGTACAAAACCCTGCTTCTCGCACGTTGTGTGACGCGGCTGGGTGATCGTACGGCGCTCTCTGTGACCGATATCCACAAACTTCATGTGCGGGATGTTCGGGCTCTGGAGTATGCTATCTACCGAATCACCTACGGAAAAGAGGCGGTACCGGACGAGGGGGACGATAACCCGGGGGCATAAGCCTGGCCTATCCCCTGGATAAGGTCCGGTCAGAGTCGGCGTTTATCGCCTACCACCTGCACTGGAGCCTTTCCGAGATCCTGGACCTCTCCCACAAGGAGCGGGTGGCCTGGGTGGGTCAGGTGAGCGGAATCAACAAGCGGATCCTGGAGAGTGAAAAGTGACGACGCTGCCGGCCCATCGCAGGGTGAAGGTGCAGATGGGGGTGGTCCGACCTCCCCCTCCCGCGCGCCTGCCCCCTCTGCTGGCGATGCTGGCGCTGGGGGACACACGCGGAGAGCCGTTGGCTCCGCTCCACCCCGATGCCGTCATGAAGGCCGTCCGCGACGAGTCCACCGGTGTCACCGCAGAGCAGATCCGTCTCTCTGCGGGCTTTGATCCTTCCACAATTCCGGGCCTGAACTCCCGGACTCCCACGCGCCTCCGCGATGCCATCCGACTGGCATTTGCGGGCGGCGCGGTGGCCGTGGATCTTATCTACATACGGATTCCGGGCGCTCTCCCCTGGGAGATTGACCGACCCGAGCTTGTGGAACTCCTGACTCCCTTCCTGGAAGGGTTGCACGAGACCATGCTTGTGGTGCCCGATTCCGCCGGGCCACCCCGTTTGGGCCCCACTGCGGTGGAGCACCCCGAGCGGGCCTGGGATCGCATCGCCCGATTTGTGCAGCAGCACCACAGCGGCTGGTCCGATCGCTACCAGATTGCGCTCTTGGATGCTCCTGAAGCCGGCGGTGTGCCGCCGGTTGCGCTGGCCGGCGACGTGTCGCTCTGCCGCTGGCGTGGAGAGGAAGAGGGCCTGGGGCGCCATGGATGGCGTTCCGCTGCGGCTGCCGTGGGGGGCATGTTGGTGAGCGAAGGCGGGCTGGTGGTGCGCCGCGTGGACGGCCGCTCCATGACCTTGCCACCCGGCCGCCAAATCCTCCGCGATCGCCGCCTGGATTTGGGCATGAAGGAGCAGTATGTTCCTCCTTCCCCCTCCACCTACTTCCTGGAGCTGGACATCGACCCCCGCCGCGATCACGCGACGATCCTGGGGGAGTGCTCCCTCCGTGCTCCGACGCTGGCCTGGCCCCTTCCCGCACTTCGGACGGTGAAGTCCCTGCACCGCCGCCTCGTCATGGCCGCTGACCTGTTCACCTTCCGTCCCGTGCACGAGGCGAACGCGATCGCATTGGGTCTGGCAATCAGCCATGTCCTCCAGCCTTTTGCGCGAGCAGGAGTGGTTGTGGGTCCCGACGGTCGAGGGCAACCTCGGGTGGGCCACGATATGATCAAGGATCCAGCAGCTCCCGGGCTGTTGGCCACGGTTTCGGCCCAGCTTCGCCCCTGGTGCCACTCAGTTCAGCTTCGCGTGGAAGTCCACGCGGGCGCCTCTTCCGCAGTCACCCTCTCCACGGAGGCCCCATGATCATTCCATCCGTCACCTCGGTGATGAAAGCCGCATTCCCCAACGCGGTGGTACCTGAAGTTTCCTACAACTTCCTGGTACTCATGGGCCTGTTGCCCTTCGGTGACTTCAAAAGTGTAGAAGAAGTCTCCTACTCTATTGAACCATATACGTACAATGAGGGCGGGCGCAACTCCGGCGCGGTGCTCCGCTCCTTCAAAGAGCCCGGCAAACGCGGCCGCATGAAGTTGAAGTGGGGCACCGTCCTCTGGTCGTCGCTGTACGACTGGATGGACGATGTGAAGGTGGGGCACTCCTTCCGCCGCGAGATGTTCATCGTGCAGTTGAACCGCTCCGGTGGCGCTCCCACCCGGATTATGCAGTTCCACAACTGCTTCCCGGTGAGCTGGAGCGGGGCTCCCTTGGATACCGGCTCCTCCGAGTGGTCCATGGAAGAACTCGAAGTGGAATACGACCACTTCAACCAGATCCTTACTCGACTTGACCTTCTGGGGGTTTGATGGGACTCGTCACTTCTTCCATTAAAAAAGCCTCCCTCTTCGCCATGGACGGTCCCTCCGGTCTGGCAAAGTGGAAGTTTCAGTTCAACCCCTCAGAGTTGAGCCTGACCATGGAACGCCCATGGTCCGACGCTACCAACACGCACAACGCCACCCGCGCCGGATTGACCTGGGGTGAGCCCAAGACCGACTCCCTGGAATTCGATACACTCCTGGATGAATCCGAATATCTGCAGGACGAAGATGCGGGAGGATTGGCGGCCCTGACCGCAGCTTCCACGGCCAGTGCGCTGGCCAGTCTGGCGGGCGGCAACGCCCTGGTACAGGCCCTGCTGCCCAAAAACGAGAAGTCCATCCTGGAGCCCCTGGACAAGCTGGCCAAGCTGGCGGAGCCCTATGAGGCCACCGCCGCCACCGGCACCGCAAATAAGATCCTCCAGCCGGTTTTGCGCTTCAAATGGGGTGAGTTCAAATTTGTAGGCGTCATTACAAAGCTGGACACCAAGATTCTGCTCTGGGATGAAAAGGGCAAACCTCGGCGTGCAGAGCTGAAGATTGAAATGTCTGGTCGCTACGAAGGCAAGGACGGCAACGTCTGGAAGGTCAGCAATCCCAGCAAGATGTTCAACCCCGAAAAGGCCCCCAAGACCGGCACGGAAAAGACCACGGAGACGCCAGACACCGAAGTGGAGCTGTTGAATGGCTGATCTTGAATGGACCCTCACCATCAACGGGGACTCCACCACCCTCACCAACGATATTATCTCCTGGGAGTTTTCCACCTCCCTGGACATGATCGATGCGTTGACGGTGGAAGTGAGCTCCGAGGATCTTGGTACCCGGGACAAGGTGATCAAGCTTTGTCAGCCGGGTGTCACCTGGGCCCTGAAGGTGGGAACCAAGAACTTTTCCGGTGACGTGGTGGGCGTGACCTGGGAAAGTGGCAAAGACGGTGTTCTTCGGCTCTACATTCACGGCCTTGAAAAGCTGCACCGCCTGCGCAACCAGCCTCTCTTCGAGGTCGCCAAGACCGCACCGGACAAGATTGCAGGCTCCATAGGCTCCAAGCATGGCGCGACCCTGACGGCCACGGCGCTCACCGCGCCGCT
>JBEIQS010000476.1:0-1714 GCA_040376425.1 Alphaproteobacteria bacterium | reverse complement strand
TGGTTCACCGATGCCGACGGCGACAGCTACGGCGACCCGGCGACTGCCGCCTACGCCTGCACCCAGCCCAGCGGATCGGTAAGCGACAATACAGACTGTCTGGACAGCGACGCGGCCGTAAATCCGGCGGCGGCGGAGAGCTGCAACGACGGCCTGGACAACAACTGCTCCGGTGTGGACGAATGTGAGCGCAGCGGACTGGTGTTGGATCTGGATGCGGACGAAGGCTACCTCGGCTTGAACGCCGGGGGTTCGACCGCGAGCGGCGCCCTGGGCAGCTCGGTTCTGGGTGGAGATCTCAACGGGGACGGCTACAGCGATCTGATCCTCGCGGACCGCCTGTACGACAGTGCCACCACCGCAAACATGGGCCGGGTCTACATTCTAAACGGCGGCCTTGGCGGCATCGCCGCCAGCCTTGCTGCACCCAGCGCAACCCTGTCCGGGGCGGCGGCCGGCGATCGTCTGGGTCAGGGGGTGGCGGTGCTGCCCGATCTGGACCAGGACGGCGACGCCGAACTGTTGGTGGGTGCATACCTCTCTAACAGTCCGGCCACCGATGCCGGAAGTGTACATCTCTACACCGGACCCCTAAGTGGTGCGGTGACCTCCGCCAGTGCGCGGCTCACCGTCACCGGCTCCGCCACCACCGACTACCTGGGCTGGCAGGTGCAGCCGGCGGGCGACATCAACGAGGACGGCAGCGAAGACTGGGCTGTAAGCGCCTACTTTTCGGGGAGCACCGGCGCGCGAGCCGGCAAAGTGGGCCTGGTCAGCGGCGGGAGCAGCGGCAGCTTCAGCATCAGCTCGGCGTCGATGGTGGGCCTGATCAGTGGCAGCGGCAACGAGCGCCTGGGCGCGTCCGTCGCCCGCGGCTTTGATGCCGATGGCGACGGCATCCCCGACCTGGCCGTCACCTCGCTGGGCAGCGGTACCGTGTACCTGTACTCCGGGCCACTCTCCGGCAATATGGCCGCTTCCGCCTACGATAGCAGCATCACCGGCCTGGCCTGGACCGCCACCGGCGGCGGGGAGACCCAGAGCCCGCAGGCCCTCGCCGTCCCCGGCGACACCAATGGCGACGGCTACGAAGACCTGTTTGTGGGCAGCGACGGAAACGACACGGCCGCGGTAGATGCCGGTGTGGCCTGGCTTTTTGCGGGGCCCGTCACGGGCAGCCTGGACATCAGCCACGCCAGCGCCTCCGTCTATGGCAGCACCACCCTGGATTACGCGGGTCGCGCGGTGGCCGGTGCCGGCGATGCCGACGGGGATGGTCTCGCCGATCTTCTGCTAGGCATTCCCGGCTATGATCCGCTCGGAACCAACGAGGGGGCGGTGCTGATGGTCTATGGTCCGGTGACCGGCAGCTACTCCACCGCAGGCAGCCTGCCTTCGGGCGCCGGCCTGATTGGCACCGAGAGCTCCGGCGCCTTCGGCACCACGCTGGGTGGGGTGGGAGATCTGGACGCCGACGGCTTCGCCGACTGGGCCGTGTCCAGCAATGCCAGCAACGGTACCTCGCGAGTTGGCGGGGTCTACCTGTACTATGGGTTGGGCGAGTAGGAGGGGAGGTTGAGACGTGACTCGGAACCGAGTCACTACCTCCCCCCCGCGCCCCGCAGCTTCCGCATTCCCTGCCGCAGCCCCTCCACCGTCAGCGGGAACATGGGGATCTCCGCCCGGATGGCGTTGACGGTGGGGTGATCCCAGA
>JBEIQS010000188.1:0-11278 GCA_040376425.1 Alphaproteobacteria bacterium | reverse complement strand
GGCAGGGAGACTGCCAGACCCCTTTAAAAAGCCTGCCTGAGGGCGCGGAAGGGGTGCCAATGTCTTGCCGTGGTGACCCGCCGGGTAGCCCTGCAAAGATATATCGGCGCCTGTTGTGTCCCACGGGCTTGACACCTTCCGGAGGAGGTGCTTAATTTAGCTGCATGCCTGCCCGGTACACCGTTTTTTTTGATGGGCTCTGTGGTTTCTGCGACGTGAGCGTTCAGTGGCTGTTGGACCATGATCGCGAGCAAAAGCTTCTTTTTGCGCCGCTCCAAGGCGAAACGGCGGCGGAGATGAAGATCCGTCACCCGGAGATCCCCGCCGATCTGGACTCCCTGATCCTGCTGGAGCAGGACGACGCGGGCGAGCAGCTCTACTGGCACTCCAGCGCGGCCTTCGGAATCGCCGCCCAGCTCCCCTTTCCCTGGCGTTGGCTGTCGGTTCTGGCCTACCTTCCCCGTGGCCTCACCGACTGGGGCTACCGTAGTTTTGCGCGGCTGCGCTACCATGTCTGGGGCCGAAAGGAGTCCTGTCGCATCCCCTCCCCCGAGGAACGGGCCCGCTTCCTTCCGTAGTCTGTACTACAGAATCGGCAGCAGGGCCGCAACCGGATAGAGGAGGCCATGCCTGCTTCCACCGGTCATCCCCATGTCGACGCCCTCCTGCTGGCCCTGGAGCGGGAGAAAGCCGCGATTGAGGAGGAGATCACCCAACTCCGCGCCCTGCCGCTGCCTGCAAGGGCCGCCTTGGGCTTCACCTGGTACCCGCTGGACCTGCTGACGGTAGAGTATCGCAGCAAGGGTCGCATGAATGTGGTCTTGCGCGGCCAGGATCTTCACGCCGGTATCGGCGCGGGTGATCCGGTGCTGCTGGCCCCCTTGGGGCGCCCCGACCAGGGCTGGACCGGGCGCTGTGAGGGGACCGACGGCAGCACGGTGGAGCTGCGGGTGGACGGAAGTCCAGATGGCAAGGGGCCATGGGCGGTGTCTCGCCGCCTGGACCACAGCCTGATGGACAAGCAGGCCGATGCGCTGCGGCGCTCGGTGAACCTGAAGGGGCCGTTGGCGGCACTGCTGTTGGGGAGGGAGAGCCCCTACCGGCCCGACCCCTGGGAGTCGGCCTGTTTTTCCTCTCTTGATCCCTCGCAGCGCGCGGCCGCCGAGCTTGCCCTGGGGGCCACAGAGGTGGGGCTGCTGCACGGCCCTCCCGGCACCGGAAAAACAAGGGTGCTCGTTGCAATTTTGCAGGCGCTCAAGGAGCGTGGGGAGCGCGCCTGGGCCCTGGCCGACTCCAACATGGCCGTCGATCATCTGGCCCTCACCGCCTCGCGGGCGGGTCTGGATGTGGTGCGCCTGGGGGTCAGCGCACGAATCGGCGTGGAAGTCAGTACCTTGGCCTTGGAGCACCGTATTTTGAACGGCGCCCGCGCCACGGTGATCCAGAAGCTACTGCGGCAAGCCACCCGCGCCACGGGCTTGGAGCAGCAAGAGCTGCGTAGCGCCGTCAACGAGGAGTGGTCTGCGGCAAAGCGGGAAATCCTGGAGAACGCCGATGTGGTGGCCATGACCTTGGGCACGCTGCACACCCGCGGCGAGGGCTTGACGGCACCCCGCACCGCGGTGGTGGACGAAGCCACGCAGATCTGGGAGCCCGCCCTTTGGCTGTTGGCCGCGCGTGTGAAACGGCTGATTCTGGCTGGCGATCCGCAACAACTGGGCCCTGTGGTCAAGTCACGCGACCCGGTGTTGGAGCGAAGCCTCCTGCAGCGTTTGGTGGATGAGGGCTTTCCCTTCCCCATGCTGGATACCCAGTACCGCATGAATGATGCGCTGCTCCGCCTGTGCAGTCCAAATTACCCCAGCAACCTCCACTCCCACCCCAGCGTGGCCCAGCGCAGCCTGTCGGACCTGGGCATCACGTCGGGGCCCTGGACCGATCCGGCCGCTCGCTTTGTGGACACCGCCGGAGTGGGGCTCGAAGAGGAGCCCGACGGCATGGGCAGCTACGCTAACCCCGGCGAGCTGCGCATTCTGGAGCAGGTGCTGGCGTCGCTTCGCGCGGGGGGCGTCCAGAACGAGCATGTGGGCATCATCACGCCCTACAGTGCCCAACTACGCGCGATCCACAAACGTTTGCCGGGGATTGAGTCTGGAAGTGTCAATGCCTTCCAGGGGCGCGAAAAAGAGGTCATCCTGGCCAGCTTCGTACGCTCCAATGGTGACCAGGAAGTCGGCTTTGTGGCGGATCCTCGGCGGCTGAACGTGTCCGTGAGCCGGGCACGCCGCCTCTTTGTGGGGGTGGGTGACTCAGAGACGCTGGGAACCCAGCCGATGTTCCGGAAGTTGATGTAGGCCGTCGGCGATGGCTACCTCTCCGCGTGGGAGCTGGAGACTGGTTAATCGGAGCGGATGCGCGCACCCTTGACCCGACGTTTGGCCGGCTTCGGCACCACCATCTTCACCGAAATGACGCGGCTGGCGAATGAGCACGGCGCCATCAACCTCGCACAGGGCTTTCCTGACTTTGACGGCCCGGATTTTGTGAAGGAGGCCGCCAAGGCCGCCATCGACGCCGGCCAGAACCAGTACGCCCGGATGACCGGCTTGCCCGCGCTGAACCTGGCCCTGGCGCAGCGCTACCGCCACCACTACGGCCTGAACTTCGATCCCGACCGCGAGATCGTCGTGACATCTGGCTGTACGGAAGCCATTTTTGCAAGCATTGCCGCGATCTGCGACGTGGGCGATGAGGTGGTCCTCTTCCAGCCCTACTACGATTCCTATCGTGCCTCGGTCTACATGGCCGGGGCCATCCCCAAGGTCGTCACCCTCTGGCCACCCAACGGCACCCAAGGCTGGCACTTTGACCCTCAACAATTGGAGCGCGCCTTCTCTGAACGCACGCGCGCCATCCTGTTGAACAGCCCCCACAATCCGACGGGCAAAGTCTTTACACGTCAAGAGCTTGAGCTGATTGTGCAGCTTTGCCGAAAATACAATGTCATCTGCATCTCGGACGAGGTCTACGAGCACCTGGTCTACACCGGGGTCCACACCCCCATGGCCACCCTGCTTCCCGAGCTGACCATCACGCTTTCCTCGCTGGGCAAGTCCTTTTCCCTGACCGGCTGGAAGATTGGCTGGGCTTGCGCACCGGCCCCGCTGGCCGCCGCCGTGCGCAGTGCCCACCAGTTCATCACTTTTGCCACGGCTACCCCTTTCCAGGTGGCCGCTGCCGTGGCGGTCGCCGCGCCCGACCACTTTTTTGTGCAGTTGCAGCGCGAGTACCGGGAGCGCCGCGACTATCTGACCGGAGTACTGCAAGAAGTGGACCTGGAGGTCTGGGAGCCCGAGGGCACCTACTTCACCTGTGCTTCTCTGCGCGGAACCGGCTATACCGACGACTTCGCCTTCGCCAAGCACCTGATTGCGCACGGGGTGGCCACCATTCCGCCCTCGGCCTTCTACGAGCAGCCGGAGCTGGGGCGCGGCTATGTGCGCTTTGCATTCTGTAAGCGACGTGAAACCTTGGAAGCCGCGGCCGAGCGCCTGCGGGCCTGGAGGAAGCGGTGAAGATCGCATTGGTGCAAATGGATCTGGCCTGGGAGCGGCCGGAGGAGAACCATCGGCGTGCAGAGCAGAAAATCCAGGAGGCAGCCGCGCTGGGCTGCCGACTGGTGGTGCTGCCGGAGATGTTCACCTGCGGCTTCTCCTTCAACGCCGCGAAGCTGGCAGAAGAAGAGGGAGGTCCAACAGAGCTTTTTTTGAAGGATGTCTGCGAAGGGCTGGGCATCTGGATCTTGGCCGGCGTCCCGCAGCGGAACGATGGCCGCGCCGTCAACAATGCCCTCCTTTGCTCTCCCACCAGGGAGATCCAGCGCTTTACCAAGCTCCATCCCTTTCGATTTTCCGGCGAACACGAGCACTATGCCGCCGGAACCGACACGGTCACCTGGGAGGTGGAGGGCCTGCGGATCACTCCCTTCATCTGCTATGACCTTCGTTTTCCCGAGGAGTTCCGCGAGCGCGCCGCCCAGACCGACGTTTTTGTGGTGATTGCAAGCTGGCCGGAGCGCCGCCGGGCCCACTGGCAGGCGCTCTTGAAGGCACGCGCCATCGAAAATCTCTGCTATGTCTGCGGCGTCAACCGCGTGGGAGAGGGCGGCGGGCTCAGCTATGCGGGCGACTCGGTGATCCACGACCCCTGGGGCGAGCCCCTGGCCACCGCATCCGGGCAGGAGGCGCTCTTGGTGGCGGAGCTGAGCGCGGCGCGGGTGGCTGAGGTGCGGACGACCTTTCCGGCGTTGGACGACCGACGTAGCTGAATGAGGCCTCATTCAGCGTCGGAATTCAGATACGTTCGTCCACGCCCACCCGCGCCGCCCACTCCGTACGCAGAACCCGCTGCGGGTCGACTTCACGTCGCAAGGCACGGAAACGCGAAATCCGCTCCTGACCCCAGGCACGCTGAAAGTCCTGCGGACGCAACACAGCATCTTTGGCTGGATAAAAGCGGCCTCCGGCCTCCAGCACGATCTCGCTCATGTCGTGGCAGAGCTGCCACAGCTCGGCACGATTGCTGCGGGTCACCGCAAAGTCCATGGCAAAGGAGTAGCCGTCCACCGCGTGCGACAGCAGAAAATTGTCCTCCCGGTGCCGCTTCATCACGCCCAGGTAGCTGGGCAGACCGCGCGCCTGCTGTAGGCGCAGGATCTTCTTGAAGACCTCCCGCGCGTGCTCCTTGGGAACGAAGGGTTGATACTGGATAAAGCCCTCCGGCTCGTAGGCCGAGCGGAAGTTGGGCACGTAGTCGAGCAAAAAGGCGAAGGCGACGTGCCCCTGGAGATACCAGGAGCGCGGGGTCAGCTCGGACGCGAGGTATTTCCCCATGTTCAACAACGCCATTCCGGTGTTGAAGCGGAAAAGCTTGAGGATCACCCCCACCATCGACTTGGGCACACCCAGGATATGTCCGGGCAGATCCTGCCGAACGGGGTCCAAGAGCCCCTTCCCTTCGGGATCGTCGTTGCCATGGGTGTAGACGGCCTGGTGTACCTGGCCCCGCCCCAGGCTGCTCCCACCCTTGATGCAGTCCACCCAGGTGACAAAATAGTCGGAATTCGGCGTATGTTCGTCGATGAGATCGAACTGGTGATCCAGGGAGCGGGCCGGTAGCTGCCGCACCTTCAGGCGTCCGCCCTCCACCTTCTTCAACTTCAGACGGATCCGGCTGAAGGCGCCGAGCATCCCAAAACCAGCGATGGCCGCATGGAAAAGCTCGGAGTTCTCCTCGCGGGAGATGCGCTTGCGCTCGCCGGTGGGCAGCACCAGGTCGGCATCCAGGATCTGATCGCCGGTTCCGCCAACTTTAAAGTGGTTTTTCCCATGGACATTCATGGCGGCACAGCCCGCCAGGGTGGGAAACATGGTGCCCGGCACCACCGCGGGCCACCAACCATCCGCCAGGGTAGAGCGCCACAATTGCTCGATGGTGACCCCTGGCTCCACCTCGATGATGCCCTCGGTGGGGTCCCAGGACAGGATCTTCCGCATGCCGGTGACGTCCAGCACGATATTCCCGCCGTTCATGGCGGCATCCCCGTAGGAGCGGCCGCTGCCGCGCAAGCCTACGGTCTGGCCCTCCTCACTTGCCCGCCGCAGCAGGCCGGCCAGCTCCTCTGGCGACTCGGGCCGCACAAAGAGGGAGGCTGATCGACTGGAAAAGCCGAAGCCATCGAATACCCGCCGACCGAGTTCTTGCTGCAGGGTCATCAGATGCTGGTCCGTCGAAAGAGCACGGAGGGGATCGACCGGATCACAAACATAATCGGTCCCCAGGCGACGGGGACATAGCCTTCGGTCGTACTGGCTTTTGCGAGACTGAGTACACCGTCGGCACACTCTTCGGCGCTGATCATCAGCGGCATCTTCAGCCCATCGGTCATTGCGGTCTTGACCGGTCCAGGCTTCACGGTGACCACACGCACCCCACGGTGGGTCAGACGGTTGCGGAGGGACTCCAGATAGGTGGTGAAACCCGCTTTAGAGGCATGATAGCCGGGATTTCCACGCCGTCCCCGATCTCCCGCCACCGAGGAGATCCCGCAGAGTGTGCCCGAACGCCGTGCCTCCATGTAGGCGGCCGCCGGGTCCATCCAGGCCATGGCGCCGATCAAGTTGACCTCGACCATCTGGCGGTTTTTCTCGAAGTTGTACTCCGATTCCTCGACCCGCGGCATCACGCCCGCGTTGTAGACCAGCAGATCCACCGAGCCCAGCTCGGCCTTGATCCGGTCAAAAAGCACGGGCGCTTCGGAGAAGTTTCGGACGTCGTGCACATAGGGAAACACGCGCCCCTCAAAAGCCTTTGCCAGGGCTTGAAGTTCGGAGTCCCGGCGCGCCAGCGCGGCCACTTTTGTTCCCTCGGAAGCGAGCTTGCGCACCAGCGCTTCGCCGATTCCAGAGGAAGCTCCCACCACGATGGCTGTCTCAAAGGCTGGCAAGCGCAACTCCCGCAAAGCCGACCTCTATCCGATCCAGGGGGCAGCGGAAAGCCTCAGCCCTCGGTCCCCTTTGGAGTGGTGCCGCAGGTCACCTTCACGCGGACGGGCGCCCAGATGCCGGCAGTGACCCAGTTGGCAAGGAGTCCCCAGCCACCAATCTCCGACTTGATGTACACCACCCCCGCGTCGCCGCAGATTTTCTCCGCGTTCACGCTCCCGGCGGATATCAGACCCCAGAAGAAGGTCTGTTGCCATTCATTCTCCACCCGACCGGTAGCAGTGGACGGGGGTGCCACGTACACCTTGGTCGTGTAGCAGCCGGTCATCATCGACAGCGCGAGCAGAAGGGACATCGAACCTCCGCCCGCTCTCTATCCACTTTCAGGCCTCGGCGTAGACTTCCACATAGGCCTGCGGACGCCGGACCATCGCCGCCTCGACCACAGCCTCAACCACCTCTTGGGCCTGACCTTCCCAGCCCAACCCGCGCAGGGTGACGGCATAGGTCAGGGCCTCTTCGGCCTCCATGTCCCCTTCACAGAACTGAACGGTGGTGGGGCGCATCCCCATTCGCCGCAGCTCTCCCAGGAAGGCAACTTCACCCTGGTGTTCCACAAAATCCAGCAGAGCATCAAAGCGTAGACGAGCCATGGAACCTCCTTTCGACCGACCATCCGGTATCTACAAGTACCTCCATTCCGACTGACCGTCCAGTCTTTGCTGCGAAATTCTCTACGCACTTCCGGTTGCTGTCCTGCCTGTATGGCAGACTACTGACCTGGACAGGGGCCCCTTCGGGCACTACAGGTTGTGGTATACGGACTCCGCCTGGGTGACCCCTCGGGGTTGAAAAGGGAAGCTGGTGAAATTCCAGCGCGGTCCCGCCACCGTAAGCAGTCAAGCCGCCCCAATACCACTGGATCCTACAAAAATCTGGGAAGGGGGTGCGGATAATGGCTGCGAGCCGGGAGACCTGCCTTGGCAGTACGCCCACCCCGGGTCAGGGAAAAGGCGGCGCCGGGATGGTCCTGGCTCCCCTCTATCCACGCCGGGGGGCCACGAGGATGGACATGCAAATCCGACTTCTTCTCCCCCTCCCCCTTCTGCTGTTGGTCGCCTGCCCCGGCACCAAAACCGACGACTCCACCGAGTCTACCAAGGAATCGGCGGACGACTCCGCCACCGAGTCCGAGGTCAACGACGACACAGCCGTGGAGTCCACCCCCGATGACTCCACCCCGACGGACGACTCCACCCCCGTCGACGACTCGGCTCCCTCGGATCCGCTGG
Source organism: Alphaproteobacteria bacterium (assembly GCA_040376425.1). Taxonomy (GTDB): domain Bacteria; phylum Myxococcota_A; class UBA796; order UBA796; family SXON01; genus CAITDR01. The sequence goes on along the minus strand of JBEIQS010000188.1, from coordinate 3,483 downwards.
AGATCCAAGGCCGTTGGCTCGACGACTATGGAACCGCCCACGACATCCGCCAAGAAGCCTGGCAGATGGGCGAGTCCCGCTTCAACATCTCAGGCTGGGACAACAGCGCCGACTATCTGGTGGCCCAGAACGACGGAATCAACGCCTACTTCCCCGGTTTGTGGAGCCGCTTCGACTGGACGATGAGCGGTAGCACCCTCTACTACTGCCAGATCGCCTACGACGCCGCCGATGAGGCTACTGCTGCTGCGGCCAATGGTGCCGATTCTACCAACCTGACCAGCGGATGCAACGGTTTTGCCTGGTCACGGCTGCGGCCGCAGTTGGAGATCCGGGGCAATTGGGTGGACGATTGGGGCGGCAGCCACAACATCTCGGAAGACCTGTGGGACATGGGCGGGAGCGCATTCCACATCAGCAACTATGACAATTTCAACCACTACGCGATTGCCCAGAACGATTCGGCCAATGCCTGGTATCCTGACTATTGGAGCCGTTTCGACTGGACCTGGAGTGGCAGCAGCTACTACTTTTGCCAGACCGCCTACAATGCGGCCACCGAGGCCGATGCCTTGGCCACCGCAGCGGCGAACTCTGCCGATCTCGCGACGGGTTGCGGTGGATTCTCGTGGTCCAAATTGAGTGCTCCTCTGTCAATCATCGGCAGCTATACCGACAATTACGGCGGTACCCACGAGATCAGCCAGAGCACCTGGACCAGCGGTAGCTCCGTCTACCACATCCAGATGGTCGACAACAACGGCACCTTCCTGGTGGCCCAGAACGACGCGGCAAACACCTATAATCCCGAGCTGTTCAGCCGCTTTGACTGGACCACCGACCAGGGCACGCTGTACTACTGCCAGACCGCCTACGACGCGGTGGACCTCGCCTCGGCCCTGCAAAACACCAGCGCTGTCCGCGCTGACCTCGCGGCCGGCTGCAATGGCTTCGGCTGGTCCTCGCTGACCCCCCTTTAAGCGTGGAGCCCATGCGGCCCACCGGATAAGACGTGCCGGTGCGCCTGTATGGACGAACCTCGGAAGAGCTGCGGAGGATGTACCTTGATTGGTACTTCCTCCCGATTTGCAGGTTGCTTTTTGCCGATCACCCCAGCTATCAGAGTGTGAGCCTCGCCTTTGCACTGGTGGATGATCGCCCGGGCCGGGTGGAAGATTTCATCCTTCCATCCAAACTTTTTGACCCACCGTGGCCACCAGAGCTCCTCGATCCCACGGACGAGGCGGACCACCTGGAGCGGGCAGAGAACGAGTTGTTTGATGGGGGGAGCTGGCCCCTGGTCGGCGACCACGAGCTGGTGGTGGCCTTTGCCTCCTGCTGTGCCGACATCGATCGTCCCCGCCAACACCCTCCCACCTTCACCCGCTATGCCATCGCACGGCGGGACGGCGACGAGCTGAGCCTGGAGATTCAGGCCGAGCCCGACGGGATCTTCTGGGAGGACAACTTCAACGTCGGCAGGCGCCGCTTCCGGGCGACCCTGGCCACGGCGCGCAGTCCGGGCCCTCTCAAAGGGGTGCCACCAGCAGCGCAGGAAGCCTGTCGCAACGCCCAGTTTGCCTATGACTACGCTCGGGATCTTGCAAAGAACCTGCTATGGTCGGCAGAAACTCCGGACGAAGCACATGATCTCCAACAGCTCCGGAACTGGATCCGCGAGACCCGCGAGTGGCACCGTCGCATCCGTGTGCATACTTGATACTTCGTTTCGTAGGTCAAACGCCGGATCAGCTTCGAGAAATGGCGGTTACTTGGTACGTCCGGCCGGTGGCCGCTGCGCTGTTACGGCGAGATGCGCGCCTCGGCGCTGTTTTTTATGCGGTCCGTACGGACAATGCCGGTAGCTGCGGCGGCGCCTTCTTCGGTTCCAACCAAGTGAACTCAGGCTTTACCACCGATCTTTCTCTGGAAGAGCCCGCGCGAGAAGTGCAGGCCCGCCTGTTTGGCCGGGACAGCACGCTGGACCCCTACTCTCGCGCGGTGGCCTTTCGGCCCTGCAGTCGCTGGGACGGGGATTGGTCGCCACTGGTGGCGTTGCGCCGACAGGAGGGCGTCCTGAAGCTGGATGGTCTTGCCACGCTGCACCGACGGGAGGAGGTGTGGGACCCCGGCCCGACGCTGCGCGGCCGCACCATCGACCAGAGCCTGGACGACCTGCAGCTTATCGATGCCACCGCCATGCTGCTGTGGCGGATGGAGCAGGTCGTGGAGGCTGTGGAGGCCACCCTGGTCCATCCCGGCGAGCGCGAAAGCCTCGCATGGGCGATCCGCTACCTGGAGTGGACGCTGGGAATCGGCGAGTACACCGATCGGAACGATATATAGCGTTTCGATCTATTCGGCGCTGCGGGGACGCTGCACGAAGGCCGCGGCACCCGGACCGATCTCCGGTAGGGCCTCCAGACCCCGCAAAAACTCGCGCTGCAGGGCCACCGGCAGGCTGGGCGCAGCGGCGAGGCTGCCCTCCAGCAGGGAGAGTCGGTCCGCACGGAGCGCCGCCTGCGGAAGTGCGGCAAGCTGCCGGGCCCAGGCCTCTGCCCGCCCCCGGGCCTGCCCCGTGGGCACGATCCGGTTCACCAGTCCCATCGCCAGGGCCTCCGGCGCTGCCACCGGACGCCCGGTCAACACCAGATCCATCGCGCGCCCCAGGCCCACCACTGCGGGCAACCGCAGGGTGCCCCCATCGATCAACGGCACCCCCCAGCGCCGGCAGAAAACCCCAAGCACCGCCCCCTCCTCCGCCACCCGCAGGTCGCACCAGAGCGCAAGCTCCAGACCGCCGGCAACGGCGTGTCCAGCGATAGCCGCGATCACCGGCTTGGAAAGCAACATCCGGGACGGTCCGAGCGGCGCCGCGCCCTCCGGCTCCAGGCGATTGGGCTGCCCCGCGGCAATCGCTTTGAGGTCGGCACCCGCGCAGAAGTCCTCCCCCTCTCCCCAAAGTACGGCGACCCGCGCTGCTTCGTCCCGATCAAAGTCCTGAAATGCCTCCACCAACTCGGACGCGGTGCGGTAGTCCACCGCGTTCTTCACCTCCGGACGGGCCAGGATCACCGTCGTGACCGGCCCTTCCCGCTCTACACGAATCATGGAAGTGCGAGGCAGGGAAAATTATCCTCCACCGGCGCCGAGCAGATGCGACCCTCCACCCCGGGGGCCATCGGCGCACCACTGAGCGAAGGCGACATCGCTTCATAGACCAGATTCTTCAGGTCGCCAGGGTCAAACTCCCGGCCACAGGCCGCTTTCGCGTCTGCGCCCTTCAGCTCCATTTCGGGCAACAACATGGTGTAGCCGTCCTGACCACTAGCCGGATCCAACAAAAAGTCGGGAATGACGGCGAGAATATTCTCAGTCGGTGTAACCTTATGGGAGGCGGAACCCAGAAGGGTCAGGCGGGTGGCGCTGCCAGCCTTGGTATCGTGCCACCAGGAAAAACCACTGATCTGAAGCCAGTTTCCG
>JBEIQS010000426.1:0-2605 GCA_040376425.1 Alphaproteobacteria bacterium | reverse complement strand
CGAAGCGCCCGGCAACATCGGAAGGCACACGCCGGCTCGTGCCGATCACCACCCGGCCCGCTTCTTGCAGTGCCCCGGCCAGAGTCGCGCTGAAGCAGGCATTCAAGAAAATGAGCCGGGCCGGAGAAGCGAGGAGGACGGGAAGCACCTGCGCTGGGGCATAGGAAAAGTACTTTTCTCCTGCCCGAAGGTCCAGACGACCATCCTCGTTCCCATGAGAGGAGATATGGAGCACCTGATGCGGCTGGCGGGCAAAAAGCCCAGGAAGATCATCAAAAAGAGGCTCCTGCTCCGTCACCAAATCCCACTCCGCCCCAAAGGAGGCGACGGAGAGACGGCCACGGACCTGGCCAAGCTCCTCCTCGATACCCAAAGAAGCAGGTTGTGCGCCTGGAAAGCTCAGATAAAGGATGGTGGTGGACATCTCTCACCAAGGACAGGCAACAAAGTGGGTACAGGTCTCCACCACATGCGGCCAAGGAACGGCCCCTTTGCGGCTTTGAAGGCTGGAGAGGAAGGCCGAGAGACTACCACCCGGGCCCGGCCGACGAACAACGCGGAGCTGGTCGAAGCGCTCGTTGTTGAAGAGCACCCAGTGTTGCACCGTCTGGGTGTTGGAAGGCCGATAGAGGAAGGCTTCTCCCACCTTTGAACCGTCCGATTCCCGGAAAATATCCCGGATCTCCGAGCCCTCCGACGCATCCGGGAAGCCGGTGTTCAGGTCCGCATAGCGGGTGCCCGTGCTGTCCATACAGGCCACCGCCGAGCCCGACGCAGCCTGGCGAGCCGAAACAGCCGCTTTGAAGGCTGCCATCGTCAGAAAGCCGGCCCCTTCCGTATGCCGCTCACGCACTCGGAAGGAGGGTGGCGGGCGCAGATCCGCAGGCAGCGGAGGATTCGGTGGAAGACCCGCCCAAAAGGCGAGAAGCTCATGGCTATTGCCCGGCTGACCGGGCGCCGGCGCCACCGCCCACCCCGCCCCCAGGGCCGCCGCCGGAAGACTGGCGAGCTGTACCGCAGTCAAGCCAGGCGGAATCAGTGGATCTCCGCCGGGACTTCCCGGTTCCGGGCAGAAGTCGGCGGTGCCGGTGTGCATTTGTGGGGCGCGGTCAGGTTCACGATAAATGGACTCATTCAGGATCAGCATCGGTACTCCGAGCACGGGAAAGAACCGGGCTCGACCCTCTATGGCCTGCCTGCGCTGCCTGTGTTTTTCCCCTTCAGATTTTTCGGCGGCGGTGTTGTAGCGCCACAACACCGGCTCAGACCTCTGAGGACATACGGGCGAGGCGGGCCTTCAGACGCTCCAGCTCCTCTTGGAGAGCTTGCTGTTGCCGAAGCGCCTGCTCCTCCCGCGCCAACGCCTGCTCCTCCCGCGCCAACGCCTCCTTCTTCTCCCGACGCTCCTGCTCCACCCGCGCCAACGCCTGCTCCTCCCTCACCAGCGCCTCCTCCTTCTCCCGACGCTCCTGCTCTGCCCGCGCCAGCGCGGCCAGGCGCTCCTGCTCGGAGATCCGGTAGCCCTCTTCCCGCGTGCGTTCGATGCGCAGGTTGTCCATCCGCTGGTGGTAGAGGTCGTTTGACTCGGAATTTGTACGGATTTCTTCCAGGATAGCCATCGCTTTCTCCATGGCTGGATTGCGGAGCGCCTCGGGAACCTCGGACCAATTCTCCGCATCCGCGAAAAAGTGGACCCACGCTTCGAGCGTCGTGGGAAGAAGGGTCCGCGGACGCTCCCGCAGGAATTTGTTGAGTTCAAAGATATGAAGATCGAAATGGGGCAGCGTCTCCAGCTTTCCCAGCTCGTCCGAGGCGCGCACACGATGACGCCAGCCCGGGCTGGATGTCAGATCATCCTCCACCAACCAGATGGAGATGACCGGCTTCAAGGCAGAATAGTTGCTGCCTTCTTTCAACTGTCCCGCGTAGTGGCGGGCCCAGCCATAGAGCATCCGCGCCATCAGCGCGTGGTGGTTGATGCACTGCATCTCGATCTGGTAGATGCGGCCGTCCTGGTCGGTGGCGCGTACATCCACGACAATCTCTTTCTCCTCCAGCATTTTTCGAAGCGTGGAGGGATTCTGGATCACCGCATGGGTGATGCGCACGGGTGCCATCACCGCATTGAGAAAGGCAAGCAGAACGATAAGATTTTCGGGATCGCCGAGGATGGCCTTGAAGACCATATCGACGCGGGGCCGGATCCCGACGGGAGGGCGCAACATCGAGCGAATATAGCCACCAGGGGGGAAAATGGAAGGGGGGGAGGTGGGTATCCCTGTTCGGGGCCCGGGACGGCGGAAGCGCGGCGGTAGCATGGAGGCCGGGACTGTCTGAAGGGCGGAACCGGCGGAATCGTCCAAATGGGGCCATCGATCACCGGGCGGGATCCCGCAAATTGGTCCTTCGATGGGATGATCCGGGTATCTGCGCGGTCCGTTTCCACCACTGGGCGGGATCCCCCCAATTGGGCCCTCCCCCTCCGGGGGAGGGTGGCCGAAGGCCGGGAGAGGGCGGCTTGAAGTTGGCGAGATGCTGTGGGCTTTGGCTGACCGTTCAATCCGCGCCCCGGGCAGACTGGGCCTTCAATGGGACGATCCGGGTG
>JBEIQS010000365.1:0-3809 GCA_040376425.1 Alphaproteobacteria bacterium | reverse complement strand
GGTATTCGATCACCGGCTCTTTGTTCAGCTTGACCGTACAGGCCGCTGCGGAGCGCTCGGCGGAGGTATCGCTCAGCTCAAAGGCCTGCTCGACCTTCAGATCGGGTAGGCCCTCGATCTCCAGGATGCGCCCCGAAAAGACATTCTTCTTCCCCTTCTTCTCTACGGTGAGCAGGCCGCTCTTGATCGCGTAGTAGGGGATGGCGTTCACCAGATCGCGCAGGGTGATGCCCGGCTGCAGCTCACCCTTGAAGCGCACCAGCACCGACTCGGGCATGTCCAGCGGCATCACGCCGGTTGCCGCGGCAAAGGCCACTAATCCCGAACCGGCCGGGAAGGAGATGCCGATGGGGAAGCGGGTGTGCGAGTCGCCACCGGTGCCGACCGTATCGGGCAGCAGCAGGCGGTTGAGCCAGGAGTGGATCACGCCATCGCCCGGCCGCAGCGAGACACCGCCGCGGGTGGTGATAAAGGCAGGAAGGGTGCGGTGAAGCTTGACATCCACCTGCTTGGGGTAGGCTGCGGTGTGGCAGAAGGACTGCATCACCATATCGGCCGAAAAGCCGAGGCAGGCCAGATCCTTCAGCTCGTCCCGGGTCATGGGGCCGGTGGTGTCTTGGGAGCCTACCGACGTGATGCGGGGTTCACAGTAGGTGCCCGGACGCACGCCTTTGCCCTCGGGAAGACCGCAGGCGCGACCGACCATCTTCTGCGCCAGGGTGTAGCCACCCTTGTGGCCCACCGGCACGGTGGGCAGGCGGAAGACGGTGGAGGGGCCCAGCCCCAGGCTCTCGCGGGCCCGCGCGGTCAGCGCCCGGCCGATGATCAGGTTGATACGGCCACCGGCGCGCACCTCGTCCAGAAGCACATCCGACTTATGCGCGAAGTTCGCCACGATCTGGCCGTTCTTCTCCACCTTCCCGGCGTAAGGGTAGACGTCCACCACGTCGCCCATATGGAGCTGGCTGACGTCGCACTCAATGGCCAATGCACCTGCATCTTCCTGGGTATTGAAGAAGATGGGCGCGATTTTACCACCCAGACAATAGCCGCCGAAGCGCTTGTTGGGAACGTAGGGGATGTCCTCGCCGGTCCACCAAAGCACAGAGTTGGTCGCGGACTTCCGGGAGGACCCGGTGCCCACAACATCGCCCACATAGGCGACGGGGTTGCCCTTGGCCGCCAGATCCTGAATCGCCTTGATGGGGCCGCGAACACCGGCTTCTTCCGGTACAATGCCCTCGCGCGCGTTCTTGAGCATGGCCAGCGCATGCAGGGGGATGTCGGGCCGGCTCCAGGCATCGGGTGCGGGCGAAAGGTCGTCAGTGTTGGTCTCGCCGGTAACCTTGAATACCGTTAGCGTCGCTTTTTCCGGCAGGGCGGGTCGAGAGGTGAACCACTCGGCGTCGGCCCAGGAGCGCACGACCGCCTGTGCCCGGGCATGGCCGGCCTTGGCTTTCAAGTCCACGTCATTAAAATAGTCAAACATAAGCAGCGTGAACTTCAGTCCTTCCGCCGCGGTATCTCCCACCTCGGAATCGTCCAACAGCTCAATCAGGGGCTGAACGTTGTAGCCACCCACCATGGTGCCCAACAACCGGGTCGCTTCAGTGCGGCTCACCAGCGCACAGGGGCGCTCGCCCTTGGCCACTTCTGCCAGGAAGGAGGCCTTGATGTGGGCGGCATCATCCACACCCGCCGGCACGCGGTGGGTCAGGAGGTCCACCAGAAATGCCTCTTCGCCCTTCGGAGGCTCTTGGAGCAGAGCGACAAGCTCCACAAGCTGGGCCTTGCTCAATGGCAGCGGCGGAATCCCCAGAGCAGCACGTTCGGCAACATGGGCACGGTAGGCTTCAAGCATCAGACCCTCCTGAAAGGGGCGGCCCCTAACTCATTTCATGGGTAGCCGCACCCTACCAAAAGCCGAATGCGTGCGGCCGTAGGTCCCAGAACGGGTTAGCCGCGCGCACCTGGAGAAACTCCCGATGCCTGCCTCTGGTCTTATCGCCCTGCTCGACGATATCGCCGCGATCGCCGATGACGTGGCAACACTGACCGCAATGGCGGCAAAGAAGACCAGCGGCGTCGTTACCGATGACATGGCAGTGACCGCCGAACAGGCCATTGGAATCCGGCGGGAACGAGAACTGCCCGTCGTGTGGGCCGTCGCCAAGGGCTCCATGTTCAACAAGGCGGTGATCCTGGCCCCGGGCGCCCTGCTGCTCAATGCCGTAGCTCCTTGGGCCATCCTGCCCCTCCTGATGGCAGGCGGTACCTTTCTGGCCTATGAAGGCGTGGAAAAGGTGATCCATAAAATCCGGCCTCACGACAAACACGAAGGCGGGGATGGCGAGGCAGAGCTCATGAAGGACCCCGCTACTTTCGAAAAGATGAGGGTAGAAGGTGCGATCCGTACCGACCTGATCCTCTCCGCCGAGATCATCGCGCTGACCCTGGGTGAAGCAGCCAGCAAGCCCTTTGTCACCCAAGCCGCAACGCTCTACGTCATCTCCATCATCATGACCGTGGGTGTATACGGTATGGTGGCGCTGCTGATCAAAATGGACGACTTCGGCGAGTATCTGGCCACCCACGGTGGCCCGCGGGAGCGCCTGGGTCGCGCCATTTTAGTGGCCGCCCCGAAGATCCTCCACCTGATCTCCCTGGTCGGCACGGTGGCCATGTTGATCGTGGGCGGCCACATCATCCTGGAAGGCATTCACCCCTTGGAAGAAGCCGTCCACCACCTGCTGGAGACGGTGCCCCCCTGGAGCTCCGGGCTGGTAGGCCTGGTGATGGACATCCTCATCGGCGCCGTCACCGGGCTCATCGTGGTTGGCGTGCTGGCCACCGGGATTCCCGGAAAACTGTGGGCCATGCTGCCCAAGAAGAAGGCCTGAAAAGGCGAAGAGGAGGAGCGACGCAAGCGCCGCCCCCCCTCTTCCATCAGCTACCGCAGCCCGAAGCGCCCACCTGAAATCAGGCGGACACTTCGATCCGGCGCTGCAGCAGGCGCTCAATGTCGCGCAGCAGCGTCTTCTCTTCCGGGCCACAGAGCGAGATGGCGATACCATCCGCGCCGGCCCGGGCGGTGCGACCGATGCGGTGGACATAGGTCTCCGCTTCGGTGGGCATGTCGTAGTTGAAGACATGCGAGATGCCGGTCACATCAATTCCGCGGGCCGCAATATCGGTTGCAACCAGCACCTTGATACCGCCGCTCTTGAAATTGTCCAGCGCAACGGTGCGGGCTTTCTGGGACTTGTTCCCGTGGATGGCCTGGGCGTAGATCTTGACCTTCGCCAGGTCTTCCGCAAGGCGGTTGGCGCCGTGCTTGGTGCGGGTGAACACCACTGCCCGGCTCACGCCGGGGTTGGCAAGAAGCTCGGCCAGAAGGGCCTTTTTCCGGCTACGATCCACAAAGTGGACCGTCTGGCGGATGCGCTCCACCGTGGGTTGCTCCGGGGTGACCGAGATCCGTACCGGATCTTTGAGCAGCTCCTTGGCCAACTTCTCGATCGCATCGGGAATGGTGGCCGAGAAGAGCATGGTCTGCCGCTGCGTGGGGAGCTGGCGGAGAACCCGGCGGACATCGGGCAGAAAGCCCATGTCCAGCATGCGGTCGGCTTCGTCCAGCACGAAGATCTCGACGTGCTTGAGGTCCAGCGTGCCTTGCTGGTGGTGGTCGAGCAGGCGGCCAGGCGTGGCCACCAGGATGTCCACACCCTTGCGCAGACGGTCCACCTGCGGCTGCATGCCCACGCCGCCGAACATCACCATGCTGGTGATGGGCAGGTACTTGCCGTAGG
>JBEIQS010000348.1:0-4457 GCA_040376425.1 Alphaproteobacteria bacterium | reverse complement strand
GCTTCTCCCGCCTTTTTGCCGTGCTCCCAGACCCCGGGAATCGCACGGACATCCTGAACGACGCCCAATTCGCGTGGATGCGCGTGGCGGGGCCCAACCCCACCGTGATCACCCGCCTGGCCCGCCTCCCCGAGCGCTACCCCGGCCAGGCCGAGGCCCTCCGCAGTGCCATCGCACTCAGTGGCGATAGCCTGGACGCTGCCTTGGCCCAACGCCGCCTCTATGCCTGTGACTACAGCGGCCTGGAGTCCCTCACCCCCGGCACTTTCCCTGTTGCCAAGCACGTTCCCGCGCCACTGGCGCTCTTCGTTGTGCCGCCCGGCGGTCGCAGGCTCCAGCCCGTGGGCATCCAGATCACGCAGCGCCCCGGTCGCCCGGTGATCACGCCCAACCAGGGTTGGACCTGGCAATGTGCGAAGCTGGCCGTTCAAGTGGCCGACGGCAACCACCACGAAGCGGTGGCCCACCTGGGGCGTACCCACCTTTTGGTGGAGCCTTTTGTGGTGGCTACCGAGCGCCAGCTCGACGAGACCCACCCCATCTACATCCTCCTCCGCCCCCATTTTGAAGGCACGTTGTTCATCAACAACTCGGCGCATTCCGCCATCATCGCACCCGGTGGTACGGTAGACCGCCTGATGAGTGGCAGCATCGAGGCCAGCCGCAAGGCGGCGGTGGAGGGCTTGCGCGCGATTCCCTTCGACCAGGGCGATCTGGAGCAGGATCTGAAGCGCCGTGGGCTGGCCGACGCGGTGATCGAGTTCCCCTATCGCGACGACGCCCGCTTGCTGCACGCCGCCCTGGAGCGCTGGGTCACCGCCTATGTGGGCTTGTACTACCGAAACGACGCCGATGTCCGCGCCGACGAGGAGCTGCAGGCCTGGGCGGCCGAGCTGGTGTCGCCCCGCGGCGGTCGGGTCACGGGTTTTGGTGACATCGACGGGCAGATCACCACACGCGCCTATCTGGTGCGGGCACTGACACAGTTGATCTTCACCGCCAGTGTCCAACACGCCGCGGTGAACTTCCCGCAGTACCCCATCATGAGCAATGCCTCGAATTACCCGCTCGGGCTCTATGGCGCGCCACCGGAGGCCAACGCCACCGAGGCGCAGTTTCTGGCCCTTTTGCCGCCCCGCGAGCAGGCACTGGTCCAACTCAACCTGGGCTATCTCTTGGGCAACATCCACTACACCGAGCTTGGCCAGTACGACGACGATTGTTTTGAGGACGACCGGGTGGCGCCACTTCTGGCGGCTTTCCAAGGCGAGCTTGCGCAGGCGGGCGACACCATCCAGGCCCGCAACGCGGTGCGCTCCCGGCCCTACCCCTTCCTGCACCCAAGCCGGGTGCCTCAGTCCATCAACATCTAGGCCAGGCCGCAGGAGCACGCCCCTTGACCCCTGCTTCCTTTTCCGCCTCCTTTTTGAAGGCCCACCCCGAGCTGCGGCTGGAGATTCTGAAGGACCCGGAGAGTCCTGCCTTTTCGCAGGTCTATGCGCTGTTGGAAGCGTACTTTGGCCCCCGGGGAGAGGTGGAGGATCGCGACACCCTGGCCCGCTTCCTTCGGGCGGAAAAGCTGGTCTATGGCCCGGAGTTGGAGGGGCGCTACCTTCTGGTAGGGCTGTGGGCCAACCAGGACCTGGTGGCGGCGCGCAGCGCCTATCTGGATCTGGATCACGGCAGAAAGGTGAGTATGGGTGTCCTTTCTCAGGTCTATATCCGTCCTGAGTGGAGGCGTTCGGGGATTGGCGCGCTGCTTCGGGCCGTTCCCGAGGAGCTGGCCCGGGCGCAGGGGGGGCCCGGCTACACCTCCATGTTGCTCTGCGAGATGGAGCCGCTGGATTCGCAGGATCCGGACAGTCTCAACCGCCTTCTTGCCTATGGAAAGGCGGGCTTCCGGGCCCTGGATCCCAAGCGTGTACCCTACTCTCAGCCCGAGTTCCGGCTGGGCCTCGCCCACACTGGCCTGCCGCTGCTGGTGCTCCTGAAGCTTTTGGAGGAGGAGGAGGCGGAGCGGGTTCCGGTCCCTACGGTGGAGGCGATTCCCCGCCTCTTCTACACCTGCCACAGGGACTTTTTGCCAGAATCTCAGGTGCTCCCCTCCGAGGAGCACCTCTGGCGGGCCCTTCTGGCCGACCGCGATCCGGTGCCGCTGCTTCCCCTGCCCCGCCACGCGCAGGACGAGGAGAGGCTGGCTCCTCTGCGGCGAGAGCGGGTCCTGCCCCTCTACCCACCCAGTCTTCAGGGCTGAGCGGGCCCGATCCGACTTCCCAGGCTTCTTTTCCGCTTCGTCTGCCCGCTCTTTGCCCGTGTGGACGGGATCGTCCGAGGCGGCGGCCTGGAGCTGCTGGAGTCTTCCCGGTACCGGGAGCGCGGCTTCCCGATCGGGACCCCGAGACCGGATATAGGATGAATCTTGTCGAGCCGGAGTTCGCATGATGTATCCCTGGTCTGGACGTGTACGCCGGGCGCTCGCCGAGCGCCTGGTCCGAAGCGGCAGATGGGTCGCTTTTGCGCTCCTCTTCGTGGGTGCTGAGGCTGGGGCGGGAGAGCTGACGCGGGCCGATGTCCTTCGCCTTGCGCTTGCGGAGCACCCGGAGGCCAAGGCCAGTGCGCTGCGTGCGGATGCGGCGCGGTTGGCCGTGGACGGCGAGGGAGCCTATGCGCCGTTGATGCTCGACGCGGGTGTTGCGCCCGGCATGATCGCGATGGGGCGGCCCGGGGTGCAGGTGTCCGCCGGCTGGACCCTGCCGCTGTGGGGGATGCGCGATCTGGCGCGCTCGGCCGCGGGCAGCCGCGCCGACATGGCGGAGGTGGCCGACCGTATGACGCGGGTGGAGGTCGCGGCCCGGGCTTCGGTCGCGGTCGACGATTGGCTGCTGGCGGGAGAGCGCCTGATGGTGCTGGAGCACCACAAGGTCACCATGGTGGCGGTCCAAGAGGTGATCTCGCGGCGGGTCGCCGCCGGTCTGGCCCCGCCCGGTGCCGAAGCGATGGCACGGATGGCGGTGCTCGACACCGAGGAGCAGCAACTGGTGGCGCTGCGGGATCTCGCCGCCGCCGAAGCGGCGATCGAGGCCATTGCTGGGGTGCCGGCCTCCGAGCTTTCCCCCGAAATCCCACCCCTCCAAAGTCTGGTGGGTGGCGCCGAGGGAAGCAGCCCGGCGGTGCAGATGGCGACCGCGGAGCTGGCGATGCGCTCCGACATGGCGGAGATGGCGCGCCGGGAAGGCCGGCCGATGATCTCGCCGATGCTGTCGCTCGACACGATGTGGCCGGACCCGATGGAGTGGCCGATGGTGGGTGTCGAGGTGGGGGTCCCGCTGGACACGCGGGCCCTTCGGGCGCGCCGGGAGGCGGCACGTCAAGAGCAGATGGCGGCAGAGGCGGACGTCGCGGCCGCCCAGCGCGACATCACCCGCGACCGCGCGGAGGTGGTGGCGATGCTCAACATGGCGACGGCGATGGAGAACCTGATGCGCACCAAAGCTGAGCCGCTGGCCGTGGAGCGGGCGCGGCTCGCCCGATCGGCGTGGGAGGGCGATCAGGCGCCGGTGAGCGAGTGGCTGGACGCGGAGCGCGAGGTGCTGGAGGTGCGTTGGCGCATCGCGGAGGCACGAGCCGAACGTAGCCGCGCGATCGCCATGATCGCGATGATCGACGGGCAGCCGATCGGCTTGCCACCGGAGGCCCCATGACTCACTTCTCCCGCTTCCTGGCCTGCGTGCCCTGGCTCGCCCTGGTCGCCTGTGGGCAGGTCGACCCACCTGCCCCGTCGGGGCACGCGCACGGCACGACCGCGCACGAAGCGGCCTCCACCATCGAGTACTACACCTGCCCGATGCACCCCAGCGTCAAATCTGAGACGCCAGGCCGCTGTCCCATCTGCGGCATGGACCTGGTGCCGGTGATTCCCGACGCCACCGGCTCCGTGTCCATCGACCAGACCCGCCGCGATGCATGGGGTATCCGGACGGTGGCCGCCGAGAGTCGACCCTTGGTTCGGCAGGTCCGCCTTGCGGGGCCGGTGGGATGGGATCTGCGCCGCCAGCGGGATGTCGTCGTGAAAGCGACCGGTACGGTGTCGGACCTGCGGGTCTCGGTGGGCACGCCGGTTCGCGCGGGGGACTCGTTGTTCTGGTTGCGTAGCCCCGAGCTCTTCGCGGCCCAGAGCGACTTCCTGGGGATCCCACCCGAGGGGCGCGCCAGTGCTGCGGCGCGTCTGCTGTCGCTGGGCTTGACCCGGGGGCAGGTGGATGGGATCGCGGCGACCGGTGTTCCCCTTGCGGCGGTGCCGATCCTGGCACCTGCGGCCGGCGTGGTCACTGACCTGTCGGTGGTGAACGGCAGCCCCCTGAAGGGCTGGACCGCGCCGGTCCGCCTCGCGGATGCAGACCGGGTATGGGTGGAGGCCTCCAGCGCCGAGTCCGAGGCGGCGCTGGTGGGCGCGGGCG
>JBEIQS010000175.1:0-12386 GCA_040376425.1 Alphaproteobacteria bacterium | reverse complement strand
GAGTCGGCGAAGTCGCTCGTCCATAAACGGGCTCATGGCTTCGTAGCGGGTACGGATCTGGTCAAGAGGAGTCATGCTTCAAGATAGCACACTTGACACGTCAATGGTCAAATTGGATAACTAATTTTCGGGAAGGCCCTTTCGCTCAAGGCTGCTCTTCCATCTCTGCCGGGTCCGAGCACCGAATTGGCTGCGGAGTTGGCCCGAAAACACCAGCTTGGAAATACTGTAGAGACGAGTATTGAGACGCGGAGGCGTGTGCACGCGGACGTGCTTGTGGACGTGCTGAACGATCTGTTTGACTTCGGCCGCCTCCAAAAACTCCCCACGATTCTGGTGCTGGACGACGCCGACGAGCTGGTCTCCGATGCAGGCTCCGGGCAGGAGCGCCGCGCCGAGGTGCTTCGGACCGTTCTGGGACCACTACAGCGCCTTCGGCCCACCGCATTTGTGCTGTCTCTGCGAAATGAATACATGATGGAGGATGTGCTCCGGCCCTACCAGCGTATACCGGTCCATCCGTTCAAGCCCCCGGCAGCGATCGACGCGTTGGATGCCTGGTTAGACCTGCAAAGCCCGGTATTTTCTTCCGAGGCGCGGGCCGGTTGGACAAAGTTGGCACAGAAATTGTTGGCGCCGCTCGATTCCGAGTTACCCAGTGTCATTCCTTGGACCTACTTCCGTATTTTGAGCGGCATCGGCCACGCGGGGGCCTCCTTAGACGCGACCGTTTGGCAACTTTTGAATGCCTACCTGAAAAGCAAAGAGGAGCGCCATATCGCGCGCCTGCTGGTGGCCCTGGCCGAGCGGATGCCTGCGGAGGACGTGGAAAGTTGCTTGGGAGCCTGCCCGGTGGACCCCGCCCCCTACCAACTCCGCCCCTATGACCGCACCGATTTGGCCAAGGTGGGCTATTTCCGGCCGAATGACGCGGGAAATCCAGAGGATCTCCGCATCATTTTGCATCCTCTGGTGGCTTGGATCAAGCTCGCCAAAGACGCCGAGCCGCCCAGCCCATGAGGCTGCCCGCCTTTCGCTTGGTCTGGCTGGCGCCGCACTTCGCTCCACTTCGTACCCACCATCAGGAGTGGCTACGAGGGAGGAAACTTGGCGTATTTCCCCATTTTTCTCGCCAGGAGATAGAAGGTCTCTATGATCTGCTGCATCTGCTGACCGGCTGGCGGACGCTAGCGGATGGCCGCCTCGGTGACCCGGAGAAGACGGCAGACTATGTGGAGTTTGTAGGGGAAGAAGGTGAAAATCTCCTCTTGGATTTGCGCCAGCCACTGGTCGCAATCCTGGGGCAGCTCCACCCGGATCGCCAGCCGGTCCTCTCGTCGGGTCTCTATGTTGCAGATTCACCATTTTCATATGTCACTTATGTAGAGGGTGCGTGGCGAAGGCTGGCGGAGGCCCCCGACATGCCGCTGGAGCGGATAGTCAGCGCCGGTCTGGCCCGTTGCCTGGAGGTGTTGCTGGAGGCTGCGGACCCCCTGGTAGCGGAGTGGGCGGTGGCACTGGCACTGGACCCCCAGCGCGCCGCAAGCTGGGTGAGCACGCAGGCCAGTATTTTGGGCCGAGACCTTGCCATCCAGCGATGCCTACACGCGGGGCTGCTGCTGCGTGTCGACGGTGAGCATCTGGACTGGCGCCGCCCCTTAGAGGCTCTGAAAGAGCACTCTCTTTCCGATCTTTTGCTGGATCTGGAGCTTCCCACACTGCGCCCCATCCTGGAAGCGGCCCTGGGCCTCGGTCATCGCCGCTCCCCGCTGCCTCCTCCCCGGGTACCGGGCACTCTGGTGGGGCGTGGGGAGCTATTGGGCAGGCTGAAAAATGTGGTCCAGGCTACAGGGCGGTGCAGCTACACCGTTCTGGTGGGTGGGCCCGGAATGGGAAAACGCTCGGTGGCAGCGGCACTCTGCTCGGGGCTACCGGACCGGGAGCCGTTGTGGTTGAGCCTGGGAGGGGGGATAGACACCGCCTTCCGTCGCCTTGCGGATGCCTTGGAGGTACCCCCCGATGGGGTAGCGGGTGTGGGCGAAGGTTGGGCCTCCCGCTTGCGGCGTCGCCTGCTGCGTCGCCCCTACTTGTTGGTACTTGAAGGGGAGTTTTTGGAAGGAGAGGAGGAGGATCTGCTAAAGTGGCTTCCCTCTGGCGAGGGAGCCCTGGCCGTTCTCGTTTTGAGCACCAAGCCCTTGAGCTTGCTGGAGCAACGTCGGGAGGCGATCCAGCTTCGGATTCGGGAGCTGGACGAGGGACAGAGTCGCCAATTATTGGCTTCCATTGCGGGAGTAGAGGCGATGGCGGAGCCAGAGTTGGGGACGCTGTTGCCCCGTCTGGGGGGCTGTCCGCTGTTTTTGGAGGCCGCTGGGCGCACGCGCCAAGAGACGGGAAAATGGCCGACGGAGGTGGGAAATACGCTGGTGGAGAGCTGGGTGCGTCGGCAGTGGGAGAGCTTGTCGGAGGGGGCGAAGCTGGTGTTGGCGATGGTGGTGATGTTGGACCAACCGCTGCCGCTAGAGCTTTTGAGGCAGAAGTGGTCGAAGAAGTTGGAGAAGGGTGATGTACCGGAGCTACTTCCTACCGTTCGTTCGGCGTGGAAGAACATTCGGGAGGCGAAGCTGGAATCGGCTGCTCAAGAATTATTTGATTTGCCATTTTTTGAAATGAACGACGATTCAATTGAAATGAATTTGGGAATTCGGGAGATACTGCTTCCGGTTCTTGGCGAGCACCGCGACGAGGCGGCGGGCGCTCTCCAGTTTTTGGTTTCCGTCTGGATGAAAGCATCTCCAGGGGCTGTCGGCTGGCTACCCTTGGCGAATCAGGTGGCCGAATGGTGGATTCCGAGATTGGGTGATCCCGTAATTTTTGACCGCTTTCTCCCGAAGGACATATTCGCAGTGTTTGCCAACGCTGCGATTCAAGGAAACGTGGCGAGCTCTGCCGTTGTACGGACTTGGCTCACCCTGCCTCATATTGCAGGAAAACCTCTCCAAACGCAGCTTTATACGGTCGTTCTGGCTGAGGCCCTGCACCGGGAGTCTGCTCTTTCTAACGCCATAGAGGTGCTTCAACGGCTTGTGAATGTGGTGGATCTGGACAAATTTGTTGCCGCGATGGCCTTTTCCCACCTCGCTTACCTTGAGTTCGTTGTTTGGTGGGGAAGTTCTACTATTTTGGAATGTCCGGATGAGGTATTTGATCATTTCAGCAAAGCAGAAGACTTGTTGGAGCGGATAGAAAGTGCTCGGACGAACCAAGTTGATGTCAGTAAGGCTGCTTTTTTTGTTCGGGTTGGTTCCGTCATGTTCATCGGTGAAATGTTTGCTAATTTTGTTAGATCTGTGGATGATTACACCCCCCCGAAAACCGTCCCCACCCCCATCCGCGCCGAATTCCACCGCCTCCTCGGCCTGGCCCAACTCCACCTCGTCGAAATTCCAGAAACTGAGCCCGAAAAGCCTCTTCCCCCTCCGTCCGAGCTGCTCGACCAGGCTGAAAAAAATCTGAAGACCGCGCTGAGCCTGTACCCCGAAGAAGACTACCCCGAGCAGGCCAGGCAGATCCTCGAAGGTATCGGCCGTACCCGCCGGCTCCGCCTCTCCCTCCCCCCAAAACTCTCCGCCCCCCTCCCTCCCCCTGAATGAATCCTCATTCACCATCGGCACTCCCCCGCACACAGCTCTCCGTGTTTCCCGCCCTCCTCCTCCTCGCCTGTACCTCCCCCGACACCGCCCTGCCCCCCAAGGAGTCGGGCGCGACCGGCGATGACTCCGCCCCCCGCGCCCCCCTCCGCCTGATCCAGCTCGACTGCGAAGGCTGGATCGGCGAGAGCATGTTGATCATCGGTCCCGACGGCACCACCGTTCTTCTGGACGTTGGAAATGACGATCACGCGGATATGATCACCGAAGCCGTGTCCCGCTACGGCGGCCGCACCCCGGTGGACGCCGTCATCCTGACGCATTTTCATGCCGATCATGCCGGAGGGCTGGACGACCTGGGGCTGTCCTACCAGACCCTGGTGAGCCGCGGGCCGGTCCATTTGGATGCGGTGAAGCTCCCCAAAAGCTTTGACGCCGCGCCACGCACGGACCTGTGTACGGACAGCGCCTGTACCCTGCCGTGGACCCTGGACCTGGGCGGCGGTGCGCAACTGAAAATCCTGGCGGCAGACGGTGAGATTTCGGGAGAGCGTTTCGGACAGCTTCCCGACGATGACGACGGCGAAAATGCGCGCAGCCTCGTGGGCACCGTGACCCGGGGAGATTTTGTGTACCTCTGGAACGGCGACCTGACCGGGGGCGGAAAAGATACGCCCGACCTGGAATCATTTTACGCGTCTCGCATCGATCTGCCCAGCACCGGCAGCACCGTGGCACATCTGGGCCACCACGGAATCAACTCCAGCACCTACGAAGCCTGGATCGACCGGGCACTTCCCGCAGACGGCGGCGCTCGCCTGGGCCTCACCGGTAGCAACGGCAGCTACCTGGATGCCCCCGCCGACGAAGTGTTGGAGCGCGTCGGGGACCGCGTGCAGCGGGTGTGGACCAACCGCGGCGGAGCCTTGACAGGTCAAGACCCCATCCTCCAGGAGGCCGAAGACGACGTGATCATCACCGTCACCGAAGAAGGTGCGGTGACGATCTCCGGCGGAGGCGCCGAGGAGACGCTGCGCTGAGCCGCTAGCCCAGCTCCAGCTCCATCTTGGCGATCAGCTCGTTCATGATCTCCCGCGTCCCTCCCCCGATGGGGTAGAGGCGGGCGTCGCGATATAACCGTTCCACCAGGCTTTCCCGCATGTAGCCGTAGCCACCGTGAAGCTGCACGGCCGCATCACAGACAAAGGAGCACATGTCTGTGGCGGTGTTTTTGGTCATGGCCGCCAGCCCGGCCGTGCCCTCCCCCGCCAGCGTCCGCACCACCGCCTCGTTCACCATCGCGCGGCTGGCCCGAAGGCGGGTCGCCATTTCCGCAAGCCGATGCCGGGTTACCTGGAAACCGGCGATAGGCCGTCCAAAAGCCTCACGCTGCCGCACCCAGATCAGGCTCTCCGCCAACGCCAGCTCGGCGATGGCCACACATTGGCCCGCCAGCAGCAACCGCTCCGAAGCAAAGTTCTGCATCATCGTGAAGAAGCCGCTTCCTTCCTCTCCAATCAGGTTTTCTGCTGGCACCTTCGCATCGTCGAACATCAGCTCGGCGGTGTCCGAGGCCCACCAGCCGGTCTTTTTCAGCGCCCGGCTCACCGAAAAGCCGGGTGTGCCGCGTTCAACCACCAGGAGCGACAGCCCGCCGTGCCCCTCCTCTCCGGTCCGCACCGCCAGGGTCACCCAATCCGCCCGCACGCCGGACGTGATGAAGGTTTTTGCCCCGGTGACTCGATAAAAGTCCCCTTCACGCACCGCGCGGGTACGCAGGCGCGCCACATCCGAGCCCCCGCCGGGCTCGGTGACGGCCAGCGCGCAGATCGCCTCCCCCCGCAATACCGGAGGGACAAAGCGCTGCTTCTGCTCCTCGCTGCCCGCGATCAGAATCGGTGGCACCGCGATGGAGTGGCTGCCCAGCCCCACGATGGTGCCCACCGAGCGACCGGCGAGCAACAGCTCCTCCGAGGCCACGATCAGGTGCGATAAATTCCCACCTGAACCCCCCAATTCCTCGGGGTAGCCGATACCGGTGATCCCGGCGTCCGCGGCCGCCGCATACAGCTCGACCGGAAAGGACTCGGCTTCCTCCCAGTCCGCACTGTGGGGGGCAAGCTGCTCCTCCGCGAAGCGACGCACGGAGCGCCGGAGAGCAGCATGCTCCTCTGTTTCAAAAAAGTACGCCATGGGTTTCAGGCGTCTTCGTCTTCATCCTTTTCGTCGTCTTCCCAGTCGTCTTCCCAGTCGTCCTCGTCGTCTTCGTCGTCTTCGTCGTCGTCTTCATCTTCGAGGTCGTCGAGCTCGTCCAGATCCTCGTCGTCGAGGTCCTCGTCGTCGTCCCAGTCTTCATCTTCCAGATCTTCGTCTTCCAGATCTTCGTCGTCCAGATCCTCGTCCTCGTCGTCCCAATCGTCGTCCTCTTCCTCTTCTTCTTCTTCTTCTTCCTTACGCCCGGCGGCGTAAACAACGGGTCGAAAGGCTTCTTCTTGGGAATCGGCGCTGAGGTGCGGTTGCATCCTGCCTCCTGTGCGGGGAAATTAACCGGTACACGCGGTCGGGCTACCCCAGCTGCAGTTCCAGGAAGCGAATCGTGCGCTGCCATGCCAGCTCTGCAGCATCCAGATCATAGCCTTCTTCCTGCGGATCATAGAATCCACGACCACAATTTGCGTAGAGATAGAGAGAAAAAGGAAGCTGCCGAAAAGCCATCCGCTGGTTCAGCTCCTCCACATGTGCCGGCGGCGTGACCGGATCCTGCTCGCCATAGTGGCACAGCAGCCCCCCCCGCAGTCCGGGCAGCAGATCCAGGGGCTGCGCGGGCTTCTCGGGTGTGATCGCCGGATAGATGATCCGACCGCCAAAGTCCACGGCGACCGAAAAACCCGGCAAAGCGGCCGCAGACAGGCGTGCCACCAGTCCACCCACCCCAAAGCCCACCACCCCCAGGCGCTCCACCCCCACCAGGGCCGCCTTGCCCTGCCGCACTTCGGCCAGCCCCACATGGTCAGGAAGATCCACGTCCGAGGCTACTTTCCAGCTTCCAACGACGGCCACCGAGTAGCCCTCGTCCACCAGCCTCCCGGCATAGCTGGACACCATCGCGTCCGCCCCCCGCAGGTCAGCCACCACCACCAGGCCCACCCTGCCCGTTCCACGGCGCTCCACCATCCTTCCTCCTACATCGCCATGCGACGGTAGACACGTAATAGTTGTGCAGGAAGCTGCTCTACCCGGTCAATCACCGTGTAGGCCACGTCCCCGTACATGCGCGGCAGATAGGCCCGGGCCGCCGGGTCCACCGTGATGCAAAAGGGATGCACCCCCGCCTTCCTCGCCTCGCGCAGGGCCGCCCGGGTGTCGTCTTGTGCATAGCGGTCGTAGTAGTGATCGCAGCCACAATCCAGGGGTTTTCCGTCAGAGAGCAGCATCAGAAGGCGCGCCCGCGCCGGCCGGGCCAGGAGCCGCGCCGTCGCATGGCGGATCGCAGCGCCATCTCGATTTTCCATTTTGAAATTCAGGTTTCCGACCCTGGATCGCGTTCTATTGTCCCAGGGCTCATGGAAATCCTTGGCCACATAGAAGACCACCTGCCCGCGGCCGTAGCCGGAGAAGCCAAAGACCGCAAAACTGTCCCCCAGGCTGTGCAGTGCTTCGGCAGCCAGGATCAAGGCCTCTTTTTCCACGTCGATGATCCGGCGAGACGACCCATCCGCCGACTCGTTGGTGGAGGAGGACATATCCAGCAGAAAGGCCACCGCCACATCCCGGCGCAAACGCAGATCATTGGCGTAGATCCGGTCACTCCGCTCGCCCCCACTGCGCGCCGCCACCCGGTCTTCCACCACCCGATCCAGGTCCAGCTCCGCGCCGTCGGTCAGGCGGGTCTGCCGTTGAAATTCCTGAGGTCGCAAGGCCTCAAAGCGCCGACGCAGCTCCACCACCCGGCTGTGGTGTCGGCGCATCACCTCGTCCACATAGCTCTGGGAGCCCTCCCGAACCCTGTGCTCCCGCACCGTCACCCAGGCCGGTTTGTAGTCCTCAATACCGGAATCCCATTCCTTGTAGACCGCACGCCGTTCTCCTGGCAGCAGATCGGGATCCTCTTCCGGACGAAGGTTGTTCCTACCTTTTACCGGAGGAAGCTCCGCCTCTTCGGGCACCACGGCGCCGCCGGGGGGCTGGGCCTGCTCCCGCACCTGTACGTTGCCATGCTCGGCCCGGTGGCGCTCCTGGCGGATGATTTTTCGGGCTTCCGTCGGTGTGGGCCGCTCCGAATCGGGTGCATTCCACAGACGACGCGCCTGCTCCTCCACCTGGCGATCCTCGGGCGCGGCCTCCTCGGGGCGGAGCTGGGGGGCGCGCGGTCGGCCCGTGCGGCCCGGCGGCGGGGGTGCGGGAGGCGCCGCACTTCGGCTTCCCGTGCCTTCCCCGGGCTTCCGGTTGGGCTCGTCGCCGGACCGGCGCATCAGGGCGTCAAAGGCGGGATAGCTCTGCTGTACCATACGCGCCACGTCCAGAACGCTGCCCTTGGGCACCTCTGCGAGACTGCTCAGCACCGGCTGCAGCGCGGTCCGCTCGGCCTCGTTCAGATCCAGGGCTTCCAGGCCGTAGACCACCCGCGCGAGCGCCTCCACCGCACGGGCGGCCGAGCCACTGGGCGTCTCCCGCCCCTGCCGCAGCTCCGGCCCCAGGCGGTCCAGGTCGCGGGCCACGCCCGGATACTCCGCTCGGATACGCGCCTCTACCCGGTGGTCCTCCAGCACTTGAAAGAGGTCCCTGGCCAACGATCTATTGGGGAAGGCGGCGAAAAAACGCTGAAGCTCCCCCTCCCCCTCCCGTGGCTCGGGCCAGCGGCCTCCCAGATCCTCTACCCGCAGGTCAAAGGTTCCGAATTCCAGGTAGCCCGCCGCCAGAGCGGTGAGCACCCGGTAGCTCAAAAAGTCCCGCTCGTCGCCATAGTGGTCCATCCACTCCGGCAGGTAGATGTGGTGTCCGTCGGAGAACGCGGCCCCTTTTCCAGGTTTGAGCTGTACATCCTCGCCACAGTGCGCCCGTGCGTACAGGCCCAGGGTGCGGCTCACCTCCGCCAGCGGCAGGGCTTTTTGGAGCTTCCGCGCCGCAGCCTGGCCAACCTCGGACTCCTGGCGGAAGAAGCTCTCCGCCTTCTGTGGAGACTCCGCGTACAGGCCCAGGCCTTCCCGGATGAAGGCCGCGATGGTGTGCGGCTCCATCGTACCGATCAGCTCGGGAAGGCTGCGGCACAACAGGGGCAGCGCCGCCGGGCCCTGTTCCAGCGCAAAGCCCAACAACTGAAAGTACAGCGGGCGTTGATCCGTCGGGACGCGTGGAAGCTGATCGGGCAGACTGAGTGCAAGAATTCGTGCGATAGACCCATCGGTTTTGGCCACCTGCACCAGCAGGTCCGTGTAGGCCTCTGCCTCCACCGGGCCCAGGATCTCCTCCACAGCACCGCGGTAGCGCACCCACGCGCGCAGGGTGGGCCGATGCTGGCGCCACAGCTCCCAGGCCGGTACAGCCTGGGAAATCCCCGACTGCACCCGATCCCGGGTGGAGCGCAGCCAGCCCTGAAGCGTCGGTTTTGCCATTCCCCTTCCCACCGCGAACATAGCCGATGCCGCTGCGCCCGGCTTGCACCGCCCGGGTAGGCCCAGCTACCGGGCTGCTTGCCCCCGAAGCTGATCCAGGAGGCGGCGCAGCTCGCGCCGATCGCGGTTGCTCGGCCGGGTGAGCAGGCAGATCGGTCGATCCAGCTCGGGAAGTACCTGAAATTCTTGAATATTCAAGGCTCTTGCAATGCCCTCGGGCACCAGAGCCACGCCAAAGCCCTCCTGGGCCAGCCGCGCCAGCACCACAAAGGACTCCAGGCGCCGTTGGACACGCAGCTCGCGGCCCAGGGCCCGCTGCAGGTGTGCCCAACGTCGGCTCAAGAAGGCGCCGGTCAGCGAGTTTTCCTCGATGGTCCATAGATCCAGGGGCCCCTCGGCGGGCACCTGTCCCACCAGCCCCATCGCTTCCCTTCCCAGCGGCTCCACCACCAGCTCGGGAAAGGAGCCTGCGTCCACGCAGATCGCCGCTTCCAGGCTCCCGGATCGTAGACGTTCCACAAGCACCGGACCCCGGTGTACATGCAGCTCCAACGGCAGCCCCCGCAGCCGCCCTGGCAGCCAGCTCGCCATCAGCGACTCCGGCGCACCCAGCACCAGCTCGCGCTGTTCTTCCGGGCGTTGTTCCATCAGCTCTTGGAGGCGGAGCAGCAGCGGCGTCGCCTCGGTCAGCAGCCGCTCGCCGCTGGGGGTCAGCACTATGCGGCGCCCCGATGGCCGCACCAGCGCCACGCCACAGCGCTCTTCCAAGGCAGCAATTCGCTTGCTGACCGCCGACTGGGAGATGCGCAGACGCACGGCCGCCAATGCGGTGGTGCCGCTGTCGCGCAGGGCACGGAGGGCTTCCAGTTGTTCGACCATTGATTCTTTTTCCTACTTGATTCATAGCCAATCGCGCGTAGGACGCAAGTGTTTGGGGGCCATAGGATGGGGATGAGTCGGAGCCAACATGTTTCTCGAGATCGTAATTTCCGCCTTAGGTACTTCTTTTCTATCCGGCATCTTCGGCATGGCCGGGGGCCTGATCCTGATGGGAGTCTGGGCCGCCACCCTGCCGGTGGCCACGGCGATGGTGCTGCATGGCTGGACTCAGGCTGTCGCCAACGGCAGCCGGGCGCTGGTGCACGAGCGCCATGTGCAGTGGGGTGTCGTGGCACCCTACCTGGGGGGAGCCCTGAGTGCTTCGGTGCTTTTGAAGTGGATCTCTTTCAGTCCGTCCCCGGCCGTGATCTACCTGGGGCTGGGCCTGCTGCCGATGGTGGGCCGCCTGCTCTCCGGGCGGGTGCGCCTCCCTGATCCAGTGGGAAGTCCCTGGACTTCTGCCGGTGCGGGGCTCACCGTCGGGCTGGTGCAGGGTGTCGCTGGGGTGGCCGGGCCACTCCTGGACATGTTTTTTGTCGAAAGTACGCTGGGAAGGCGGGAGATCGTCGCCACCAAAGCGGCCACCCAGGTGGTCTCCCACCTGCTGAAGCTCTGGGTCTTTTGGGGGCTGGCCTCGCCGGCGCCCACCCTGCTCGCCGGGACGGCTGTGGCGGCGATCGTGGGCACGCTGTTGGGGGCGCGGGTGTTGGAGCGGATGGAGGACGGCAGCTTCCGGAAGGCAAGCCGCGCCCTGGTGTTAGGCATTGGCGGCTGGTATCTGTTCAAGGGGCTGGCCGCTTTCTGAGGGCTCCAGCGCGGCGTAGGCCGCACGGAGCTGTTCCGCTTCTTCCCGCCACCTTTCCTCGATTTCCTGGCCGAGCGCCAGTCGCAGCGCCGCGATTACCGAAGGCAGCGGCACCGCACTCTGCTCCAGCACCGCGAGAAGGCGCTCCCCCGATCCCGAGGGCACCGACTTCAGGGCGAGGTGCGCCAGATCTTCCAGATCATCGGCGGCAAAGGTGGGGTTGTGGAGAAGGAGCCCGAGGTGCCGCGCCGCCCCTTCCCAGGACTCCGCCGAGGCATAGGCCCAGGCCGCGGTGTGCCGAACTTCAGGATCGTCGGGGGCTTTTTGGCAGGCTTCTTCGGCCCAGGCCATTGCGGTGGGCAGCAGCCGATCGGGGCCATAACAACAGAGCATCCAGGCCCCGATCGAGGATGCCTGAGCGCTGCCGCCTCCTCCGACCACTGCAGCTTCCAGCTCCAAAAAAGCGGAGTCAGGATCAAGGGAAAACTGTTCTCCGAGCTGCTCCTGCCAGGCCGGACTCAACGGCACTTCCTTGCCCTGCGACATTCCCTTACACCTCCCCCGTCCATTCGCCGTGAATGGACCGGCGGGGTCAGCGTACCACATGCAGGAGGTCAACATGTTCGCAACCGCTCTACTGCTCCTTGGACTCGCCACCCCCGACGCCACCGCCGGCGTCACCGTCGTGGTGACTCCCGGTGGAGGCTATGTGACGGTTGACCCCTGGCACCCCAGCTACCGTCCGGTCTCCCGCTCCGGTTGGGCCTGGATGGATGGCCACTATGATCGGTGGGGTAACTGGGTTCCCGGCCACTGGGTTCCCACCTACTCCCGCGCCGGCTACGACTGGGTGCCCGGCTACTGGGTGGCCGGCCACTACTACGATGGCTACTGGCGCCCGGTCTACTACAACGGGTATTCCTGGGTAAGTGGTGGCTACTACAACGGTCGCTACGTCTCTGGCTACTGGCGGGACGCGCGCGGCGCCCGCATCGAAGAAGCGCGGGAGCGCATCGAAAATCGTCGGGAGTGGCACGAAGACCGCTACGAGCGCTACGAGGATGCGCAGGAGCGCCGCGAGGATGCGCAGGAGCGCTGGGAAGATTCCCGGGAACGCCGGGAAGATGCGCAGGAGCGCTGGGAAGACAGCCACGAGCGCCGCGAGGATCACCAGGAGCGCTGGGAAGATCGCGGCGAGAATCGGGAGGATCGCCAGGAGCGCGGCGAAGATCGCGCCGAACAGCACGAGGACCGGCAGGATCGGGGCGACCGCCCGCAGAACGGGAGTGGCGCCGGCCAGGGCGGCTCCTGCCAGCAGAATAGTGGCCAGCAAGGTGCCGGATCTTCGGGGTACGGTCAGGGCGGAGGCCACCAGCAGGCAGTTGGACGTCGCCCGCGAAGCTAGGCAGCTCTGGTCGCAACCGGCGCCACCAAAAGATGCCG
>JBEIQS010000412.1:0-2898 GCA_040376425.1 Alphaproteobacteria bacterium | reverse complement strand
GCCGATCCGGAAGTTTGAGCGAGATGGTATTCATGGGTCGAAGGTAATACCGCCGAATCTCGTGGGCAATACCCGATTCAGTCGCCCGCCCGCCACTGGCCGGTGACGCATGCGTGAACCAGCGACTTGCGGTAGGCGGTGATGAAACAGATCGGCCCGCCCGCGCCCACCGCGAGCGAAAGGGAGGCATAGACCAACCCACAGGGCAACAGGCCCGACACCGCGCCGAAGGCGAAGCGCCCCAGGACGCCTCCCGCCCGGTAGAGGCGCGCACCGGCCCGCTCCAACCAGGGGAGCCGGAAAGAAAATGCCGGGACCAGACCGGCCAATCGGGCCGCAAACCAGACCAGCAACAGCGCCGAGACCAGCCCCATCGGCCAGCCCAGGCTCATTCCGGCCCCGCCCAGGCTGCCCACGAGTGCGCCCATCACGGCGTAGGTTCCCAACTTCCCCAGGTGCCAGGCAGCTCCTTCCCAGGGGCGCGCCGCTGCAGCACTGGCAAAACCGCCGCACATACCCACGCAGTGCGGCGCCCCCACAAGTCCCGCGACCAGTCCAGCGCTGATCAGTCCCAGTTCCATGTCCTACTGGCATGCAAGAACGGTGCCAACCTGCTTCCTGTCGGAAAAAGCTACCCAATCCCACTTTCCTTCGGGGCCACGCTGGATGTCACCGTCCGACTGTGCTAAAGCGCACAAGCACCGGGGGATGCCGCACATGCCCGATACCATCTTGGTCTGCGACGACGAGGAGCTGATCCGCTGGTCACTCTGCGAGTACCTTCAACAGGAAGGCTTTGAGACGGTGGAGGCCGCCAATGGCAAGGAGTGCGTGGACAAAGTGCGCACTCAGGCCCCCGCCCTGGTGCTGATGGACCTGAAGATGCCGGTGATGGACGGCCTGACCGCCCTGCGCACCCTCCGCGAGTCCGACAACGACCTTCCGGTGGTGATGATCACCGCCCACGGCGGCGTGGACAGTGCGATCGAGGCCACCCGCCTGGGGGCAGCGGACTACATCGCCAAACCCTTCGATCTCCGCGAAGTTCTGCTGATTGTCAAGCGGGCGATCTCCTCCTATGCCTTGCGACGTGAGGTCCACTATCTGCGGGACCGGGATCGTGGAGGCTACGGGCAGATCGTCGGCTCCTCCACCGCGATGCAGCGGGTCTTCGACACCCTGCGCCGGCTGGAGAGTATCGACGCGCCCACGGTGTTGATCCAGGGAGAAAGCGGCTCAGGCAAGGAGGTGGTGGCGCGCACCATCCATGCCCGCGGTCCACGCAAGGCGAGGCCCTTCATGGAGGTGGACTGCACCTCGTTGCCAGAACAGCTTATGGAAAGCGAGCTTTTTGGGCACGAGCGCGGCTCCTTTACCGATGCACGCACCACCAAGCGGGGCCTGCTGGAAGTGGCGAAGGGTGGCGTGGTCTTCCTGGATGAAATCGGGGAATTACCCCTGGGTATGCAGTCCAAGCTGCTGCGGGTGCTCGAAAACCGCAAGTTCCGCCGGGTGGGTGGGGTGGCGGACATCCCCATGGACACGGCGGTGGTCACCGCCACCAACCGGAACCTTCGCGAAGAGGTGCGTGCGGGGCGCTTCCGCGAGGATCTCTTCTTCCGCCTGCATGTGGTGCCCATCGAGGTGCCCCCCCTGCGCGAGCGGCGCGAGGATATTCCGCTGCTTGCCCGCACCTTTATCGACCGTCTGAACAAGAGCTTCGGGCGCCAGATCCAGGGCACCTCGGGCAAGGCGATGGAGCTGCTGCAAAAGTACCGCTGGCCGGGCAATGTGCGCGAGCTGCGCAACGTGATCGAGCGCACGGTGATCCTGATGCAGGGCGACCTGATCCAGGTGGAAGACCTCCCGGCGGAGCTGCGCTTTTCGGATGCCCCCCTGCCCACTGCCGCCGGCTGCCCCTTTGTGCTGCCGGAGGATGGCGTGGATCTGGAGGCGGTCGAAAAAGGTCTGTTGATCCAGGCCCTACAGCGCACATCCGGCAACCAATCGGCCGCGGCGCGGCTGTTGGGCATCACCCGCTACGCCCTGCGCTACCGGATGGAGAAGTTCGCCCTGGCCACGGGACCGGGATGAAGCCCGGTCAGCTCTATGGGCTGGCACTGGTGGGCATCGTCGCCCTCTTTTCGATCTCCACCATCGGGGCCATTCAGGACTACCGGGCCGAGTCAGCACGAAAGAGCGCCTTTTTTCAGGGCTGCCAAAGTGAATCCTTTGTGCCCTCACCGGCCTCCCCGAACAGTTGTACGGGGCTCTGGCGGGATGCCCCGCTGGTGCTGGCCTTCTACCCGGGCTCTGAGGACAAGCCGACGATGCCGGGAATTCTGGTGTCGATGCTGGTGGGCACCCAACCGGAGCTGGGCTGGGGGGCCGAGCTGAACGAGTCACAGCCGCGGCTGTGGGGCAGCGGGCCGGGAGAAGCGCAGCTTCGCAGCCTGTTGACGCCGGATCGTCTCCTCTACGCGCAGGGCATGCCCAGCCTGGCGCTGATGCCCTATGGCCTGCTGCTGCCCGAGGCGGAGCTGCGCTTGGTGGCCGAGCAGCGCTGGCCGGGCACCTGGAAGGGGTTGGTGCTGCGCAACATGATGCCGCAGAACCTGCCCTGGCGGAAGCTGCACGAGTCTTTTGAGAAGATGTACCAGTTCCGCGTGGCGCTGATACAGGCTGGGTAGTCGCTTTCTTAGGCCAGACTTACTGAATGAAGCCTCATTCAGCGTCGGCAGGCGCTACCACTTGTAGAAACCCTGGCCGCTCTTCTGGCCCAGGTGCCCCTCGGCCACCTTCTGCTTCATCAGCTCGGGCGGCTCAAAGGCGGGATTGTTCAGGGTCTTGGCCAGGTAGCTGCCGATGTTCATGCGCACGTCCAGGCCCACCATGTCG
>JBEIQS010000143.1:0-15322 GCA_040376425.1 Alphaproteobacteria bacterium | reverse complement strand
CGGCCTCGGCCTCCGCTTCCACCTTGGCTTTGAGTCGGGCGGCCTCCCGCGCGACGGCCGCCCGCGCGGCTTCGGCCTCGGCGGCGATGCGGGCGCGCTCCCTCTCGTCGTGGACACGGGCTGCCTCCTGCTCCTCACGGATGCGGGTGGCTTCGGCCTCGGCCTGGCTACGGGCGGCTTCCTGCTCCGCCCGGATGCGGGCGACTTCGCCCTCCTCGCGCTGCCGCTGCGCGTCGGCCTCCGCACGGAGTCTTGTCTGTTCGCGAAGGATTTGTTGGCGTTGGGCCTCTGCTTCTGCTGTCTGGCGGGCGGCTTCCTGCTTCTCGGCCAGCGCTGCGGCGGCCTGCTCCGCGCGTTGGCGGGCCAGGTCTCGTTCCGCAGCTTGTTGCTGGAGCAGAAGCTGGGCTTTTTGCTCCTTTTCGGTGGCGAGGCGGGCTGCTTCCTCGGCCCGCTCGGCCGCCTGCTGCGCCCGAAGGCGCTCCTGCGCTTCTTTGGAGAGACGCGCTTCAGTCGCAAGTTTTTCGATGTGGGCCCGTTCGCGTGCCCGAAGCAGCGCCTCCGCAGCCAGGGCTTCCCGGCGGGCCTCTTCGGCGGCCACCTGCTCCTGCAGCGCCTTTTCTGCGGCGAGGCGGCGGCGCGTCTCCTCCCAGCTTTCGTCCGCCAGTTTTTGGGAGGCCGGTAGCATCGCTCCGAGAACTTTCTGGCGCGCCTGAAGCGCCTGTTGCTCCAGCAGGGCCAGCCGCTGCCGCTCGCGGGCCAGCTCTGCGGCTCGACGCTCCTGATCGCGCTGTTCGGCGAGCCGTCGATCTTCCTCCGCTTTTGCGAGGTCGGCGAGGCGGCGCTCCTCCTGCTGCTTCTCGGCCAGTCGGCGCGCCTCTTCCTCCCGCTGGAGGCGTTCGGCGGCCTGCTGTTCGAGAAGGCGGCGTTGTTCCTCTTCTCGCTGCTCCTGAATGCGGATCCGCTCCTGGCGGGCCAGCTCTTCGCGGAGCTGCCGCTCGGCGAGCAATTGCGCTTCGCGCTGGCGACGCTCCTGCAGCTCGCGGAGTTGGCGCTCGCGCTCCAGGACGATGGCGTGTAGCCGCTCGCGCTGATGGAATTGAAGTCGGGAATAGCTGTGTTTTTTCTGCTTCAGAAAGAGGTTGCTGAGGCGGGGAGAGCGATAGTGCACCCACTTCTGACCCTCCCGCGTAACGACGGTGCCCACAAAGTGGGGGCGGAAGGGCAGGGGCTTGGGGATCAGGCGCGGCAGGACCTTCTTGACGCGTGGCACCACCGCGGCCTGTGCTGCGGCCGCTGTTTTTCGTAGCAGCTTATCTATCGTTTGTAGCGATGCGCTGCGCATCTGGAGGCGGAGGCGCAGGTCCGGCTCCACCGGAGCTTCGGCGCGGTCGGCGAGCAGACGCTTGAAGCGCAGGCGGAGATCGATGTCGTGACGAGATACTGCTTGGAGTAGCTCCCGCTCGGAGAACTCCGGCAGAGATTCGCGAGGAACAAGGTTGCCCTCGTCCACCGGGAGGTCTTGGCGGGCGCGCAAGGCCCGCAGCTCCAGGCGCAGGGCCATATCCTCTTCCGAGATCGGCGCTTTGCGGCGTGCATAGGCGCCCTGGAGGCTGCGCCAGATAGGGCGTTCGTCCAGCGGCTTTTTGGTCTCTTCCTCCCAGCGCTGGCGGGCCCGCTCCACGGAGTTGCGGAACAGGGTGAGCACCGGATCCGGGGGCGGCTCGCTAGCATTGGGGCCGTCGGTCGCCGGCGGGGTCATGCCGGGGAGGGAGCCCTTTGCTGCTTTGGCCTCTTCTTCCTCCTTCTTTCGCTGGGCGGCGGCTTGGCGCTGCTCCTGCCACCGCTGCAAACGTTCGCGCAGTTTTCCGCTGCGTTCTTGCACCTTTTCGCGAAGAACCGCCGACATCGGGCGCAGGCGGGCGCCCTTGAGGTCGGCACCTTCCAGGCACCAGGCGGGAACACCGCGCAGGTCCGCCCCGCGAAGGTCGGCGCCCGCGGCGGAAAAAGACCCTTGTACGCCAACCATTGCCGCACGGCTTAGCGTTGCGCCGTCCAACACCGTGGCATCCAGAAAGGCGTCGTCCAACACCAGCAAGGGCAGCTCGGCATCCCGGAAGGAGGCCCCCTCCAGGTTGGCGGCGTCCAGGCGCATGCCCCGGCCCTGAGCGCCGTCAAAATTGGCTGCTTTCAGGCTGGCATGGCGCCATTCCGCGCCCTCCAGTTGGGCCTCTACCAGGGAGAGCCCGTGGCCGTGCAGGCCCAGGCCATCACTTCGGCGCAGGTCGGCCCGGCTGAGGTCGGCACCGTCCAGCACGGCCCCACCCAGCTCCACATCCGCCATCTGCGCGCCGACCAACAGGGCGCCATTCAGACGGGCGTTTCGCAAATCTGCGCCGGAAAGGTTCCTTCCTGACAGATCGACGCCACGCAGGTCCGCCGCGCGCAGGTCCGCGTTGGCCAGATTGACCGCAGACAGATCGGTGCTGCGCAGATCCTGACCCGTCAGGAGCTGCCCGGGGGGGCGCATCTCTTGACAGGGTAGCCGATTCCCGGCCGCTGCGCATTTCAGGTTGGCATGTCTCTTGCGTGTGCTTTCCCCGAGCGGCGCCAGGGGTTATGACCCCTCTCCCCCCGGAGAGCGTCCCGCTCCCCTCTTTCCCCCCGGAAGCTCATGGACAAGCTGCTGATTCGTGGTGGTGTACCTCTGCATGGCAAGGTCTCCATCTCTGGCGCCAAGAACGCCTCTCTCCCCATCCTGGCCGCCACCCTGCTGGCCCCTGGCGAACATCGCATTGCAAATCTGCCGGAACTGGTGGATACGTCCTTTATGCTCTCCCTTTTGGGGCGTATCGGCTGTGCGTCGCTGGTGGGCAAGGATGTGCGCATCGACGCGAGCCGCATCGCCTACTGCGAAGCTCCTTACGACATTGTTCGGAAGATGCGCGCGTCGGTGCTGGTGCTGGGGCCGCTGTTGGCCCGCTGCGGCGAGGCGCATGTGTCGCTGCCCGGTGGCTGCGCCATCGGCGTGCGGCCGGTGGACCAGCACCTGAAGGGGTTGGAGGCGCTGGGCTGCCGTTTTGAGCTGGAAGGAGGCTATGTTCACGGGAAGGTGGACCGCCTGCGGGGTGCCGAGGTGGACTTCGACATGGTCACGGTGACCGGGACGGAGAACGTTCTGATGGCGGCAGTGTTGGCCGAAGGCACGACGGTGCTGCGGAATGCCGCCCGCGAGCCGGAAGTGATCGATCTGGGACAGTTTTTGATCGGGATGGGTGCCAAGATTGAGGGTCTGGGCACTTCTACGCTGGTGATCGAGGGTGTACCTGCGTTGCGCGCCTCGCCCAAGCCCTACTCCATCCTGCCCGACCGCATCGAGGCCGGCACCTATCTGGTGGCCGGGGCGATCACGGGGGGGGGACGTGACGATCGAGGGCGTGCGTCCGGACGATCTGCAGCCCACACTGCATGTGCTGGGCCAGGCCGGCTGCGAGATTGAGACGGACGAAAGTAGTGTACGGCTGCGTCGCTCCGGTCCGATCACGGCGGTGGATGTGGACACGCAGCCCCACCCGGGCTTCCCCACCGACATGCAGGCCCAGGTGATGGCGCTGCTCTGCTTGGCAGAAGGAACCTCGCATATCCGCGAGAACATCTTCGAAAACCGCTTTATGCATGTCTCGGAGCTGCTGCGTCTGGGGGCGCGCATCGACATCGCCGGGAACCTGGCCACCGTGCACGGCCAGCCCATGCTGAAGGGGGCCACGGTGATGGCCACCGATCTGCGCGCCTCGGCATCGCTGGTGCTGGGTGGTCTGGCGGCCGAGGGCACCACCGAGGTGCTGCGCCTGTACCACCTGGATCGCGGCTATGAACGCCTGGAAGAGAAGCTGGGCGCCCTGGGTGCGCGGGTTGCGCGTGGCAGCGAGGGGCGGGTTCCGGCGGCTTTTGCAGCGGCAAGCTGATTTTTCTGGCGAAGGAGAGAGAGGCGCTTTCGGCTACCCTTCCAACGCCAGAATTGCCTCCACCACCGTCGGATCGGCAAGGGTGCTTAGATCGCCCAGGTCTTCGCGCTGACCCTCGGCAATCTTGCGGAGGATACGCCGCATGATCTTGCCAGAGCGGGTCTTGGGCAGGCCGGGAACGATGCGGATCTGGTCGGGTGTGGCGATGGGGCCGATCACGTGCCGCACATGCTCTTTAAGGGCACCCACCAGCTCGGCGGCAGACTCCGGCTCTCCCCGCACCTGCACATAGGCGCGAATTCCCGTGCCCTTGATGGGGTGGGGGTAGCCGACCACCGCCGCTTCCACCACCCAGGCGTGAGAGACCAGGGCGCTCTCCACTTCAGCAGTTCCAATGCGGTGTCCACTCACATTGAGGACGTCGTCCACCCTCCCGGTGATCCAGTAGTAGCCGTCCGCATCCCGCTCGCAGCCATCGCCCGTGAAATAATAGCCAGGAAAGCGGCTGAAGTAGGTCTCGACAAAGCGCTTGTGGTCCCCCCAGACCGTGCGGGCCTGACCAGGCCAGGAGCCCGCCAGCACCAGGTTTCCACGCACGCCGTTGCCCTCCAAGATGCGACCTTCATCATCCAGAAGCAGGGGTTTGACTCCGGGAAAGGGCAGGGTGGCCGAGCCGGGCTTGGCGGCGATGGCCCCCGGCAGCGGCGCGATCAGAATGCCGCCGGTCTCGGTCTGCCACCATGTGTCCACCACGGTGCAGCGGCCTTCGCCTACCACGTCGTGATACCAGCGCCACACCTCGGGGTTGATCGGCTCGCCCACCGTTCCCAGAATGCGGATACTGTCGCGACGATGTTTTTGAACAAAAGTGTCTCCCGCGCCCATCAGGGTGCGCAGGGCGGTGGGCGCCGTGTACAGGATGGTGACCTGAAGCTGGTCGCAGATCTCCCACAGTCGCCCGGCATCGGGCCGGGTGGGAACCCCTTCAAAAATAACTGTTGTAACGCCAGAAGTCAGCGGTCCGTAGAGAATGTAGGAGTGGCCCGTGATCCAGCCGATGTCCGCCGTACAGAAGTGGATGTCGCCCGGCCGCGCATCAAAGGCCCAGCGGAAGGTGGTGGAGGCATAACATAGATAGCCGCCGGTGGTGTGCAGGACCCCCTTGGGCTTGCCGGTGGAGCCGGAGGTATACAGGATGAAGAGGGGATCTTCGGCGTCCATCCACTCCACGGGGCAGCTTGGCCGGTGCAGGGGGAGCTGTTCGTCCAGCCAAAGGTCCCGGCCTGCTTTCATGTGGGTGGGGCTGTCCGTCCGTCGTGCCACCAGGACCCGCTCCACCAGATCCAGGCCGTCAATCGCCTGATCCACCAGCACTTTGAGCGCAATGGGCTTGGCCCCGCGCAGACCCTCGTTGGCGGTGATCACCAGGCGGCAGCCGGCATCCAGGATGCGATCCCGCAGAGACTCTGCGGAAAAGCCTCCAAAAACCACCGAGTGTACCGCTCCAATGCGCGCACAGGCCAGCACGGCGGTCGCTAGCTCGGGGATCATCGGCATGTAGATGCAGATCCGGTCCCCCTTTTTCACGCCTTGGGCTTTCAGCAGGTTCGCAAAGCGACAGATCTGCTTCCGCAGCTCTCGGTAGGTTATTTTTTGAATCACCCCTGGATCATTGCCCACCCAGATCATCGCGACATCGTCGGGACGTTGCTGTGCATGGCGGTCCACGGCGTTGTAGCAGGCGTTCAGCTTTCCACCCCGGAACCAGGCGATGTCCCCTTCCGAAAAGTCCACTTCCATCATGCTGTCGGGCGGGTGGAACCAGGAGAGTGCCCGGGCCTGCTCCCACCAGAACGCGCCCGGGTCTGCCATACTGGCGGCGTACAAGGCCTCGTAGTCGGTTCGGCTGGGGATGTAGGAGTGGGGATGCGGCTTGGGGGGTAGAGCATCAGGAGGGCTAACCCGGTGCTGGGGGAGAAGGTCTGCGGCAGTTCTACCGGAATGGTCACGGTGATCTTACGGTGTGAGGGCGAGAATCCACTCCACCGCTTCATCGTAGACGGCGGCGACTTCAGGTTCGCTCAGGGCTCCCGCCCACCCGTGCTCCAGGTTTTGAACGATCACGATTTGTGTGGGCAAACCTGCGGGCTCCAGGCTTTGCCGGAGGTAGGTGGACTGGGCCGGGGGAATGATGGTGTCCCCTGTGGAATGGGCAATAAAAAAGGGTGGATCGTCGCCGCTGATCCATGCATCCACGCCGGCCTGCAGGCAGAGCGGGTCCGTCGGATTCAGGCAGTCCGAGCCGGTGTAGATTTTCTCGGGGTCGATCATTCCTTGGATTTCCGAGCCTGCAGCCGCCCGATCCTGTCCCAGCGTTGTCCAATTGGTCGGTCCATAAAAGTCCAGGACCCCCGCCACAGCAATCGGCTCCCCCGCAAGCTGCTCGCAGTCGGCCGAGATTCCAGCTCCCAGGCCCGCCATCGCGGCAATATGTCCGCCCGCAGACTCGCCGGACAGGAAGATACGATCCGCACGAATCGAGTATTCTTGTGCGTGGCTGCGCAGCCAGCGGACGGCGCAGGTCGCATCCGTCACCGGTTCGGGGTACAGCGGTGGGTTTACTACATCGCTGGACACGCGGTAGGTGATTGCAAAAACCGCGATATTGTCACATAACAGTCGCTCAGTCGCAACGGTGACCGATCGGGAGTGGAAATCGGCCGATGCAAAAGCACCTCCGGGAATGAGGACCACCACCGGAAAAGGCCCCTCTCCGGGTGGCAGGGAGAGTTTCCCTTGTAGTGTTTTTGTTCGGGTTTCCCGATAGACCACAAGCTCCTCGCGGTCGCTGGGGCATCGCTTGGCACCACTGTCCTCGTTTTGCTGAGAGTCTTGGGGGAGTCGGCTGTCTCCGTCGCCCCGGGTGTCTTCGGGCAGCGTGCCTTCGGCGGGCCCGCTCTCGGAGGCTGTGCAGGCGGTCAGGGTTAGCCAAAGGAGCATGGGGACCCATTGTGCGGTCAGGCTATCTGGTTGCGGTGCGTAGGGCCATCCGGGGAACAATCGAACCCGGGTCTCCTTCGCTTCATAGACAGCGCTCTCTTCGCCGTGCTATCCTCACCCCTGGAGGTAGAATGACCGCCCTGCTCTGGATTTTCCTTGCCTGTCAGCCGAGCAAAATCCTGTTGGGCGATGACAGCGGTAGCTATCGTGACAGCGAAATTTCCAGCACCGATGACAGCAGCACTGCCGACGATAGCAGCGGCGGTGATGACAGCTCGGCTGCCGATGACAGCGAAGCCACAGGCGATAGTGCCCCCCCGGAGTGTGGCGAGGAACCTGCACTATCGGCGCCCAACACCTGCCCTACCGTCTGCACGGGGGGCTGCGATGGCGAGGTCTGCAATGTGGATTGCAGCGACATTGCGGCCTGTATCGTCACCAGTATCGACTGCCCTGACGGAATGCGCTGTGCGGTGAATTGCAGTGGGATCAGCGCCTGTATCACCCTGACCGTGGCCTGCGGGGACGGGCCCTGCGCGGTGGACTGTAGCGGCATTGCAAGCTGCGAGGCGCTGCAATTGGACTGCGGCGACACCGGCACCTGCGGGCTCTCCTGCTCCGGCTCGGGGGCCTGCAACGGATCCACGCAGGCCTGTGGGGCGAACACCTGCACGTCCACCTGCACCGGAGCGGGCAATTTTCCATCCACCGAGTGCAACCAGAGCTGCGACTGCCAGGACGGCTGCTGAGCGGTTGCGCGGGAATCCGTCCTCCGACCGATCCCGGCGGCCGGCCGCCGGTGTACAATGTCGACGGAGCATCCATGAAGTACCTGCTTGTTCTCCTTCTCCTTGCCCCCCAATGTACGCCGACCACCAAGGAGCTTCAGTGGTACCAGACCTGTGGGGATCCGGTCTGCGGCGGCCACACCGATCGGGGCCTTGAACCGTGCACCACGGAAGAAGTGGGCGCCGCCTGTGACGACGAGGAGGCCACCTGTGACCTTGGCGATGACTGCAATTCAGCGTTGCTCTGCACCACTGAGGATCCCGCCACCAACTGCCCGATCTCGCTGCGTTCAGCCAAGCGAGACATTCAGTACCTACCGCCCGAAGCCCGGTCGGCCGTGGCTCAGCGCCTCCTCAACACGCGCCTGGCCACCTGGCAGTACAACAAACAGACCGATGATCGCCAGCACTTTGGCTTCATCATCGACGATGACCCGCTGAGCCCCGCAGTGGCGGCAGACGGTGGGCACGTGGATCTCTACGGCTACACCAGCATGGCGGTCGCAACCCTTCAGGTGCAGGCCCTCCAAATCCAGACGCAGCACGCTCAACTTCAAGCACAGCAGGTGCAGATCGACGCGCTCCGGGCCGAGATCGAAGCCCTGAAGAAGAAGTAGGCGCCGCGACGCCCCCGGCGCGCTGGTAGGGGGAGAGAGAAGGCTCTGCAGGCTCGCATCTACAATACGAGCCTCAAGTTAGTGTCAAGTATTTTTATGTAAGCGGTCCTCGCCCCTTGCCCGCCACCACCCAGAGTTTTTCGGCAGCCCGGGTGATGGCCACATGCAGCAGGTGCTTGTCGGCCGCGGAGAAGTCGCTGGGCTCCACCAGGATCACGCCATCAAACTCCAAACCTTTGACCTGGTGAACATTGCTGACCACCACCCCGGGCTGGAAGGAAAAATCGCCGCGCGCCGCCCGGCGTACCCCTGGCACCCCGGCGTCGCTCAAGCGCTTGGTCCACTGATCTGCGGTGGCTTTGCCCTTCGCCAGCACTGCTACCAGGCTTTGCGGCCGCTTTTTCCGCCACTCGCCCAGCGCCAGGAGCAGGGCCGGCAGCGGGTCGCCGCCCTCCACCCACTCCACCGGATCCCCATCTCTTGCCGCGACCACCGCCGGATCGCCGGGATCTCCCTGCCCAAGGGCCTGGAGCGCAAGCTGCATGATCGGCCGGGTGGAGCGATGCCCCACCGCAAGCGCGTCCAACCGAATCTCCAGCCGGTCTGTGCGGGTCAGTCGCGTAAGCAGGGCCTCAAAGCCCTCGAACTGTGCATCGGCAAGAATCTTCTGGGCCGGGTCCCCCGCAATGGTCACCGAGCGCCCCGCATCGGTGGCGTCCACCAGCGCCTCGATCTCCACCGTGCTCAAGTCCTGCGCCTCGTCGATCACCAGGTGCCGCAGCACTCCGGCCCAGGGACAGGAAAGGTCGGGATCCTGCTGCATCTTGAGCTGACCGAGGCGCAGAAGCAGCGCGGCATCTTCGTAGTCCAGACTACGTTGTTCCGCGCAGGCCGCCTGGTGGCGGCGGGCCGCGGGCAGGCTGCTGTGCAGCTCGCGGGGCAGCAGCTCCTTACACAGCGCCTCGTCCTCAAAAAGAGCCCACAGATCGCGGCAATGGTCCAACAGGCGGCTGCGCAGCTTGGGCCACCAGCCCGGCTCACCCCCCTTCCGGCGGAAGGCCGCGATGCGCGCCAGACCTTCGCCAGAAGCAGCCTCCCACCCCGAGTTTCCCGAACTCTGCTCCTGTGCCCAGGCCGCCGAGCGCTCGCCGAGTCTTCGGACCGTCGCCTCCAGCAGCTTGCCGATGGCCGGGTGCCGCTTCAGGCGCGCCACCCCCGGACTGGAGCCCGGCCGGAAATCTGCCTGGATCCCCCCGGATCGCAGCATCTTTCCCGCCCAGCCATGGAAAGTCTCCACCGGAACGCCCGCCACCCCCAGCTCCGGCAAAACCCGAGAGATATAGGTCTGAAGCGCCTTATTGAACATCACCACCAGCATCCGCTCCGGTCGGAAGCGGCGCGGGTCCTGAAAATGCAGGTAGGCAATCCGGTGCAGCGCCACCGTGGTCTTGCCCGAGCCTGCCCGCCCGCGGAGGAGCACCACTCCGGCTTCCGGGCGGGTCACCACCTGGAATTGCTCTTTTGTAATCAGGGATACAATGTCAGGAAGGCGATGATCATCCCCCCCTTCTGGGCGGGAGCGGCCGGGATCTCCCCACGCACCGTCGGGACGCAGGCGGAACACCTCGCCGCCGCCCCCCTGCACCTCCACCAGAACACTGTCGCGGATGTCCACCCGGCGGCGCAGGCTCAGCTCGCCCAAGCGGGTGCGCCCCCCGATCTCTTCCTCGTAGTCGTCGCCCTCTTCGTAGTTGTAGTAGAGCTGGCTGATGGGCGCATCGCGCCAGTCGCAGATCACCAGCCCTTTTTGTACCACGCCCACCTTGCCCAACAAAACTTCCTGGCGGCGGGGCCCCTCCTGAAGAAGGAGGCGGGCGAAGTAGGGAGTACCGGCGGGCACTTCGCGGGCGCGACCGGCCCGTTGGTGGGCTTCAAGGCTACGTTTTGCCTCGGCCAGCGCCTCTTCAAAGGCCTCGCGCTGTGCCTGATCGCCCCGGGCATCGGTCCAGGCGGCATGGGCCTCGCGGTAGCGACGGATCAGCTCCTTCTCCCGCTCCCCTTCCGAGGATTGAAGCTGCCGAAGTACAGGAAGTACCCGAGAAAGTACCTCCTGCTCTTCGGCAACGGGTAGCGGCAGGCCGGCCATCAGAGGCGGGGAGCGACCAAGGTATCCTGGGACTCAGGATGGGTGGAAACCTCGACCTTGCCCAGCTTCTCCAGCTCCATCAGCATCGCACCAAAGGTGCGGAAGCCCCAAAGCTTGGGCTTCCACTTGGCAATCCGACGACAAAGCGCCTGCGAAAGCTCGCTGGCGTGCATGGGCTTCTGGCGACGACCATACAGGGTGCTCAGCTCCTCCATCACCAGGGTGACTTCGGTGGCACCAAAGGTGCCTGCGGCACTGGCGGGGGCGGCGGGAGCCGGCTCGGCCGGAGCCTCCGGTGCCGCTTGCGGGGCAGCCGGCTGCGGGGCGGCCGACTGCGGGGCGGCAGGGGCGTCGACCGGTGCGGCTGCCCGGGGGGCACGTTCCGCGCCGGTGGGCACCGGCGCTCCGGTCAGAATCTCCCAGTCGTTGCGGCGAAGGCCCGAGCCCAGCTTTTTGTCACGGACCTGCTGGAGAAGTCCCTGGGAAACCGCCTGATGTGCCCAGGCTGTAAAGCCGGCATAGCCCACCTGCACCAGAGAAGGCTCCTGCTGCTGCGCCCACTCCCAGGCCTGGTGGAACTTGACGGGCCGACCGTCGCGGGGGTCCAGGTGGGTGATCGCAGCCACCACGCGGGCCACCCCGGCGGCATCCGAATAGTCCCATTCTACCGAAGGATAGTCAGGACCGGGCAGCACCGAGAGCACTGGAGGCTCCAGCGGAAGGGCTTCGGCCGGCGCATCCACACCGGTAGACTCGGCGATGGGCGCTACCGAAGGCTCTGCGAGAGGCGCATCGCCCTCTGGAAGTTCCGGCCAGTCTCCATTGTTTTCTGCGCCCCCTTCGTCGCGACGTGAACCACCCCGACGACGACGGCGCCGGCGCGGGCGGTCGCCCTCGTCGCGGGGCGGGCTCTCTTCGGTGGGATCAGCTTCGACCGGAGGCAGAAGAATGGGCCGCAGGTGTTCATCCAGGACCATCCTGGGCTCTCGTGCGGGGCGCTCGGGCAGCTCTTCGCGGGGAGGACGCTCCAGCGAGGGGCGGCTTTCCTCTTGGGGGGGGCGGTCGTCCCGATAGCGATCTTCCCGAGGGCGATCTTCCCGGGGGCGATCCTCCCGAAAGCGGTCGGGGCGCTCGTCGCGGCTGTCGCGGATGCGGTTGCGGAAGCGGGGACCGTCTCCCCGGTCATCCTCCTCCATGCGGCGGCGACGGCGATCCATACCCTCTGGATCAGAGCTTTCATCTGGGGGAACCCGCTTCTTACCAGCGGCACGAAACAGTACACCATAGGCGATGAATTCGTCGGAACAGGAGAGCAGAAGGGTTGAGGTGATCTCCTCCACGCTGCAAAACCAGACGGTCTTGCCCATCTCGCGGAGACGGAAGAGGAGGGGAACAAAGTCCACATCTGCCGAGAGCACCACGAAGGTGTCCAGGAAGGCGCAGGTCTGGGCCAGGGTGATGGCATCCACCGCCAGGGCGATGTCGGCCCCATTTTTCAGCTTTCCCCGCTCGGAAGAGGAGAGCTGCATGGCGGCCACCCCATCGCGAAGCAGGTCGCGGGCGTGCTCGGGATAGCGGGTGAAGTCGGCGTAGGCGCGGGCGACACGCACGTTGCCACGGCGGCGGAGCGCGTCCATCACCACGCCTACGTCAAAGCGGCCGTAGCCGATTTGGCGGCTTCCCCGCTCAATGTTTTCAAAGTCGATCAGTACACAGATATTCGTCGTCGTTGTCATGCGGGATCCGGGGCGGGGCCCCCGGCTTTGGGGGCCCTAGTAGACGTTGTAGCGTCTTCGGTTGGCTTCGTGCCCGGCCTCGTCCTTGGCCGGGTGGAGGGTTTTTGAAGCATCATGCAGGTAGTACCAGAACTCAGACGGAACCGGAGTAGTGGCCGCCACCAGAGAGTCCAGAGAAGCTGCGCCGATCGCCGTCGGCGGTAAGCCGCCGCGCAGGCGGGTATTATAGGGATCGGTCGGATCCCGCAGCTTCTTCAGAAAGGCGGTACGGTCGTTCCAGTCGTCCAGGCTATACCGGGAGGTGGCATCCACACCCAGATTCCAGCGCGCGTCGATACGTTTCCACAGGATCCCCGCCACCAATGGACGATTGGCAGGCGTGGGTTCTTCCCGCTCCAACAGGCTGGCCATCACGACAACTTCGTTCAAGCTGCGTGTACCCAATTTCTGTTGGTAGGGTGTGTGGAAACGTTCGACGAAGGTATCGAGCTGGCGTTGGGCGAGCAGGGCCGGATCAAAGGAGTCCGGCTCCACCTTATAGGTCTCCGGGTAGAGGTAGCCTTCGAGAGAGGTTGTCGTGAAGGGCAGCTTGAAAGAGTCGATCTTGCTCGTGGCCTCGATGTAGGCTCCTGCTTTGATCCACCCTTTCTCTACCAGTGCCGCGTCGATATCCCGGATACGCCATCCCTCTACGACAGTAAAGGGCTCGTCTTTGGGTACCGGCACGCCGCAGAGTGCTGCCAGGATTTCTTCCCCTTTCATGCCGACTTTCAGCTTATGTCTGCCGGCCTTGATGCAGCTTCCGTCGGCGCCGAGCCTTAAGAACCACTCCCAACGGGAGGCGGAGCCCACCACCCCGACCGCCGCCAGCGATCCGCCCAAGCCGCGTGCGGACGATCCCGCAGGCACCTCGAAGAGGATCTCTGGTTGGTCGGAAGAGGGGGTAACTCCTGGCTCACAGGCCAGCATCATCAGAAGCATGTGGCTTCTATAACCGGATTTTTGGAAGGACGCGCGGAATTGCGGGCATC
Organism: Alphaproteobacteria bacterium; assembly: GCA_040376425.1. Lineage (GTDB taxonomy): Bacteria > Myxococcota_A > UBA796 > UBA796 > SXON01 > CAITDR01. The sequence goes on along the minus strand of JBEIQS010000143.1, from coordinate 2,042 downwards.
CCCGCCGGGACGAGCGGCCGCCCGTGCGGCCCAGCGGCCTACTCCTGCGGTGGCGTCCCCATTTGCTTCATCCAAGCCTGAAGTTTCGCCTCCAGGGCTGCGCGTGCGGCGCGTTCCTCTGCCAGGATCTGCTGCGCCTGGAGCTTTTCAGCGCGTTCCTGCTCGGCCTGCTGCTGCGCCCGAGCCAGACGCTCTTCCGCCTCCTGCTTGTCCCGGACCAGGGTGGCCTGCACCCGAAGCCACTCCTCGCGCGCGCGGTAGACTTCGTAGTCGTGCTGGTTGTTCCGGTAACGTTCGAGCACAGACATGGCAGCCTCCAAAGAAGGGGAACGATAGGAGTCGGGCACCGTGGTCCAGGACTCGCCTTCTGCAAAAAAGTGCAGCCAGGCCGTCAGGGGCGAGGAATCACCCTGCCACCGGGAGCGGACTTTATCCAGCTCAAAACAATGGATCCGCAGATGGTCCGTCAAGCGGGTGCCATTGCGCAGGTCGATAAGCTCAAAACAATGATGCACGCGATCATCGATCCAGAGGGACTGGTCCAGCAGCCAGATCGAGATAGCCGGCTGGAGTTTTGCGTAGTCCTCTCACGCGGGAAGCTGGTTGTGGTACAAAAGTGCCCAGGAATAGAGCATCCGCTCGCGGAGCGCGCTGTGCAGCCAGCACCGCATTCAGAAAGTCGAGCAACCGCTCCTGATTGGACAGGATCTCCTTGAAGACCAGATCCACACGGGGGCAGATACCAACGGGAGCAGGCCGCATCCACAGGTTCTAGCCACGGATGTGGCGGATGGCCACCGGAAATCCGCGCCCGGCCGCCCGCCGGGAGCCCTGAACGGGCGTATCTCAGTATAGACGTCTAAACTGATGAAAAAGTCGGGGAGGTGGGGATAGAGGCAGGTTTTTTCAAGATCGCGCAGGGCGCGCGCGGCCGGGGGCCGCGAGCACCTTTGGGGGGGCTTTTCAGCGGCCGGCGGTACACCAGCGTTTTCCGGGCAGCGCAACCGCCATGCCCAGCGAAGAGAGCAGCTCCAGGATGGCGAGCAGGTCTTTTTTGGGGGCGCGCTCGGTAGCGGAAAAAGCGGACCAGCGGAGGATAACGTGGCCGGGCAGCTCTATCCTTCGCCGGTCTCGCCAAGGCGGGCCATCAGCTCTTTGACTTTTGCCTGCAAAAGCTCTTTTCCGGCACGTTCCTTCTCTTTTTCGGCACGCTCTTTTGCAAGTTGCTCTTCGAATTCCCGGTTGCTACGCTCGATGGTGGCCTGCACCCGGAGCCACTCCTCGCGTGCCCGGTAGACTTCGAAGTCATGCCGGTTATCCCTATAGCGTTCGAGAATGGACATGGAAGCCTCCACAGAAGGGCGGCGAAAGCGGTCGGGCACGGTGGCCCAGCACTCACCTTCGGCGAAAAAATGTAGCCAGGCGGCACGGGGGGAGGAGTCCTCCTCGTGCAAGTAGCGGACTTTATCAAGCTCAAAGCAGTGGATTTGTAGATGATTGCTCAGTTTCAACCCGCTGCGGGAGTCGATCACCTCAAAACAATGGTGCGGGCGTTCGTCCGACCAGAGGTTTTCATTCAATAGAGCATCCGCTCTTGTAGGGCGTTGTGCAGGCGGCACTGCATCTCGATCTGGAAGGCGACTCCGCTGCTGTCGATGGCCCGGACGTCGACCACAATCGCCTTTTGCTCCAGCACGTCCGGCTTCACATCGGCGTTGGTGATGGTGACGTCTACAAATTTCTGGGGAGCAAGCACGGCATTGATAAAGTCGAGCAACCGCTCCGGGTTGGACAGGATCTCCTTGAAGACCAGGTCCACACGGGGGCAGATACCGACAGGAGCCAGCAACATGGAGGAATCTTAGCCACGGGTGCTTGGCATGTCCAGCGGGGCAAGGGCGCTCAGGAAGAGCAGGTCTTTTTTCGCACAGCCTGCCCGGAGGGGCCATGTCCGGATGGGATCGGATAGAAGATCCCGTCCCGGCTGCACCCCCGTCGTGACAGATGTGGCGCTCTTTGAAATTCGGCAGATAGAGTCGTGG
>JBEIQS010000283.1:0-6394 GCA_040376425.1 Alphaproteobacteria bacterium | reverse complement strand
TCATCAAGGCCTTCAACGATCTCGCTCAAAAGACGGACGAGAGTGCGACGGCGGTCATGGGCGGCATCTCGGAGGCGCTGGTCGCCACCGCGGTGGGTCTGCTCGTCGCAATCCCAGCGGTGGTCTTCTACAATCTGTTGACGCGTCAAGTCAAGACTAAACTCAGTCGCGTAGAAAGCCTTGGTTCTCTGATCATCAGCCGCGTCCGGGGGGGCGCGTAGAATGGCCGGAAAGCTGGGCGGTAGCGGCGAAGAGCCCGTCACCGACATCAACATTGTGCCCTTGGTGGACATCATCCTGGTGGTGCTCATCATCTTCATGGTGACCGCCACTTACATCGTAAAGCCCGCGATAAAGGTCAATCTACCTGATGCGGCAACAGGCGAGCCCACCGAAAACTCCTCGCTTGGGATTACCGTCGGCTCCAACGGGGATCTGGCGCTGAACGGCGAGGCCATCACCGAGCCCGCCCTGCGAGAGGCAATCCGCGCTGCGAAAGCCGCCAATAAAGACGTGATCTGCCTGATTGCAGGCGACAAAGATGCTCGTCATGGTGACGTGACGCACATCATGGATATGGTCAAGCAGGAAGGTGTGGTCAAGTTCGCCATCAACATCGACCCTCTGCCGACGGCGGCCCCTTGAGTCTTTCCCCTTTCACCACGGAACCGGCAGCCCAGCGCTATGTGCGGTGGGGTTCCGGTGCAGGGGTTTTGCTACTGCTGGCGATGGTCATTCTGGGCCTCGCCAGCCAGCCCCTCGTGCGTGAAAAGACGGAACAATGGGTGGAAGTGATGGTCCAAAAGACCCCCCCCCCGCCGCCGCCCGAGCCTCCCAAGGTCGAGCCCCCCAAACCCGAGCCGCCCAAGCCGAAGCCCAAGCAGGTAAAATTCGAAGAGATTACCGAAAAGCCCCTTCCCAACCAGCCGCCGCCCCCTCCGGACACCCCACCCAAAACTGTGCGACGGGTGCAGGGCCTGTCCGCCAGCTCCTTTGCTCCCGGCGGCACGACCGGCCTGACCGCGAACGCGGGCAACAGCCTGCAGGTGGCGGCCTCCAAGGACAAAATGGAGCTGTCCGAAGCGACGGGGCCACTGGTGGCGCGTCCCTATACGGCCGTCGGAAAGCTACCAAAGCTGATCAGCGCGCCGCCTATGGAGGTGCCGGATGAAGCCCGTGCCGCCAGCATTGAAGGCACCATCACCGTCCGTCTGGATCTCGACGAGAAAGGTCGCGTGACCAGCGTGAAGGTGGTGCGTGGGCTGGGTTATGGCACCGATGAAGCCTGCGTCGCTGCCTGGAAAGCCTCGCGCTGGAAGCCAGGAGAGCAGGATGGCGTCCCGGTCCCCGTTCAGGCGGTGCCGGAAAGCTGCAAGGTGATCCTCACTCAGTAAGCCCCGCACCGGCCCACAGGATGATCAGAACGGTACCATGATCCTACTCCTTCTCTCCCTCCAGGGGGCCTTCGCCCAACAGCCTCCGCCTCCCCCCCCTCCCGAGGAGGAGCCGCCGCCGCTGGTTAAAGACCCGGTACTCCTTGAGTTTGTACAGGCTCCCTACCCTCCCGCAGCACAGGCAGAGGGCGTACAGGGCAGCGTACTCTTGGCGATTGAGATCGACGAAACGGGAGCCGCCCGCACCGTCGAGGTCATCCGGTCGGCCGGATACGGCTTTGACGAAGCCGCCGTGGAGGCTGCGAAACTTTTCCGCTTCTCCCCTGCAGAAGATGCCTCCGGTCCAGTACCGGTAATTATCGAATTTGAGTACGGCTTCCTTCTGGACAGCAGCACACGCTCAGATGCCGTCCCACAGGAGGTTGTGGAGGAAGCACCGGTGGAACAGCCGGTGAACCTGGAAGGACAGGTGGTGGAGATGGGGACCCGCAGGCCATTGGCGGACATCACCCTACGCCTGGAACCTTCAGGCCTGGAGACGATCACCGACGCGAATGGCCGCTATCAGCTCCGTGGCGTGCCGGTCGGGCAAACAAAGGTCCGAATTGTCCATCCTGGCTTCCAGCAAATGGAGGAGACCATCACCCTCACCGAAGGGCAGGTGACCGAAGCCAAGCTGTGGCTGCGTAACCTGTCCTACGGGACCGCCGGCGTGATCGGCGCCTACCAACGCGAGAAAGTCGAAGTTACTCAGAGAAGCATCTCGATCGAGGAGATTCGGCGTATTCCCGGTACCTTCGGGGATCCGGTGCGTGTCGTGCAGAGCCTGCCGGGTGCAGCGCGCTCCCCCTTTGGAACCGGACTTCTGATCATCCGGGGTTCCAACCCCCAGGATAGCGGCGTCTACGTAGACGGAATCCGCATTCCGCTGATCTACCACCTTGGCGGCTTTGAATCTGTCATCAACCCGGACCTGGTTGCCGGGGTGGACTACCTTCCCGGCGGCTTCGGCGTACAGTACGGGCGGAGCACAGGCGGCGTGGTGGACGTGACCACCAAGGGGAAATTCCCGGACCGCCCTCACATTTCCTGGAGCACCGACATTCTGGACTCCGGTGGCACCTTCACCGCGAGCCTGGGCAAGAAAAAGCAGCACGGCATCGGCGTCGCGGCGCGCCGTTCCTACATCGATGCGCTCCTGCCGCTTTTTACCGCCAATACCGGCTTTGTCGCCAAGCCCCGCTGGTATGACTACCAGGCCAAATATATATACCAAGGCGACGCACCTATTCAATTCTCGGCGCTGGCCTTCGGTTTTGAAGATGTGCTCTTCGCATCTACGCCGCCGGGTTTCTCACAGGGCACCGACCAGGATGGCCAGGGTGACCTGGGCACCCGCTACTCCACCCACCGGATTCTGGTCAACCTGGAAGTCCCCATCACCGACAGCTTGCACTTCCGCTTTACGCCCTCCTTCGGAAACGACTACGGAGAGTTTAAACTTGGAAATGAGTGGAAAGCGTCCAACAGCCAGTGGATCGCAGAGGTCCGCGCCGAGCTACCCTGGGAGCCCTCAGAGCACTTCCGGCTCGTCCCAGGGGTGGACTTCCTGGGCGGATGGTCGGACTTCGAAATCATCCTCCCCTTCGATCCTTCCTCTTTTGCCTCCACCGATCCCCTGGCCGAACGCGAGCCCTTCTCCGTGGCCGAAACTCAGCCGGGTTGGGGCCCGGACGCCTACCTGATGGCGCAGATACGGCCCCTGAAGGACCCGGAAGCCCTTTTGATCTCCCCGGGCCTGCGCTTCAATTACATCAACATCACCGGTGAGCTTACCCAAATCTCCTTCGATCCCCGCCTGAGCGCGCGTTGGGCCGTACAAGAGCGGACGCGCCTGAAAGGTTCCGTCGGCCTCTACAGCCAGCCTCCCCAGCCCTTCCAGGCATTCCGACCGGACGACGAAATGGTGGAGTTGAAACCAGAAAAATCGCTGTCGGGAACGATCGGTGTGGAGCATGACTTCAGCCAGGTGATCCACGCCGACGTAGAGTTCTTCTACAAGTGGATGTACGATTTGATTGTAGGGAATCCGAATTTCCAGAGCCTGGATACCCAGTTCTTTGTCAATAGTGGCGTCGGTCGCGCCTACGGCATGGAGGTGCTGCTTCGGCACGACCCCGTCGGCCCCCTTTTCGGCTGGATCAGCTACACCCTTTCGCGCTCCGAGCGGAAGGACGATCCGGACGACGACCGCTACTACCTCTTCGACTACGACCAGACGCACATTCTGTCCGCGGTGGCTGGCTACAAGCTTCCCCTCGATTTTGAGATCTCTGCCAAAGCTCAATATGTAACTGGAAACCCAACTACAACCTATGGTTTGGGTGTCTATGATGTGGATCTGGACACCTACAATGCTTTTTCCACCAGCGAGTATAACGACCGGCGCCTTCCCGCTTACGGATCGGTGTCTCTGCGCCTGGACAAATTGTTTACCTTCAAGACCTGGCAGTTGGACCTGTACGTAGACGTACTCAACGTGATCCGGGGGAAGAACCCCGAGTTCCAGATCTACAACTACGACTACACCGAGTCGGACTATGTTCGGGGACTCCCGACGATTCCCGGTCCCGGTTTCGAGATCAAGGCGGACTTCTGATGCTGTTGTTCCTCCTCGCTTGCTCCCGGATTGAAGTGTCCGAATCCTGGCAGATCGACCGCTTGCGCGTGCTCGCCATCGCTGCAGAGCCCGCCGAACCCCGACCTGGCGACACCGTCCGCTTCCAGTCCTTGGTGGTCTCTCCCAACCGCCCCGTCGAGTGTGTCGCGTGGATCGGCTGCTCGGCGGAAGAGGGCTTTGGCTGCGGCTTGGAGGGCCTGGCCGGCGACAGCGGCGCGGCAGGCCTGGCCAGCAGCCTTCTAGGGCTGGAGCCATTCAGCCCGCCCGTCTGGCAGGTTCCAGCGGACTATCTGGATAACCTACCCGAAGCCGATCGCGCCGAGGGAATCCCGGCCATCATTACCACCATCGCCATCACCGACTGCAGTGCGCTACAGGAGGCCAGTGCAGAAACGGCAAATGACCTGCTGAACGGCGACGTAGACAGCTCGGAAATTGGCTTCAAGCGGGTACCCGTCAGCCTTGCAGAAACCCCGAACCACAACCCGACGGTAGTAGGAATTACGGTCGATGGAATTGCGGTAGCGCCAGGGGTGCGGCTGGAGCTTGATCGGAAACAAACCTACGACTTAGCCGTGAGCCTCAACGACGACGCGGTGGAGAGCTACCAGTACCTCAACCAGTCTGGGCAAGCGGAGGAGCGTATTGAGGAGCCCTATTTCTCCTGGTACAGCCAGGAAGGGTCCTTTAACCAAACGAATACCCTTTGGGACGTCGTCACAGTGGAGTACACGACGCCGGAATTGCCAGAGCAGCTTGAGCAATCCTTGTGGGTGGTTGCCCGAGATCGTCGCGGTGGCATGGGCTGGGCGGAGCTGCCGATCCGGATTCGGTAGGCGCCGATTGGGAGAGGGGGAGCAGATTCTTTACGAGTCTTCGACGAGCCACTTTACCCCGCATAAAAGCCACTAATCAACCAATTGCACAGCCCATTCCATTGACAAGATCTTCCGTAGACCTGATCCTTTGCGGCCATTGGGAGCACGATATCCGCAAGACTCTCGCGCTGCATCGGACGACGAAAACCATGCCCCTTCGGGGCTGGTCGAATTGCCGTGCATGGGCGGGATTCCGTGATATGGTGCGCCGCCTTGAGGACCCCCCACGCTTCCCCCTGCCCCATTTCTTGGGGCGACCGGAGAACACCGAATGATGCCGCAGGCAACCAGCCCAAAGGAAAAATCTCTTCCCATCTGGATGTCGATGCTCGCCATCCTGTGGGTGGGCGTGATGGGACTCTGGTCTCCGAACGCAGCCGCTGCCGATGACGACGCGGACTTCCCGGCCGCCCAAGCCCTTGCGGAACGGCAAGGGAAGCGGGCCACCATTCCGCTGATTCAGAATCGCTTCTTCCTCAAGAAGAACCGGTTTGAGTTCGGACCGGCCTTCGGCTATGTGCCGAACAACGCCTTCGTGGTCAATCCCTCCGGCGGGTTGATCCTGGCCTACCACTTCTCGGAAACCTTCGCCGCCGAAGCCGACATCCTGTACGGAATTGATGGGGGCTACAAGAACCTCACCATCCGTCTGGTACAGATCGCGGCCGACTCTGGCAACCAGAACTTCCAGCAACCCGCGGACCGAATCGCACTGGGAGCGATCTTCTCCGCCCGCTGGGCGCCGATCTACGGGAAGATCAACCTCATCGGCGAAGGGGTGTTGAACTTCGACTTCTACGGAACGGCCGGCCTCGGGATGGCTGTAGTAAACACCAAGTACTACATCTCGTCCACCAACCCGGATCTGCCTGTAGAAACTGTGGATGAAGGGGTAAGCCGAGGGAACTTCTGCCTTAACCTGGGCGTAGGCTTCAACTTCTTCCTGACCCAGTTTATCGCGCTGAAGCTGGATGCCCGCACGACGCCCTATTGGGGTCCCGGACCTGACTACGGTGGGGACACCCCGCCAGAGAGTCGCCTCTACGCGCCCTTCGTCACCTCTGCAGGCTTGGCCATCTTCGTGCCGAAGATGAAGTCTCGCCTCTTCAACTTCTAGGCCAGGATCGCCCATGTTCTCGACGCTTCTGACCCTCGCGGGTATGTTTGTCGCCCCGGCAATGGCCGAGGAGCCCGCCCCGATTATCGCCCCCAACTACCTCCACACTCCTTACTACTTCGAGGGTTTGGACGGCGTGGTGCAGGACGATGACGAGCCTGAAGACTCGGTCCGCTCGGAGCAGGAAGCCGTCCGTCGCGGCGCTGCCAAGAACGAGGAGTCCTCCGGCAGCTCTCGACGCCGCGTGATCATGACCATCCAGAAGAAGAACTTCTTGAAGGTCGGTCGTGTGGAAATCGGTCCGACCGTTGGAGCAGTGGTCAAC
>JBEIQS010000145.1:0-15208 GCA_040376425.1 Alphaproteobacteria bacterium | reverse complement strand
GGCGGACGGCATCCCACTTGTTCACCACCACCACGATGGCCCGGCCCCGCTCCAATACCATTCCCACCAGGCGCGCATCCTGTTCGCCGGGCGGCTGGGTGCCGTCCAGCACGTAGAGCACGACATGGCAACGCTCGATGGTGCGCAGCGCGAGGCTCACGGCCAGTTCTTCCACGCGGTCGAAAATGCGCGCACGACGCCGGATACCGGCGGTATCCACCAACCGGAAGGCCTGCCCTTCGTGGTGGATCACCGTATCCGACGCGTCCACCGTGGTCCCCGGCATGTCGTGGACCACATAGCGCTCTTCGCCGATCAGGCAGTTGAGGAGGGTGGACTTGCCCACATTGGGCCGCCCCAGCACCGCCACGCGGATTTCCCCCTCAACCTCCACCTCTTCCGGCGCGGGCGGGAAGTGCAGACACACCGCTGTCATCAGCTCAAAAAGCCCCCGGCTGTGCTCGGCGCTGACGCCCACCACCACGGGGAAGCCAAGCTCCCAAAAGGCGTGCATATCGTCGTCGTGGAGCGGCTCGTCGCACTTGTTGACGGCGACGACCACCGGCTTTCCCACCTCCCGGATCAGGTCGGCTGTGGCCTGATCGGCGGGTGTGATACCGGCCTGCCGATCCACCAGGAAGATGACGACGTCCGCCTCCACCATCGCGGCCTCGGACTGTCGCCGCATGGCCGCATAGAGGGGATCGCCGGGGGCATGGTCAAATCCCCCGGTATCGATCAGGAGATAGCTGCGTTCCTCCCAAGCCGCCGTTTCATAATTCCGATCCCGGGTCACACCGGGCCGATCATGGACCAGCGCTTTTCGGGTTCCGGTGAGACGATTGAACAAGGTGGACTTGCCCACATTGGGCCGTCCGACGATGGCGACGACGGGAAGCATCCCCACCCCATATCACGAAAGCAGCATTTCGGCCGCTATCTGGCGGGCCAGGAAAGCGGCCCCTGTCCGTTCCGTCACCCCCCACGAAGCACTTCCTGCGCCAACCGACCAAAAATGGTAGAGACGCTGAGGCAACAGAACAGACAGAGGCCAGGACTTCAGAATATCAGAATTCGCACCACATGCACACGTTGCGCGCGAAAACTACTTGCCGCCCATCGCGCTGATCAGGTTCATCATGGTGGCCTTGAGCGAAGACTGAAGGCCGACATTCACGAGGTATGCCGGAACAGGGAGATCAAGCACCGTCTTTACCCGTACGGTAACTTCGGTGCCGCCCTCGACGGTCCGCAAATCCCACACCGCGTAGAAGTCCTCCATCGTCTCGGAGTCCATCAGGGTGTCCTTATAGCCGGTGGAGGTCCGGCAACGCATGGACCGATAGTCCATGGTGGAACCTGGCACCTTGGTGGTGGTCACGATTTCTTCGCAACCGCCGCCCCGGGGCGCCACCACTTCGACCTTCACCACTCCGGGAGCCAGCGTCCCACAGCGCACGGCAGAGTCCAGATAGGCCCGGATGTTGGCTTCAGAAGCCGGAACCACTGCCTGAACCTGAACCGCACCATCCGCAGTCGGAGCGCAAGAGACGGCCGGGTCTTCCGCCCGAGCCACAGAACTACCGACTACCAGTGCGAGGAGGAATGCCATAGTTGAGCTCTCCGCGCCCACATTATACCGGCGGGTCGGTTCTCGCCACTGGGTGCGTAGATTTTTTCGCAGTAAATGGCCCCTCAGCCGTGTAGGAACTTCTGCCAGACATACCAGAAGGAAGCTCCCCCTCCACCGCACAGCCCGCACAGAGCGGTGAGCAGACTGATCCCCGCTCCCACCAGCACATCCGGTCGCATCAGCGTGCCTGAGCGGTAGCGATGCCAGAAGCGCGCCATGTCCTGCACAGGGGCCTGCCGCATGGCTTCCACCTCGGCCCGACGGGCGATCTCCGCGCTGATCGCGTCGGTGGTGGGCATCCGGTTTCGCGGGCTCGCGCTGCGCGCCGGGGTGGCGGTGTAGCTGGGCGCAGCTCCGCCACCTATCGTCGGGAGCGGTGCGGCAGCAGGTGGCGCAGTTACCGGCTTTCCCTGTGTACCATCGTCCATCGCCAGGGTGGGCCCAGAAGTGGTTCCAAGGCGGACCCGGTCGCCGGGACGCAGCGCGGTGCTGGTGGAAAGACGGCGCACTCTTCCGGGTCCTTCCTCCAGAAAAATCGCTGCCCCCGCCTCGCCCGGCGCGATGGTCCAGCTCCCCTTTCCGGGGGTGATCGTCGCATGCACCGCGCGCACGCCCGCTCCCTGCGGAAGCACCAGGTTGCAGCGCCCATCGGTCCCGATGTGCAGCAGGGGCTCTTGGTATGGCCCCCGACGGCTACCATCGGCCAGGGTGATCCAGGTGGGCATGACGCTCCTTCACTGCCCTCCATGTTATCGGAAAGTGGTGTGGCGCGCTCTCCCAACGCGGCTGGTGCTGTTGGCAGGCCTCCTCTGGGGGCTGCTGTTGGGGGGCTCTGCCCTGGCCGACCCGCTGCACCGCGCGCCATGGACGGCCTTCACCGAGGGTCACCTGGTGGCGATGGGTATTGCCGCTCGACAGCTCCCTTTTCTCCTCAGCACCGACCGCATGGGCTGGCCGGACAGCCTGTCCTTCCGTCCCCTTCTATGGCCAACGCTGCCGGTGGCTGCCGCCGTGGGCCCAATCCTTGCCTTCAACCTACTCTTCTGGCTTACTCCCCTTCTGAACATGCTCGGAGGGCTGAGCCTGGCCCGCTCCCTGGACTGGAAGCCCTGGCCGGCGGCGACGCTTGCGGGCTTGTTGGCTTGGAACCACTGGACCTTCAATACCCTGGCCAACGGTCAGATCGAGCAGGCCTTCCCCGGTGGTGTGGCGCTGCTGTGGGCGGTCGCGATACACGCCGCATCCAAGGGGGGAGCGCGGCTGTTGCTTCCCGGCATTCTCTGTCTGCTTTTGGGCCTTGCGGCACCGCATGTGGCGCTGGTGGCGATGGTGGGGCTGCCGCTGGTAGCACTCTTCTGCCTGGAGGCGGACCGACTTCGGTGGCTGCTGCGTTGGTCGATGATGGCCCTTGGGATTGGAATTTCAGCCTTTCTGATCCATCGCTACCATGCCCCGGCGGCAGGGGGGGTGGCTTCCCTCTTCGCGCCGAAGGGAGTGGCACAGGGGGCGATCGCGGCCTGGCAGTTCGAGGCGGCTTCTTGGAAAGACCTCGTGGGAAGGCCGATCATCCCCTCAGGGACCGGGCCCCAGGTGGTGCATAGCGCGGCATTGGGCATGGCGCTGTTGGGGCTTGGGATGGTGGCTCTCTGGAAAAAGGGAAACCGAAGGTGGATGATCCTTGCTCTCTTCTTCGCCACCTGCGCCTTGGGTGGGCAGATGGCGGTGGGCAGCTTCTCCATACCCACCCCGACGGGCCTTCTAGCTGCCCTTTCTCCCGAGCTGGGGCGCAGTGCCCATGCCTACCGGATGGCCCTGGGCGCAGTAGTGGGGCTCTCGATTTTAGTTTCATCTTTGGGGCAGAAGCCTCTGTATTCACTGGGTATTCTGGCCCTGTGCTGGGCCGAAGTGGGCCTGCTGCGCACCCGCCCCCTTCCCCTGCCCGCCCTGGAGCTGCAGCAGGAGATCTATGCCTCCGAGCTGGCCGGGGACCCCGGACCGCTATTGGACCTGCCGCTGGTTGGCTCCGCCTGCGCACCAGGGCCCTACCACTACGCCTTGCAGGGCCTGGTCCACAACCGCCCCCTTCTGCACAGCCTGCGCCTGGGGCCGGAAGCCTATGGGCGGACCAGCCCTCACCTGGGAGCCCTGGGGCGGGCCTTCTCCAGCCCCACCTGCCCGGCAGAGGTCTCCCGCTTTCTCCGCGGCTTGGGTGTACGCGCTGTGGTGGTACATTCGGATGGGCGCTGCGCGATAGAGGCAGCCACTATTTCTTGTTTAACCGATGCTTTTGGAGAGGGACGAAGCGACGGACAGCACCAGTGGTGGCAGTGGTAGCCACCCCTCCAAGTGGTTCTTATGGGGGGCGATGACAAAAGCTTACAAGCTGGATTTGCCGTCGGTCTGGAGGCCCGCCACAATGTGACCATGACGCTTCTCTCGTTGCTCCTCCCTCTCGGCTGTGAACCTTCCGAAATCAAGATTGGCGATGACACCGGCGGTGTGGTGATCGAGGAGGGGCCCCATATGGAGGTCAGCCCCTCCGAGCTCAGCTTCCCGGTGCTCTTCGCGGGGCAGTCCTCTACCTTGGAGGTGAGCATTACCAACACCGGTACGCTCGCCCTTTCTCCGACGGCCACCATCGCTTCGGCCCAGGCAGATGCCTACAGCCTCTCCATCGACAAGGCCAGCCTGGGCTCTGCCGAGGTTGCCACGCTTACGGTGACCCTCTCCCCGATGATCTGGGGCAACTATATGGGCACCATCACCGTGGAAGACAGCGCAAATGCACTCTCCGCCCTGGTTTCGGTGACGGCGCTGGTGCAAGAGGATGCGGACGGTGACGGCTACGGATCGATCCCCTCCGGTGGTACGGACTGCGACGATGTGGACGTCACCGTAAACCCGGGAGCGACCGAGGTCTGGTACGACGGCCTGGACGGCGACTGCAGCGGTGGCAGTGACTTCGACCAAGACGGCGACGGTCACGACGATCCGCTGGGTGGCGGCAACGACTGCAACGACCAGGATGCCACGATCAACCCCGATGCCAGCGATCCCTGGTACGATGGGGTGGACTCCGACTGCGCGGGCAATGACGACTACGATCAGGACGGGGATGGCCACCGCGTGGATCAGGCGGGCGGCGACGACTGCGACGATACCGACCCGGCGATCTACGGCGGCGCGGCGGACACCTGGTACGACGGCGTGGACGCCGACTGCGCCGGAAACAACGACTATGACCAGGACGGGGACGGCCAGACCTCTTCCGCCCATGGCGGTCCGGACTGCGATGACACGAACGCCGCAGTCTATCAGGGCGCACCTGAAGTCTGGTACGACGGGGTGGACCAGGACTGCAATGGCGGGAACGACTACGACCAGGATGGCGATGGGGTGAATTCCAGCCTCTTTGGAGGCGCGGACTGCAACGACACCGACGCGACGGTCACGGGCCCCTCGGCCGAGGTCTGGGACGGCCAGGACAACGACTGCGATGGGGTGGCGGACGACTTTTCCATCGCCGATGTGCAGGGTGGCGTGATCTACGGCAATTCCGCCAATACCTACCTGGGCTATGCTGGAACGGTGGCCCTGGGCGGGGACACCAACGCCGACGGCGGAGAGGATCTGGTCCTGAGCGCTCCCTACCAGGGGAACGGCGTGGCCTGGCTTTTGTCTGCCGCTGCAGTGGTAGCGGCGAACGGTGCAGTCAACAACTACGATAGCGCCGATATGACGGACGATGGCTACTATGCGGCCTATTATGACTTCGGGTGGGTCCAGGGCCCCATGGCCGATGTGACCGGCGACGGCTACGCAGATGTGTTGGTCGACGCGTTGGCTGCCAGCTACTCACAGGGCTATGTCAGTGCCTTTGACGGGGCGACCTTGTCGGGGAGTTGGACGACTTCTGGCGCTTTTTCTGCCTTCGGAGCGGATAATAACGGCAGCGACTACACCAGTGTAGGGGTGGCGGCCGATATCGACGGGGACGGCATCGCCGAGGTGATCACCGGGAACCGACTGGACAACGACCGCGACTTCGAGGATTTGGACTCGGCGGGTGCGGTGGCCATCTTCTCCGGCGGCAGCCTCTCCGACTACTACGGTGTGGGCGACGATGGCTTGATTAATGGAGATGACGACTACGACTACTTCGGAAGCTCGGTCGCAGCCCAGGATCTTGATGCGGATGGCTATGCCGACCTGGTAGTGGGCGCCTCCGGTGTGAACAATGGAAACACCCGCGATGTGGGGGCCTTCTACCTGATTCCCGGCTCGGCCAATGGCTTTTATGGGTCTGCAGAGGACTACTACAGCCTGAGGGTGCTGGGGACCACGGCCTCGGGCGCGATGGGAACCACGGCGGTATCCACCCAGGGCGACATCGATGGGGATGGCAGCGTCGATCTGGCACTGGCCAGCACGGGTCTGGGCACGGTGTGGCTGTGGTGGGATGCAGCCGCTCAGTCGGGCGAGGTGGATGTGAGCAGTGCCGCCGCCTCCTTCTCCGGCACCGCGGGCAGCTTTGCCAGTGCAGTGGCGGTCTCGGACCTGGATGGGGACGGTGCGGACGAGCTGTTGGTGGGTGACTACAGCAACGACACGGCCGCCGCGGATGCCGGGGCGCTGTGGATCTACACGGGATCGTCGCTTTGGAGCGGCGCAGCGGCGGCGGCTTCTGCGGTGATCTGGGGCGGGGCGTCGGGCGACTATCTTGGCTCGGCGGTGGCGGGTGGCTACGACCTGAATGGGGATGGCAAGGAAGATGCCCTGGTCGGGGCCTACGGCAACGACGGTGCCTTCTCCAACGGCGGGGCGGTGTACTTCCTGAGCCGCTAGGTTTTGATCGGTGATCGTTGGGTCGGGAGCGGCCTCAGATACCCCGGACCAGCACCACCACCCCAAAGAGGGCGAAGAGGGCCGCTGCCACAAAGCGGGCTTTGGAGAGGTCAAAGCGCCGTGCGATACGGTCGCCCAACAGCACCACCGGGGCGTTGGCCGCCAACAGCCCCAAGGTGCTGCCCACCACTACCCAGACGGTCGAGCCGGGGTGCGCTGCGGCGAGGCCAACTGTGGCGATCTGCGTTTTATCCCCCATCTCTGCCAAGAAAAAGCTCACGAGGGTGACGAGAAAGGCGCTGCCGGTTCGGGGGTTTTCCTCTTCGTCCATTTTGTCGGGAACCAGCGTCCACCCGGCCATTCCCAGAAAACCGAGCCCGATGGTCCAGCGCAGCCCTTCGGGACCCAGCCAGGTCGCGACCTGTGCGCCCACCAGGCCGGCCAGGGCGTGGTTGGCCACCGTCGCCACCACAATACCCAGGAGGATGGGCACCGGTGTACGAAAGCGGGAGGCCAGCAGCAGCGCGAGGAGCTGGGTTTTATCGCCGATTTCGGCCACAGCAACGGCGAGAAGGGACAGCAGGAGCGCAGACATGCCGCCGCTCTATCCCGTAGGACTACTTGGAAACACTGCGCCGGAACAGCTCCTGGCCACTTGCGTCGTAGAACACGGCGGTCATGGTGCGATCATTCAGCTCAATCCACACAAATCCCTCCTCGTCGTACTCAAACCAGGTAGGATTTTCGCCCTCCAGATCAGTGGTCTTGGCGCCGGCTCCAGACACAATCATCTCGGTCCCGCAGACATCCTCCGGCCACTGCAGGGAGTGATCGTGCCCCGAGAGGTACAGGTCCACTTGCCCGCAGATGTGGTCGTCCACAAAGTTTTTGATACTCTCGCCATTTACGATAGGAATAAAACTCAACCCCTCGTAATTACCCGCATTACCATGGGGCCCATTGGAGATGTACGGATGGTGACCGTAGGCGATGGTCCAGGTGGCCGACGTGGCGGCCAGCCCCCCATCCATCCACGCTCCCTGCTCATCCACGATGCCCCAGAAGAGCTGCGTTGAATCCAGGGCGAAGAAGGCCGCATGTTCCACCTGGTAGGTGTAGAACAGGTCCGGCATCACCCACTTGTCCGAGTGATCGGAGTACTCCACGTAGGTCTCCCCCTTCCACAGCTCCCAGCCGATGCCCTCTCCACCGTAGTCATGGTTGCCGAGCACCGGATAAAAGGGGATGTTCAAGGGTGCATAGGGCAGCTCGAACTTCTCCTGCCACTGAGAGTCATCCACACCGTCCACGCCGGTGTCGTAGAAATTATCGCCCAGGTACAGGGCAAAGTCGCAGCCCACCTGCGCGCAGACCTCTGCGACAGCCAGACCGACGGCGTACTGCTCGGCGTTGCCCTCGCCCGCGTCGCCGAGCGCCACAAAACGCACGACCTGGGGGGGTGGCGTGGTATCCACCGGGCTGTCTTCCTTCTCGCTGTCGCGGCTATCGCCGGTGCTATCAGGATTCCCGGTGCCTCCGGGGCTGTCCGCTCTTTCGGAGTCCGTGACCGCCCCCGGAGAGTCATCTTTTGACGAGCTGGAGCCTGGATCGCAGGAAAGAAGGAGGAGGAGCGCCATCCCCCTATGGTAGCGCACCCTCACGGGCCTGTCACCTGCGGCGCAGGCTCAGGGTTTTCGGAAACCCAGCTTTTCCCAGAATTTCTGGAGCGGCGTGTTTTCAGGGGGCGGGGTTGCGGGAGCCGGTTTGACCGGGCCTGATGCCGCCGGGCGGGGGGTGATTCCGGCCAGGATGCCGCAGGCGGCCTGCGGCGCATAGTTCGCTGAAAACCACTCTTTTCGGGTGGAGCTACAGCCCGGGCAGGGCGGCAGGTCGCTGTCGTTGCACACCTCCACCTGCACCACGCCTTTGGGAGCGGCAATCGTGCCGTCGGATGTGCCGCTCCAGGCGACAAAGCGGGCCCAGATGGGCAGGGCCGCCTGGGATCCGGTAAGGCCAATCTCTTTTTTCTTGTCGAAGCCCACCCAGACCACCACCGAAAGCTCAGAGGTGAAGCCGGCAAACCAGGCATCGGTATAGGCGTCTGTCGTGCCCGATTTCCCCCCGGCATCGGGCCCCACGCCGTAATTTTTGGCGTTTTTCCCCGTTCCGTCGATGAGCACCCCACGAAGCATGTCAGCGGTCAGAAAGGTGGCCCGCGCCGAGTGGCGGCTGCTGCCCGGATCGCCACGTTCCCATACCGCTTCTCCCGATCCGTTCAGGGCGGCGCGCACCAACCAGGGCATCCAGTGGGTGCCGCCAGAGCCGAAAACCGTGTAGGCCCCGGCAAGCTGGAGCGGGGTGGCGCCAAAACCACCCAATGCGGCTGACGGATAGTGAGAAGCGGAGGAAAGCCCCATCTCCTTCCACTCCCGCTGCAGGGTATCCATCCCCACACTGGAGGCGAGCCGCACCGCGGGCACATTGCGCGACAAGGCCAGTGCTTTGCGCAGCGACACCGCACCCATGTAGCTTCCATCATAGTTTTTGGGCGACCACTCCGTGCCATCGACGGTCACGGACAGCGGGCTGTCGTCCAGCCGGGTCGCCGGGCCCAGCGAGGGATCCTTGTCCAGTGCGACCAGCGTCGTGAGCGCTTTGATGGTCGAACCCACTTGACGCTCGGACAGCAGGGCCCGGTTGAAGTAGCTGTCCCCGTAGGATTTTCCGCCCACAATCGCCTGAACTGCGCCATCCTTGTTGCGTACGGCCACCAGGGCCGCCTCAAGGCCGGCCAGCTTGGGATGGGCATTGATCACCTCTTGCAGGCCTGCATCCACCGCTTCTTCTGCCGCGCGCTGCAGCACCGGGTGGATGGTGGTGTGCACCGCCAGAGACTGAGCGGCCACTGCGCCATCGCCAAGCTGGGACTCGACCAGCTCCACCACCGCGTCTGTGGCCCATGGGGCCCGCTTGCCGCCAGTGGAGGGATGCAGCGTGAGCGGCTCTTTTTTCGCTTTTTCCGCGTCTTCTTCGCTGATCACCCCGGTGGAGGCCATGCGCCCCAGGGCGATGTTGCGCCGCTCCAGGGCCGCTTCGGGGTGGTGTAGCGGAGAATAGGCATTGGGCGCGGAGATCACCCCCGCGATCAGCGCGGCCTCTCCCAAATTCACCCGCTCCACCGACTTTCCAAACCAGGCCCGCGCCGCTGCGTCCACACCACAGATGCTGCCGCCGCCCGCCTGGCCCAGATAGATCTCGTTCAAGTAGTGCTGGAGAATTTTCTCCTTTCCGAGCTTTTTTTCCAGCGCAAGGGCAATAAATGCCTCTTCAATTTTGCGCCGATAGCTACGTTCGGGCGTGAGAAAGAGGTTTTTCACCAATTGCTGCGTGAGGGTGGAGCCGCCCTGCTGCCAGCTTCCAGCCGACAGGTTCACGGCCACGGCGCGCAAGATGCCGACCGCGTCCACCCCGGGATGGCGGTAGAACCGTGCATCTTCCATCGCCAACACCGCCTTGCGCACCACATCGGGGATCTTTTCCAGCGCCAGCGGGTTGCGCTCCTCGTTGCCGGCACCACGCACGGAGGCCAGCACGGGGGGAGGCAGGACCGCCCGCCCGCCGGTCACCGCCGTCACCCGGCCATCGGCGAATTTCACAACCACTTCGCCACCTTTCACCGTGTAGCCGGGAAAGGTTGCGGCCCTCCGGATCATCCGAACAGTATCCGAGCTTACGGAAAAGTCGCCTGCCTGGCTGGCGCTGAGCACCCGCGCATAGCCCGCCGCGCTCAAGTCCCCCGCAAGATCCTCTGGTGAAAGCCGGATTCCCGGCCAAAGCTCCACCGGGCCGCCATAGACCTTTCCCGGAAGCTCCCATACCTTTTCAGAAAGACGTTGATCTACCTTGGCTTCTGCATAGCGGTAGTAGGCGGCGAACCACAAGACGCCGCCCACCAGCCCACCGACCAACAGCGAGCGGTACAGGTAGCGCCAGAGCTGCCGGAAGTCGATAGGACCCGAAGATGGACGCTTTGAAAGCTCCACCTTCGCTTTTTTCTTGGACGCCCCCTTGGGGGCGGCTTTGCGCTTGGGGTTGGCCATAGTCTTGACCTGTCCAGTGTAGCACGTCCCCGCCACCGGCACCGGCGTTTTGCGGCGGGGAGGAAAAGCTGCGCCTCGGGTGTTAGCAAAGGCTGAGGACTTTTGATGCTGAGCCTGATCGCCTGGGTACTTGCGGCGGATTCCTGGGAGCCGGTCTGCGCAAAGAGCGCCGACTCCACCGTCTGGTTTGTCCTGACCTCCCCCACCCCCCCCGCCATTCCCGACTACGAGTGTAAGGGGCTCTTCTTTGGAGACATCCTCTGCCCCAGCAGTGTGGGCTTTGGACGGGTAGATCCGCTCGGTCTGGACGAGCGCGGCTACCCCACCTGGGAGCTGCGCTACTTGCCCTACGGCGAAAAGCAGACCATCCTGGCTTTTTTGGGGCAGCCGGCCTCGGGGGTGGTCTTCAAGCCACCCCGCAGCAGCGCCAACACCCCAGCCTCTATCCCCACGCCGCCCACGCCGGAGGAATTGATGCGCTTGTACCTGCGCGAACGGGCAAGCGCATCCAATCCCACGGCCGGGGTGACCGCGCACATCTGGACCTGCCCGGGCTACACCCTGACGCCACCCGAGGATGTGATGACCCCCTTGGGCATGAAAGCGCAGCTACGCCGGGCCCGCCCGCCGCTGGTGGAGCCCACCCCTTAGGCCAGAACACTCCGCACGGTCGCCACCACGTTATCCACGTTGATGCCCAGCTTCTCGGCTACGGTCTTGCCGGGAGCAGAGGCACCGAAGCGATCGATACCCACGGCCGCTTCCACACCGTAGCGTTGCCAGCCCAGGGTGCGGCCCGCCTCTACCGAGATGCGAGGCATTGACAGTGGCAGAACCTCGCGTTGATACGCAGAATCCTGCTGATCGAATAGCTCCATACAGGCGACGTTGACCACACGAACGGCCACACCTTCGGCGCTCAGGCGCCCCGCAGCTTCCAGTGCGAGGCTGACTTCAGAGCCGGAGGCCAGAATAGCCACCTTTGCATCTGGGGAATCCAGCAGCACATAGGCACCCCGACGCAGACCCTCGGCGGGCCCCACCTTGCTGCGGTCCATCACCGGCAGGTTCTGGCGCGTGAAGATAAGGGCGGTTGGACCATCGTTCCGGGCCAGTGCAAGGCGCCATGCCTCGTTGGCCTCCACCGCATCTGCGGGGCGGACCACCCACAGGTTCGGGATCAGACGCATCGACTGCACCTGCTCGATGGGCTGGTGGGTGGGCCCGTCCTCGCCCACCCAGACCGAGTC
This sequence comes from Alphaproteobacteria bacterium, assembly GCA_040376425.1. GTDB lineage: Bacteria > Myxococcota_A > UBA796 > UBA796 > SXON01 > CAITDR01. Next base: position 3,380 of record JBEIQS010000145.1, on the reverse strand, counting down.
GTGGGTGTAGACGTAGATCACCGGCTGGTGCATCAGCGCACTCAGGCGCACGCTGGGGCGGTGGTAGTCGTGAAAGACCAGGAAGGTGGCGCAGAACGGACGGAGGCCACCGTGCAGGGCGATGCCGTTGCAGATGGCGGCCATCCCGTGCTCGCGGATGCCGAAGGCGATGTTCCGACCGTCAAAGCTTCCTTTCTGGAAGTTTCCGGCACCCTTGATATGGGTGAGGTTGGACTCGGCCAGATCCGCGCTGCCGCCGACAAAGCCAGGAAGGGCCTTGGCAATGGCTTGGATGGCAGCTTCGCTCGCCTTGCGGGTGGCCAGCGAAGCCCCCGGCGCGTAGGCAGGCCATACGATGCTGTCGACATCCAGTTTTCCAGAAAGTAGCTGCAAAAACAGCGCCTTGTCCGCATGGGCGTCCAGGCGGGCTTCCCAGGCTTGCCGCAGGGTCTTTCGGTCGGCGTCGCGCTGCCGGATGTAGCCAAGAACGTCGTCGGGAACGTCAAAACTCTTGTCGGGGTCCAGGCCAAGCGCCTGCTTGGAGAGCCGCACTTCGTCCGGACCCAGCGGCGCCCCGTGGGCGGCGGAGCGGCCCCCCTTGTTGGGCGAGCCCTTGCCGATGGTGGTGCGACAGGAGATGATCGAGGGGCGATCGGTGACATCACGCGCGGCAGCGATGGCGCCTGCGATGGCCTCCATGTCGTGACCATCCACCGCTTGGGTATGCCATCCCAGGGCTTCAAAGCGGGCAAGCACCTGCTCGGTGAAGGCGATGTCGGTGGCGCCGTCGATGGTGATGTGGTTGTCGTCCCACAGGTAGATGATCCGGCCCAGGCCCAGATGTCCGGCCAGCGAGGCGGCTTCGTGGGCGACGCCCTCCATCAAGTCGCCGTCCGACACGATCGCATAGGTCCAGTGGTTGCAGATGGACTCGCCAAAGCGGGCGCGCAGCCAGGCTTCGGCCATCGCAAAACCCACCCCGTTGGCCAGACCTTGGCCCAGGGGCCCGGTGGTGGTCTCAATTCCAGGTGCTTCGCCGAACTCCGGGTGGCCGGCGGTGCGGCTGCCCCACTGCCGGAAGCGCTTGAGATCCTCGATAGAAAAGGCTTGACCTGTCAAGTGCAGCATGCTGTAGAGCAGCATGGATCCGTGGCCTGCGGACAGGATGAAGCGGTCCCGATCCGCCCACTCGGGCTGGGAGGGGTCGTAGCGCAGAAAGCGTGTCCACAGCACGGTGGCCACGTCGGCCATGCCCATGGGCATGCCGGGGTGACCGGAGTTGGCGGCCTGCACGCCGTCCATCGAGAGACCACGGATGATGTTCGCCGTTTTCTGATCCAGGGACTGCATGAAGCCTCTTTGAGCGCGCGGCGTTTAACCGGGATCCCGCCGGGCCGCACCCTGATCCGGCTCAGGCTGCAGCGATCCGCGGGTCCTGCGGCCCTTCCAGTCGCTCGACGTCCACACCGTGATTCACAAGGTAGTCACATCCATTTTCCCCTGCATAACCGCCAGAAACCACCAACACCTTGGCGATCCCGGCGTGGTGGATCAACTTGGCGCACAGGATGCAGGGCTCTCCGGTGACCAGCAGCCATGCCCCACGACAGGCCACTCCCGACGCGGCGGCGTTGCAGATCACGTTCATTTCGGCGTGGTGACAGCCAATCTCCATGCGGGTGCCCGACTTCACATGCAGGTCGTCGCGCAGGCAGGTGGCGCCGCCACACAGCTCCCCTCCCCCCCGTGGGCCGCCGTTGTAGCCATCCATCAGGACGACATTGCGCGTAGGATCCAGGAGCACCGCACCAAATTTGCGACGCGGGCAATTACTTGCTTTGGCCAAGGCCAGGCATTGTTCCACCCGAATGCGGATATGCTTTTCTTTCATGGCCGCCCGCTTAGCGCGTTTCTGGCGGACCGGCCCACGATCGGGATAGTCCCCCGCCCAAATGAAGCCCTTTTCCGAGCGCCTTTCTGAGGCCGTCCTCCGCTGCAAAAGCCCCCTGTGTGTGGGCATCGATCCGCACCTGGACCGCCTGCCTGCCACTTCGGACGAAGAAGCGGACGCGGTGCCCTTTGAAGAGACCTGGGGGGCCGACGCGCGCCGCGCCGTCCAGGCGGGTCGGGCCCTGCACTTCGGCGAGGCCATCGTGGAGGCTATCGCGGGCAAAGTGCCTGCCGTGAAGCCACAATTCGCCTTCTTTGAGGCGCTAGGTGCCCCGGGCATGGTGGCACTTTCGCGGCTTTGTCGCCATGCGCGTGCGCACGATCTGCTGGTGATCGGCGATGGGAAGCGTGGGGATATTGCCAGTACAGCGGCGGCCTATGCGGCTGCCCAACTGGGTGAAGATGCACCCTTCCCTTGCGACGCTGCCACGGTGGCACCCTACCTGGGCCCGGACTCGATGGAGCCCTGGCTGGCGCGCCTGGATCGGACGCAGGCAGGGATGTTTGCGTTGGTGCGCACCTCCAACCCGGGATCGGGGTGGCAGGCGGATATTTTCCGTCAGGTCGCCGCATGGGTGGAGCAGGCGTCCGCACATCGGGCGGGACCAAATGGGCTGGGGCCGGTGGGCGCGGTGGTGGGTGCCACCCATCCGGCACTTTTGGGGGAAATGCGGGCGGAGATGCCTCATAGTTGGCTGCTGCTGCCGGGCTTTGGGGCGCAGGGGGCCACCGCCGCCGACACCCGTGGGGCCTTCCGCGCCGACGGCCTGGGCGCCCTGGTGGTGGGTGCCCGTGCCCTGACCTTCCCGGACCAGAAAAATGCGGCGTGGGACGCAGATCCGCGCCCCTTTGTGGCCGCAAAGGTCGACGAGGCGAACCAGGCACTGCGACAGGTTCTGGGATGGTAGGGCTTCTGCTGCTTTTTGCCTGTGCCAAGCCAGGAACCGCCCATGGAACCATAGTGGACGGCCGCACACACAAGCCCGTGGCCGACCTGGAGCTGAGCTGGACTTCGGACCAACCCGCGCCCTGTGACCGCAGGTCCACCCGCACGGACGGAGCGGGAAGCTGGTCTGTGGCCGACATCTGTCCAGGGACAACCTGGCGTCTGATGCTGTCTGACCCGGACTGGTGGACCGACGCCCCCCCAGTAGTGGCCGACGAGGCGGGGGTGGAGGTGAACCTGGAGCTGTGGCGCGTCCCCACCGTGGACGGAATCTACCTGTTGCAAGGTACCCAGTTGACCGCCCTTCGCAGCCACTCCGCCATCGACAGCGCGCTGTTGGCGGACCGGGCCGAGCTGCTGCGTTTTCCACTGGAAATTCCAGGAACGGTGCCGCGAATTGCGGGAGATACCGTCCTGATTTTGGCGGGGAAGGAGGCCCAGACCCTGCGCTGGGAGCCCCTGCTGCCTGCGGGTCCGCTGCGCT
>JBEIQS010000097.1:0-21169 GCA_040376425.1 Alphaproteobacteria bacterium | reverse complement strand
CTCTGCTGGGGGGATTGCTGCTGGACAACCAGCAGCTTCCTGAGGTTCTGGAGCGTATACGTGCGGAAGACTTTCATAAACCTGCCCATCAGCTCATTTTTGAGCGGATGGTGCAGATGTCAGAGGCCGGGCGTGGCTGTGACCTGGTGGCGGTGCTTGATGAGGTAGCCCGCCAGCCGGATCCCGAGAAGTTCGGCGGTGTAGCCTACATCGCCGCACTCCCCAATGCCTGTCCGTCCGTCGAGAACCTCTCCGCATACGCCCAGCGTGTGCGAGAGCACTCGGTGCGCCGTCGGTTGATTCTCGCCGCCCGCGAGATGATCGAGGACGTGCAGGATGGGGAAAAGGAGCTGACCCGGCTGTTGGACGACGCCGAGAAGGCGATATTCGATATTTCCCAGCTTTCCGGCTCCAAAGACTGGCATGCCATCTCCACCTTGGTGGATGAGCAGATGCTGGAAATCCAGCGGCGCCAGGAGCTGATGCGGGAGCTGCGTCGCAGCGGGCAAAGTGCCTTTGTCACCGGCGTCACCACCGGCTTCGTGGACCTGGACCGCATGCTTGCCGGTCTGCAACGCACCGATCTGGTGATCCTCGCAGCTCGTCCGGCGATGGGGAAAACAGCATTTGCCCTGAATATTGCCCTCGCTGCCGCGGAAAAGGCGGGGGTGGGGGTCGGCGTGTTCTCACTGGAAATGGGCAGGCACCAGCTTGTGAATCGGCTCCTCACGGCCCATGCTCGCGTAGACGCCAGCAAGGTGCGCGTGGGCGAGCTGGACATGAGCATGGACTGGCCGCGTCTGAACGAGGCCTCCGACGCATTGCACGCGCTGCCCTTCTACGTGGACGACACTCCCGGCCTGTCCATCGCTCAGTTGCGCAGTAAAGCCCGGCGCTTGAAGCAGGAATGTCCGCATCTGGGCCTGATCATCATCGACTACCTGCAGTTGATGCAGGGCTCGGGCAACCCCAAAGAGAGCCGCGAGCAGATCATCTCCAATATCTCCCGTGGTCTGAAAATCCTGGCGAAAGACTTGCAGGTTCCGGTGGTTGCGCTCTCCCAGCTCAACCGCTCGCTGGAGGCGCGCACGGACAAACGTCCGATGATGAGCGACCTTCGTGAGTCCGGCGCTATCGAACAGGACGCGGACGTAATCCTCTTCATCTATCGCGATGAGGTTTACAACGAGGACAGCCCGGATAAGGGGGTTGCGGAGATCATCATCGCCAAGCAGCGTAGTGGCCCCATCGGGACCGTGAAGCTTGCCTTCCTTGGCCAATACACCCTTTTCCAGAATTATGCAGACCCGGGCGGCGTTCCGGGGGGTTATGCGTAGCGCGCAACATCCGACTGCTCCCGCCTGTCCACAGGCGGACAATGATCGGCCATTTTCCCGGGGGTGCTTGACAAGGCCCCCCCTTTCCAACTAACCATGCTTCGCCTCTAACGAAGTAAGACCATCCCTAAGGGACCACCCAGGAGCGCTCAGACCATGGAGAAGCAGCAACTCCTCGAAACGCTGAATGGCCTGATCGGCAAGTACCAGCAGCATCGCCACTACATTGACAAGGCGAAAACGCAGCTGGGTAAGTTCAGTGCGGCGGTTATCGAGAAGGTGGTCCTGGACCACGAGATTAAGGCGTCGGATATCGCGGATGAGGTGACTCCCCTGTTGCCCCAGCTTCGCGAACACCTTGCAAAACTGGAGGAAGAGCGGAGTTCTATCCAGGCATCGAAGGGGACGGTGGACGAGGAGCTTCAGGAGCTGGAGCTCCGTATGCTCATTGGTGAGCTGGAAGCAGAGGAGTTCGAGCAGCTTTCCCAGTCGCTCCGTGAGCGTCAGGGCAACACTGCAGAGCGAATCTCGGCTATTGATGGGGATTATGTGATCCTCAACAGTATCTTGGAGCAATGGGCGTCGATGGCCGGTCCTGCCGGTCACTATCAGGCCCCCGGGGCCCCGGCCCCTGCAGCTCCCGCTCCGGCGGCTCCAGCACCGGTGGCGGCCGCTCCGGCGCCTGCACCCACGCCCGAGCCTGTAGCGGCGGAGGTGGGCAGTCACATGTCTGTCTCCAAGTTCCAGGAGGACGTCGGCTCCGTTTTTAGCGAAGCGCCTGCACAAGTTCGTGTAGGCGAGGATGAAGTGGAGATCGAGACCCGCGAGGTGGACGACGACACCGGCGGCGAGATCAAGAACCTGGCCATGGCCACCGAAAGCCCGGACATCGACGTACGGGTGGACGCCACGGACATGGACTCGGGCATGGAAGTGGAGATTCCGGGCCTGGACTCTGCGCCGGAAGCGCGCGGATCCGAGGGACAGCGCCGGGCGCTGCTCCTCTACCAGGAGGGGCACCCCGACGAGCAGATCTACCCGTTCACGGGGGACCAGCTCACGGTAGGTCGCGGTCGGGAGAACGACATCCAGATCAAGAATGACTCCAAGGTTTCCCGCTACCACTGCCGGATTGCCCGCCGGGGGAACAACTTCTACATTGAAGATGTGAAGTCCTCGAACGGCACCCTGGTCAATGGCGAGCTGGTGACTGAACGCCGCCTGTTCGGCGGGGAAGAGGTCATCATCGGCGAGACCTTCTTCCGGTTCCGTATCCTCGACTGATCCTTCGCGGTTTCTTTACCCGGCCTGTGCCTCTGGTGCAGGCCGGGTTATTTTTTCAGATGGGAGCCTGATTGGAGCTCGTGTATCGGGTACTTGTGCTGGACGACGATGCACTCTTCCGGCGGGTGCTTGAAGATGCGCTTGTAACCAAAGGAGTTCGCGTCGTGGCGGCTTCTTGTGTGCGCGACGCTCAGCTTTTGTTGGACGAAGCGCCCGTAGATTTGGCCTTGGTGGATTTGTACCTGCCCGATGGACTGGGAGGGGAGTGGTGCCGACAGGTTCGGGAACACAGCCCCGATACCGTCCTGGTGCTGATGACGGCCCGCTCGGAGGTGCGCGCTCCAGGGCGCCCTTCAGAGTGGCACTTTGATGATTTTTTTGTAAAGACAAACAGTATCGAGGAGCTTTTGTGGCGGGTGGACATCCACCTGAGCCAGGCCGGGCGCCTCCGGGTTCGCCGGCGTCGCGAACTCTGGCTGGCTGGCCTGGTCAAACTGTCGGCCGAACTTGCCATGTTGCAAGAGCCTTCTCTCTGGATGAAGCGCGCCGTTGTTCTGCTACGCGCGCTCCCAGACGTCTGTGCTGTGCGGATGGAGCTTCGCGGCGCTGATTCCGTTGGCGAGCGGGGGGAAGGAGAGCCTCGGGTGCTCTCGTTGGACCCGTCGGGCGATGCCGAGCTTCTTCTTTGGGTGAGCTCGGGAGTAGAGCCGGACCTTCTCCAGTCTCTTCGCGGTGTTGTTGCGTCGTCGCTTTTGGCCACCCGGGTGTTGGAGTCTCTTCGTGAACGCCAGGCCCGTTTGGAGCGGGGCTATCTGGAGCGGCAGCGGCAGCTCGCGCGCCTGTCGCATCGCCTGGACCGCTTGAGTGAGGCGCGGGACAGTTTTTTGGCGCTGGTAAGTCACGATCTGCGGAGTCCCATCTCGGTGGTCATGGGCAATTGTCAGATGTTGGAGGAGGGGCTCTTGGGCCCCGCCCAGCAGCGTCGTGCATTTGAAACCATGCGACGGCAGACCGAGCGTATGGGAAGGATGGTCGAGGAGCTTTTGGATCGCTATCGCCTGGGTAACTCCGGTGCGGGCGAGCCGGAGTCAGGTGACCTCACCCGTTTTGCGCGCGACATGCTGGAGACCTTCGAACCGGTAGCGGCGCGCCGTCGGCAGAAGCTGGTGATGGAGGCACCCGGTCCGGTGATGATCGAGGCTGATCTTCCCTCGCTCTGCGAAGTATTGGCGAACCTGCTGGAAAACTCTCTCCGACACGGACCGGAGGCGTCCACCGTTTCCCTGGAGATTCGTCCGGGTGCCGGTCGTGTGGAGGTCCGGGTGCACGACGAGGGCCCCGGTTTTGAGGGGAACCCGGAAAGCTGGGGGCCCGGGCTGGGCTATCGCGCCTGTATGCGCCTTGTCGCTGCCGCCGGGGGCACGATGCGGGTCGGCAGCCGGCCCGAAGGCGGCGCCACGGTCACCGTGAGCCTGCCGCTTCCGCAGCCGGTGGGCGAGCGGGGTCGTGTGGAGATCCTTTGCGGCAACGTCGATCGTTTGGAGAGGATGACCGAGGTATTGGGCGCGAGCTGGCCTTGCGCGACCACCTCGTCCTCGGTCGGGCTGCTTCAGCGCTTGGAGCGGGATCCGCCGGCGACGGTTGTACTCCACGGCGATCTTCCGGATGCGTTGGGCCTCTTGCGTCAGATAAAGAACCATCCCCAGCTTGGGGCGGTGCCTGTGGTTTTTGTGGCGTCCTCCTCGGATCCAGGGGAAATCCAGCGCGCGACCATGGATGGTGCGATGTCCATTCTCCGGCCGCCGTTGGACTATGGGGAGCTGGCGGCGATGGTGCGCAAGGCCATGCGGGTGCAGGCCGAGGCTCGCGTGGCGGTGGCCGGGCGTGCGATGGATGAGCTTACCGGCCTGGATAGAGCAGAATACCTGGACGCTCGTTTGGATGCGATCCTGGACGAGTATCGGGCAGCGGGCCGTCCGGTCCCGGTTCTGGGTGTGGATGTGGTGGATTTGAAGGCCATCAACCGCGCCCACGGCTGGGTGGTTGGTGATCAGCTCCTGATTTGGCTGGCCAACAGCCTTCAGGAGCGCACGGGCCCCAATGATCTTTGTGTTCGCGTGGGGGGCGATGAATTCCTGCTTCTGATGCCCGGCCGGGATATGGAGTCGATGAAGGAAGTGGGGGAGGAGTTGGTGACCCAAGTTCTGCGGGCCCGCCCGCGGTTGGGGGTTTCGCGCGTGACCGTACAGGTCAAAACGATCCTGGTGGATGGGCTTGATCTGCCGGCCGGAGCCGGCGTGGAAGGTCTGATGCGGTTGCTGCGAGAGGGGAAGAATGGCACGTAAAAAACGAGCTTCGGAAGGCCCGATTTACTACACCACTTTTCAGGTGGCGAAGATGCTTGGGGTCAGCCCTCCCACCGTTGTGAACTGGATCAACAGCGGTCTGGTGACGGCCTATCGCACCCCCGGTGGCCACCGTCGCATCACTCAGGACGAGCTGGTCACCTTTGCGCAGATTCACAACTATCCCCTGGCGATGGAGGGTGCTCCGGAGATTGGGCCACTCTCTGGGGATCATCGGGTGCTGATTGTAGATGATGAGCCGGATTTTTGTGATTTGGTGCGGAATTATCTCCAGGTGCGCGGGGGCATGGAGGTGGAGGTGGCCCACTCCGGTTTTGCGGCGGGTTTGACCATTGCCCGCTTCAAGCCGACGGTGGTGGTGATGGACATCCTCATGCCCGATATGGACGGCTTTGAGGTGCTCAAAATGATGCGCTCGGATCCAGAAATGCAGGAGATTCCGGTCATCGCTTGCACGGCCTACCGCGACCCCCAGATCGAGGATCGGGTGCGCCGGGAGACTTTCCACGGCTATATCGAAAAACCCCTGAAGTTGGACCGACTGCTGGAGATGATCGAGCAGGCGATGCGTGGGCAGCGGCTCAGGGCCTGAGTGCCCCTCCGATCACCCAAATGGGTGCCCCTATTGACGAAAAAGCCTGCTCCACCTTGGCGCTATCAGGGGTGGGAGGCAGGCATGACCTCAGCCCCCAGGCGCCCCATCGTCCCAGGACCTCCACCCGCTGGGCGATGGTGGGATCCTGTTGCCGTGCCAGCCACAGGCGGGTGGCCCACGGAGCAGGGCGGGTCTGTGCCAGGATGGCCGCCACCTCGGCGTACAGTGCTTCCTGCCGGTCCGAAGGTACATCCAGATCCAGCCGCATGTAGCTCCCCGCAGCCCCAAACTCCTCGCTCAGTGCAAAACCATAGACCCAGCCCAGCTCCTCCCGCAGCCGCAGCTCCAGCGCCGAGGCGGCGCTCCCGGTGATATTGAGAAAAGCCACGTCCCATGCCGGTCGTTCCGTGGAGGAAGGGAAGGGGGCTTCCCAGAGCAGGCTGACGAGGCTCTCTTCCGCTGGGGCCGCTTCCGAGCGACCTTCTGCAAGGGAACTGTACGGTTCCTTAAGTCCACCACCAGCATCGTTTGTGGCTCTGCTGTTTCGGGCGTCGGCCAACCAGGGGCGCAGGCCGGTGTCCAGACCTTCCAGGGCGCCGACGGCAACCACCACCAGCGGGCCCGCACGGAGTGTTGCAAGTTCGCGCTCGCCCTGTCGGGTGGAGATGTGGCCCCCCGGGTCCGGCGGTCGGCCCACCCGCCTCGCGATGGCGGCATCGTGGGGGCTCCTGGCCTCCAGGTCCAGCGCTACTGGCGAGTTCTGTAGCCAATCATACACATGGAGGAGGGTGGGAGCCAACTCCTCCGCCAGGCTGTCCACCCAGACGCGGCAGCGCCGGGCATCGCAGCTCATCTCCACCTGGCTGCCCCCCATCTGACGACGCACACGGTCTGAGCGTCTCTGCCACAGGGTGTCGAGGTAGGAGGAAGGGAGTGTACGACAGCTCCAGCCACAGAGCAGGCTCAGCTCCACCACGGCTCTCCCGCCTGCGGTGGCTTCCAGGATCAGCTCCACCCCGGGTTCCGAGCGGAGCTGGGCGGGAGGCGGCCTTTCCCGCCCTGGAGGCGGACCGGATTCAGGAGCAGGGGCCTCGGGCCAGACCTGGCCTCGCAGGGCACGTTCCAGGCGCCCGGCCCATCGTGGAGAGGAGTAGCCGCTGAACAGCCCGCTGGTGCAGTCCGTACCCCAGTCCCAGCACAGGTTCAACGCCTGCGCGCGTCGCACGGGGTCGTCCCGCTCCGCCTCCATCTGCCGCTGCAGTGACCGGATGGCCTGGCTCCAACTGCTCCCACTGCCGCCTCTCTCTACAGAAAACAAGCCGCCTTGTCGGCCGATCCACACATAGGCATCGCGCTTTCGAAGCCGATGGTATTCCGCCAATAGCGCCAGACCGGGACGCAGGGACACTTCGGATGCGGGCACCGGCCAAATCCGACGGTGATTTTGCCGAAGGGGCTGGGGCGCCTGTGGCGGAAGTTCCTGGATAGCGGCGGATTGTACACCGATGGGCAGGCTATCCAGATAGGAACGGAGGGCAGGGGAGACGGTGCCGACGATGGCCAGTCGGGCCCGGGCGGGATCGTAGAGACGGTCCGCGAAGTGTTGAAGTTCTTCTGGCCGGATCGCTTCCAACTCGGTGCCCATGACCGGTCGGGCATAGGGGTGTCCGGGGGGCCAGAACTGGCGCAGCAACGGGTCCACCTCCCGCCAGGCCAGCTCGGCAGTCAGCGTGCGCAGCAGCGGCGCCAGCTCCGTGGGTGCTTTCCAGCCTTGAAGGCGCGATCGTTCCAGATCGAGCAGCGCCATCCCCTCTTCTGCTGGTACCCGCGCCCAGGTGGCAGCAAGATCATGGTCCACCCAGGCATTTCCCCAGCCACCAAGCTGCGCAAGCTGTCTATCGTAGCCTGCTGCACTGCCGTGGTAGCGCGCATGTTCTACCAGATGCGCAAGCCCGGAGCGCCCCGGCGGATCCTGTGCCGCACCGGCCGGGTGGATCAGGTGCAGTGCAAGCACTTGGGCATCCGGACGATCCTCGACCAGAACCATTGTTCCTTCTGGGAGTTGTCGCAGTTCCAGCGCCGCCGCGAGTGCAGATCCCAGCAACCACATCTGCTGGAGGTAGCCCGCCCCCGGGGCGGGGGCAAGCTGCCTTTCCCAACGCCGCTCCGCCGGTTAGGGGCGCGGATGGATTTGCTCTGTGGTGATATCGGTGGTACCTCGACACGACTGGCGCTCTGGCAGAAGGGAGCTTTAAAGCTGGAGCGTGTCTATCCCTCCACCTCTTTTTCCAGTATGGAGACGCCCCTACGGGAGTGGCTGGCCGAAGTGCCGCTGCGTCCCACTTCGGCTTGCCTGGGGGTGCCCGGCCCGGTGGTGGGGAATCGCTGCGTCACCACCAACCTGCCTTGGGTGGTAGATGGGGAGGAGCTTAGCTTCAAGCTTGGCTTCCCGGTGCGCTTGATCAATGACTTTCATGCCGCTGCGCGCGGTATCTCGCTGCTGACGGAGGCCGATCGGGTGCAGATCCGGGCCGGCGAGGCGGTCGCCGGGGCTCCGGTGGCGGTGCTCGGGGCGGGTACGGGGCTTGGCCAGGCGCATATCGTCGGCACGCAGGTGTTGCCTGGTGAGGGTGGCCACAGCGATTTCGCTCCGGCCAACGCGCTGGAGCGAGAGTTGGCAGCGTGGCTGGAGTCGCGGGTGGGCCTACGCCCACCGGAGGCCACCGCTCCCCATGTCTGCTGGGAAGACGTGCTTTCGGGACCGGGATTGTTGAACATTCACCTGTTCCTCTGTGCGCGCCGGGGCAGCCCCGAGCCATGGTGGGTGAACGAGCCGGACGCGCCCGCACGTGTGAGCGAGGTGGACCCGGAGGCGGTTCGGATGTTTTGGAGCTTCTACGGAGCGGAAGCCGGCAACATGGCCCTGCGTCTCCTCACCCGCGGGGGGGTCTACCTTTGTGGTGGGATCGCACCCCGTCTCCTGGATGCTCTTCCAGGCAGTAATTTTGAGGTGCGTTTTTCGCACAAAGGTGCACTTTCGCACGCGCTGGAGACCATCCCAGTCTTTGTTGTGCGGCATCCGTCTCTGGGTCTGCTGGGGGCGGCGGCGGAGGGGATGCTTCAGAGTGGGGCCTGATTTTCAATCTTTTCAATGATTTGAAAATGAAAACTTCGAAACTTTCGATGCTTTTCTTGGATAGATTGCCTGCTCTTTTCCTAACGCCCGCAACTGTGCTATGATCGCTGGCAATCCCCGAGACAGCCATGCCCCAGAAGGATCAGGCGGAACAGCTCGCTCCACGCAAGCGTACCACCGCCCCCACTCCCAGCAAGAACGGCCCCCAAAGCCCTCTTCCCGATGCCAAGACGCCTCTACACCAGGGCGCGGCTGCAGATCTGCAGGGCAATGTTGGCAATTCGGGCCTTCGGGAGATGATTGCCGCAAAGGCCGACCAGAAGAAGGCCGCTCCCAAAGATCCCGCCCGCATGTCTGTGGCTGAGCAGGCCTCGGCGGCCAAGCAAGAGGCCGAGAAGATGGCCGAGGCGCGTGGCGGCAAAAAGAACGCGGACAAGGAAGAGAAGAGCGAGCAGAAGAAGGTCTCCTCGGTAGAGACGGAGAAGGTGGCGCTCCAGAAGGAAGCCGCCCAGGAAAAATCGGCTGCGACCGAAGAGAAAAAGAAGGCCTCCGCACAGAAGGCCGCGGACGGGGGCAGCAAGGATGCCGCCGCCGCGAAGGCCAAGGAGGAGGTGAAGTTCCGTCGTCAGGCCGAGCCGGCTCAGAAGAAAAAAGAGGCGGTGAAGGCCGAAGCCAAGGGCAAGGCCAAAGAGCAGAAAGCCAAGGCAGGCAAGGAGGCTCCCAAGAAGAAGGAGGCTCCCAGCAAGAAAGAAGCCGCCAAGAAGGTGGAGAAGGGCCCCGGCCACAGCGCCAAGGTGGAGGCTGCGGAAAAGAAGGCTCAGGCCAAAGATGCCAAGGCTGAAGCCAAGAAGAGCATTGCGGACGTGGCTGCGGGCGCATCCAAGAAGGAGGGCATGAACAAGTCCAAGGCGGAGCAGGCCAAGGCCAAGGACAAAGAGGCGGTCTCCAAGGAGAAGGAAGCCGCGCATGCCCAGAAGAAAGTGGCGGATCGCAAAGATGCCAAAAAACAGGAGCAACCTGCCAAGGCTCCGGAACAGGTGGAGGAGAAGGCCGCCAAGAAAGGAGCCGACAAGGAAGCTCCGAAGGACACCAAGGCGCCCGCACCTGGAAAAGAGGCCGCGAAAGGTGCTGAAAAGGCCCCCGATGCGGGCAAAGCTCCGGCCGCTACCAAGCAGGCCAGCAAAGTAGAGGCGGAGAAGCAGGAGAAAGAGCAGAAGGTCGACGCCCGCGCCGGCGAGAAAGTAGCCGCCGAGGAGAAGTTGAAGGTTGCGGAGACGGAGAAGGAACAGGCAGAAGCCAAGGCAGAAAAGGCGGAAGATCCCGCCAAGAAAGCTGCCGAGGCCACCACCGCAGCCGCGAAAGCGCGTCAGTCCGACGCCGTCGCCAAAGAGGTGGCGCAGAAGGAAGAGGCCGTCAAGAAAGAGGCCGAGAAGGCTGAAGAAGTGAAGGGAGCGGAGAAAATCCGCGAGATCTCCCGCGCCTCTGACCTGGACATGGTGGATGGCCAGGAAGTGACCCTGGTGGGGATCTACATGCCCCGCCCGGACAAGAGTGGTCAGAATCTGGGACATGTCTCGATCATGGTGGGAAATGTGGAAGTGCGCCTGGGTGACAAGACCCGGTCCCTCTCCGAGATCCTGAAGCTCGCGGGTGAGTCTGTCGCGATCACGGGGAAGTTGGACCTCAAGAAGTCGGGCGACAAGCCGGCCGAAGGCGCCAAGGCCGAGAAACCCATCTTGAACAGCCACAAAAATCCGTCCCGGCGATAGCCCAGGTTGATTGTAGGGCTTCCCGAACGCTACCAGCCTACCCGCCGAATTGGTGAGGGGGCTACGTCCGTGGTTTGGCACGCCATGGACTTGCTGCTGGACACGGAGGTGGCGGTCAAGGTGGTGAAGCCCAACCTGGCGATGCACCGGCGCTTTCGGTCGCGTTTTGCGCGGGAAGTGGCGTTGTCCACCCAGGTGGTGCATCCCTTTGTGGTGCCTGTCCACGACACCGGTCTGCTCTCCACGGGCGAGCCCTATGTGGTCCTGGGCTATGCCCTTGGCGGCAGTCTCGCCGATCTTTTGCGCCTCCGACCGCCCGTTGCCGAGGTACTGCGTCTTCTGGGGGAGGTATTGGAGGCCCTCGCCGCCATCCACTCCCGTGGCCTTCTCCACCAGGATCTCAAGCCGGCAAATGTGCTTTTGCACCCCGGTACCGACGGCCAGGTCCATGCATGGGTGGCGGACCTGGGCGTCGCGGACACCTTGGCCGAGCTGAATCGGGACCGAAAAGGAATTTCTGGTACGCCAGGCTACATGGCGCCCGAGCAGCTCCGCGCGCGCACCCAGGAGCTGGGCCCGTGGACCGACCTCTACGCCGTTGGGCTGATGCTCTTTGAAGTCTTGGCGGGTGAGCGTCCACATCCGGGAGAGGGCCGTCAGGAGCTGTTGGACGCACGGATGCTGCCGCCCCCGGCCATGCCGTTGGGGGGAGACATCGGTCCGGCTCTGGCGGAGCTGGTGCGTACGCTCCTGGATCCGGACCCACGCCAACGCTTTGATCGGGCTGCAGACGCCCGAAATGCGCTCCGCGATGCCATGCGTGGGGTCTCCTTTCAGGGCAAGGTCACCGTCGTGAGGCAGGGAGCTTCGACCTCTGGGACGACGGGGCCGATCCTGCTTTCTGGGGCCGCTCCTCTCTCTGTGAGTCCGGCCTCGGAGAGTCCCCCCGTGGGAACCCCCCGTTGGAACCGGGCCGCACCTGGCCCGATGCCGGAAAAGGTGCCGGATACCTTTGGATGGCAGGCCCCCGCGCGGGCCTCGCTGGCGCTCTTTTCGTTGCGCGAGGTTCCTCTGGTCGGCCGGACGCGTGAGCGCCAGGTGCTGTGGGCGGCGGCCCGCGAGGTGGTCAGCCTGTCCCAGCCCCGGGTGGTGCTGGTGGTGGGGGAGCGAGGGAGCGGAAAAACCCGGCTTTTGGAGTCCATTGCTACCTCTCTGGAGGAGGGCGGTTGGATGGAGGCGGTGCGCCTCCGCTACCACAGTCCGGCGGGCATGGAGGACGGCTATCGCGGTGCGGTGCGCGACCTTCTGGTGCCCTGGAACGACACCCGCGACGGAATGGAGGCCAGGCTGATCCGTTGGCTGTCGCGGGATCGCCAGGTATCCCCCGATGAAGTCCTTTCGGAAGCTTCGCTACTGACCCGATGGTGTGGCTACCTTCGCGAGGGCGAAGGGCCCGTGAGTGATGCGGTGGGGCTGGCCTACCTGTATCGCTACCTGGATGCCCACGCGTGGCGGGGAGGCTCCTGTCTTATTCTACAGGACGTGCATCACGCCACTGCGGACGGCGACGGGCTTGCCATCGCCGAGGCCCTGCTCGATCGCACGGTGGGGGAGCGGCCGGTGCTGGTGGTGGCCAGCCTGGATGCGGACGCGCTCTCCAAGGACCCGATGCTTCGGATGAAGGTGGAGGGACTTCAAGAGCGCGGGGCCATACGAATGGGCCTTCGACGCCTGGATCTCAAGGAAACGCGCCAGGTGGTGCACGAGTCCCTGGAGCTGGATCCGGGACTCGCCCGCCTCGTGGCGGTGGAGTACGAGGGCAGCCCGCTGAGTGCCGGTCTTCTGCTTCGCGACTGGGCTCTTCGTCGGTTGCTGGAGGCAGATGAGGGCGGCCACTATCGGCTTCGTGCCGGGGTAAAGCTGACGGAGGCCCTGCCGCCGAACCTGGAGATCCTGGCGCGTCGCCGTCTGGAAGCGGCGCTCGCGTCGGTGCCCGATGCCGCTGCGGCCCGTGAGGCGGTTTTTGCCTCTGCCCTCGCCGGGGTGGAGCCGCCCGCGCCGCTGATCCGTGCGGTGAATGAAGCAGGCTTGGACGCGGTGGTGGCTGCCGGTTTGGTGGCGGATCGCGGTGGCTATATCATCTTTGAACACGCACGCCTTCGCGATGCTGCGGTGGAGATGGCCCGACGCACCGGGGAGGAGGTGGCCATCCATCGGAAGTTGGCGACGGCTTGGGAAGGCCTTTCTTCCGAAATGGATGTGGATTTTCCGGTGGGGATGCACCGGCTTCGCTCCGATCAGCCGGAAACGGCCTTGGGGCCGCTGTTGGCCTCGGTGCGCCGCATGAACCAAGGGGGGCGCGCCCGCACCGCCATCCGTGCGGCGGCCCTGGCGATTGAGGCGGCGGATCGGGTGGGTCAGGCCGGGGGGCGACTGGAGGCGCGTCGTCTGCACGCGGAGGCATTGGTAGAGGTGGGAGAGCCGGAGCGTGCCTTGCCGTTGGTGGAGTATGCACTTGCCGAAGTGGAGGGCGACCGCCTCGCACGGGCGCGCCTTCGGGTGCTCTACGCCCGTGCGGCCCGCAAGCTGGGGCGCCTGGAGGATGCGGCACGGGAGCTGGAGGCCGCGTGGCAGATCTTCCAGGGGCTCCGGGATCGGCAGGGTTTGATTGAAGTGGCGGGTCAACGCGCCCGATTGGCACGGCAGGAAGGCCGCGATGACGACGAAGTCAGCCACTGGGGCGAGGTGTTGCGGCTGAACCGGGGGGATCTCACACTGGAGGCCGAGGCCCGCAACGGCATGGTGCAGGCGCTGGTGAAGGCGGGGAAGCGGGATACTCTGGATGCGCAGCTTCGTCGCCTGGAAAGTGTGAGCCGTGTAAGTGCGGACGTGCGACGGATCGCCGAGGCGACCTGGACCACTGCGCTGGTGCTGCTGGGGCGGCGCGAGCTGGACGAGGCGGAAAAGTTGATGATCGCCGCTGGGGCCATTGCAGCCACATTAGGGGCGGATAACCTGAATCTTCGGTGCCGGACTGGCATGGCTGAGGTGGCGCGTTTTCGGGGGGACTACAAGAAGGCGGAGGAGGTGAACCGGCAGGTGGTGCGTTTTGCTCGCGAGCGTCGGTGGCCCCTGGAGTGTGCGGCGGCGCGGGTGCAGCTGGCGCTGGTGGCGGTGGTGGGGGGAGACCGTCGGGCTGTGGAGGTCGAGGTGGAGGCGGCCGAGATGGACCTGGCTGGAGCCCCGCGCCATGCGCTATGGCTGCATGTGGGGCTTCTTCGTGCCTTGTTGGGGGCGGAGGTGGGGGACGAGCGCACGTGCAGGGCATGGTGGGCCGTGGCGCGCGAGCGCGGCCTGGAGGAGCGGCACATCCCGGACCTGTGGATGCCAATGGAGCGCCTTGGGCAGGCGGCGCAGCGGCATGGCTGGGAGGACATCGGGCGGCAGGTGTGGAGCTGTCTGCAAGCGGGGGCGGCACAGGCGGTGGTGGACATCGAGGACTAGCGGTCCCGCCGCCTCCAATTCCGCGTCTCTCCTGCACTCCGGGCTTGCATAAGGCCCTCGCGATGGGGTAGAGTGACCGCGACCCTGAGGCACCATGCTGGCGCTGTTTTTCTCCCTGGCTCTTGCTGACACATGGCCCCCGGATTCGGTGATTCCGAAGGCGGCCACGTTGGATGTGACTCCGGAAGGTTTTGCCGCGGTGGCCGAGGTGATCCCGGCGCTGGTGCCGACCGCCATCGCCATCCCCGACACCGGCTCGGGCGGGACGGTGCTGGGACTGTGTGACTATGGCTTCACCCTTAGCAATGGGGCCGCGAACATCCAGGTGGTCTCTGCCTCGATCGTCCCCATGAACGGGGTACTCGACATCACGGCCGAGCTGCTGGTGGGCATCAATGACTCCAGCAACCAACTGAGTCTGGGCTAAGAATATTGCTTTGGTGACGACGCATGTAACGGGTGGATCGATCCCTTCCCGGTGACCATCCACACCACCATGAACCTGGAAGTGACCGGGGCGGATACCGGCCAGCCTGCACTGGATGCCACCATCGGGGCGCTGGAGTATGAATACGGTCTGTCTGGGGATGATATTCACCTGGACTGCTGGCTGCAGGGCATCGAAGACTTCCTGGACATCATCGGATTGTCCTTCTACGACCTGATCATCGGCCTGCTGGCGCCCACCCTGGAGAGCACCATCGCGGATTTGGCCCCCACGCTGGAAGAGACGGTGGAAGAAGCATTTTCCGCCGCCATCATCCAGCAGGAGCTGGATCTCAATGGCGTGACGGCCACCATCAACCTGTATCCGTCGGATGTGGACATCACTCCCGATGGCCTGCGCATTGTGATGGATGGTGGACTCTCTGCGGCGCAAGCATCCTGTATCGCGCCGTACGATCCGGGTGGGTCCTTGCGGACCGATTCGGCGCTTCCCGGCCTTTCGGCCAATCCCCCGGGCAGCCATGCGGCCCTGCACCTGTCGGACGACTTCACCAACGAGGCGCTCTACGCCCTGTGGCGCGGTGGCCTGCTGTGCATCGACACCGAGAGCTTCGAGCTTCCGATCACCCTCGACACCACCCTGCTGGGCAGCCTGACCGGCAACGTGTTTGAGGAGCTTTTCCCGGTTGCAAAGCCGGTGGTGCTGCGGACGGTTCCGGCCGCCCCGCTGACTGCGGTCTTCGACGGCCCCAATGACGTGGACATCGGCGTCAAGGATCTGCAGTTGGAATTCTATGGCGAGCTGGACGGACGTCTGGCCCGCTTGCTGGACATCTCCCTGACCGGAAACATCGGCGCCAACCTTCTCTTTGACGGAACCACCGGAACGTTGGGGGTGGAGCTGGCCCTGAACGCAGACTCTCTGGCTCCCAGTGTGGTCTACAACGAGCTGAAGCCCAAGGACAACGAGACGATTCTCGCCTCCTTCGGCCCCTCCTTCGGCAGCCTGATCTCCAACCTCATCGGCAGCCTGTTGGGAGATTCGCTCAGCTTTGTGCTCCCGTCCTTCTCCGGTTTCGGCCTGCAGTCCATGACGATCGAGGGTAGCCAGGAGTGGCTGGACGGCTACGTGCAGTTGGGCCTGGTCAGCTACGGGGATCCCACCGCCGGTTGTGGCTCCTGCGGGGGGGACTCGGGTGGCTGCGGGGGCGGATGCACCGTGGGTGGCGTCTATGTGCCGGGCTGGATGGCCTGGATGCCTGCGCTCGCCGCGATGATTCTCCGGCGCCGGCGGGCATAGGGGCCTGACGGAAACGCCTGCGCATCCTGCCCCAAGGTCGCCCGGAGCGGGCTACAATGGGACAGCGACGATGAGGTGACGGCATGATGGCATTGTTGGTTCTGGTGGCCTGTCCTCCGGAAGCTCCGCCCAAGGACTCGGTGGGGAAGGAATCGGTGCGGGTGGACTCCCCCGATCCCACCGATGACAGTGACTCGAAGGTGCAGGAGAGCCGGGTGGACAGCCCGGAGGACTCGCCTGAGGACAGCCCCGTGGACTCGCCGGAGGACAGTGATCCGCCGGCGCCCGTTCACCCCAAGGTGATCCTCTTCATCGGCGACGGCATGGGCTTTCGGCATGTTGAAGCAGGGTCTCTCTATGCCTACGGTGGCGTGGGGCTGAGCAACATGGAAACGATGCCCTATCAGGGCCGTATCACCACTGCATCGGTATCCGGGGTTACAGATTCTGCCGCCGCCGCGACCACCATGGCGACCGGGCAAAAGACGATGAACGGCTACCTGGGCATGGACCGGAATGCGCAGCAGCTCCAGAACATCCGCGAGCTGGCCTCCAGCCGGGGTTTTTCCACTGGTGTGGTGACCACGGACTCCCTGACCGGCGCCACGCCCGCCGCCTTCATGGCGCATGTGGACAGCCGGGGCGAGTCCGAGGAGATCGCCGCGCAGATCGCTCTGGATCCGCCCGATGTACTCCTTGGCGGCGGCAAACCGGTGATGGAAGCGGCCCTGACCGCGCACAATGCAGACTTTCTGTATACCCAGACCGACCTGTTGGCATGGCAATACGATGGTGACCCGGTAGTTGGTTTGTTTGGAACTGCAACATTGCCATATGTTGCAGATGGCGCCGTGGACGTTCCGACCCTGGCGGAGATGACGACGCTGGCCATTGATCACCTCTCCAATGATGCCAACGGCTTCTTTCTGGTGGTGGAGGGGGCACGCATCGATCATGCCTCCCATGCCAACGACGATCTGCGCGTTCATCCAGAAACCGCCGCCTTTGACGAAGCCATTGGCGTGGCGTTGGCATGGGCGGCCACTCAGGATGATGTGACCATCCTGGTGACCGCAGACCATGAGTGTGGTGGTCTGTCTTACACGGGTAGCACATCCGTCGACACGACGGATTGGCGCTGGGGAATGCACTCCAATGCCGATGTTCCGGTCTTTGGCTATGGCACACCTGCGGCAACCGTGGATGGGCAGCGCCTGCCGAACACCTGGATCCACGCGGTTCTTCGGTCAGCCGTCACCGACTCGGCCGTGCAGGCACCGGCCGCACCGCTGATTGTGGATGGAGACACGTCGGATTTGGGAGCCCCCATCACCACGCAGCTTTGGGACAGCTCCTACGGCCTGGGCTACAACCAGCTGGACGCCATGCGGGTCACCACCACTTCGGATGGACTGTGGGTGGGGCTGGATGGGGTGTTCGAGGTGAACAACAATGCCGTCCTGCTCCTGGTAGACATGGACTATGGCGTGGGAACCGGGATGGGCGTGGACACCACCCTGACCGATACCACCGGGCTTTTGGACACGACGATCAGCACGGTGTCGATCACTGCCGGCCTCTCGGGCCTGGGTTTTGACGTGGCCATGGGCAGTATTGGCGGTCAGGAGGTCTTCGTCGAGAACAACGGAATGGATACCGCAGGGCTTCGGGCACTGACCGTCGACCCGACCAATTTCTCCTGGATCCCGGCGATCTCCAACTTCGACGATGGGAACCTGTCCAACTACGCGCCCGCGACTGGCGGTGCGGCCGGGGATGCGGGCGCGACGGGTACTACGGCGGGGGGCTATGAGATGCTGCTCTCGTGGTCCTACCTGTTCCCGGCCGGAATGCCCGCTACCGGAGCCTCTTTTGCGCTGGTGGCGGTGCTGGTCAACGACGAGGGCACGGACATCTCCAACCAGCTCCTTCCGCCGCAGGCGGTGGAGGATGCGGTCGCGGAGGGTACCCTGTCCATCGACTCGGTGGTGGTGGTCGAGGTGGATGCCAATGGTGCCCTGGTCGCCAACCCGGTGGTAGAGCCCTGAGCTTCCGGTTTTTAACCCCAAATCTGTAAGAACCTAGTAGTACACCAGCCAGGCGGTGGTCTCCTGGCGGGCATCCCCGCCGGGGTAGGGATCTCCGCCGAAGGTGGCGAGGTACTGGAAGCTGTTGCCGGCCCCGGGCGTCACCTGATCGGTGATGTCCACCCGCGTAATCGGCACCTCTTTCCCCGGACACCAGCCATTCCGGCCGTACCACCAGGTGCCGTACTGGTTGGGCACCGTGCCAATGGCCGCCTGATCCATACAGCCGTAGTTGTCGCCGGGTTCGGTGAACTGCACCAGGTTGTCGGTACCGTTGACCAGAAAGTGGTTCTCGATCTCGCAGAATTCGGCGCAATTGCCGGGACTCTGCATGCCGTGCCCGCTCATGACCAGCGCCAGCTCGACGCGGGTCACGTCGGCGGGGATGTCGACCGTGACGGGGGGATGGTCCGTCTCCCACTGAGGGCTGAGGTAGCCGCCATAGTGTAGGATCTGCGCCGATTTTGGACGTTCCACGCCCTGCTTGGACAGGCGGGCGGACAGCGTCACTTCGTAGGGCTGGGTGGTGTAGAAGCTGACATGCTTGGTACCGCCCTCCGCAAAAAGCGGCAGCAGAGGCGACACATCGTGGACCCAGCGCCCCTCGCGGTGGTAGGTGGTGATCCAGCGCCCGATCTCGGTGGGGCAGTCGGTGGTGTTCGTGTCGTCACACAGGTGCATGTAGACCAGGTAGTCCCAGGCGGGGCAAGTTCCAAATTCGCCCTCGCCCTCGCACATCATGGTCAGGTCGAACTCCAGGGTGTCGTAGTCCGCCAGGGTGGCCGCGTCGGGGAACTCGATGGTGGCGTAGCCGCGGGCTCCGGCCCAGCCGGAGTCCGAGATCACATCGCCGGTAAATGCAGGAAGCACCAGCGCATCCTGCGCCTCCAGGCGAGCCTCGCGTTGGGCTTCGAAGTTGTAGTAGACCGCTTCGTTGCCCGCCATCCTCAGGTTGTCGTCGAACCACTGGGTCTGGCTGTTGTAGCGTTGCGGATCGGTAAAGGCCCCGATGTAGCGGATTTTTTGGAAGCGGTCGATGCCCAGACCCCAGCCCGGGTCCCGCAGGGCCGAGCCCAGCCAGCCGCCGATGTCGGAGGGGGCGCCGGTGGCGTAGTGCAACCGCTCGCTCCAAAGCGCCTGTTCTTCGCTGGAAAGCCGGGGGAAGACATCGTTGGCCATCGACGCTTGGAGGGTGTCGATGGCTTCGGTGCTGCGGCCGCCGGGGATGAAGAAGACGTGGGTGTTGGGTGGCAGCAGCGCCAGCAGGGCCCCATTGTCCCGCTGGTTCCCCCAGAACTCTGCACCGGTCTGGGTGTTCTGGCGGGGGGACTCGGGGATGAACAGGTAGCTGTCGCAGCCGTTCCAGTTTTCCTTGAAATTCCAGCTTCCCGCCGTGGTTTCGATGGTGAAGTCCGCAGCGGTGGCGCGCAGCTCAGAGGACTCGGCCACCTCTTCGAAGCTGCGCGCGGAGGTGCCATCTTCGCAGAGCACCGGGGGATTGCCGCTGTCCACGGTGCTGTCCACCGCACTGTCCTCGGCGGGCTTCTTGGGCTTTTCTTCCGGAGGGGTGCAGGCGAAGATCAGAGAGATCAGCATGGGGTGCTCCAAGGGGCGCACCGTAGCACAAGATCGACGGGACTGCGCCTTGCAAAGGTGCGTGATCGGTCACACAAAAGGCGCCCGGGCCTCTGGCCCGCGCGCCTCGCCGGATCTGGACAGGACAGGCTTCTCTACCTATATCGTTTCGACATATATCGAAACGATATAGAGTCGCCTATGGAGTCGTCAGAACGTAGGCTTTTCCGCTGCTGCTGTTGCCGTTGTAGTCGTAGCCGGGGGCGGCCACCACGATGTCGTCGGTGCCGTTGCGGTCCAGATCGGCAACGCCACCCAGGCTAAGGCCGAAGAGGTCGCCGGAGACCTCGCCGTTCCAGCTTGCGGCACCGCTGCTTTCAATCGCACCGCTGGACAGGCCGGAGCCACTGAGCAGGTAGGTCCTGCCCGCGCCGGTGTCGGGGGAGCCCAGCAGCAGCTCCCCGAAGCCGTCACCGTCCAGATCGCCGGGCGCGGAGACGGCGGCTCCCAGGCCGCCAACACCGGTGAGCAGCACGTCCACGCTGGTCGGGGTGTAGGCCCCGCTCCAACTTCCGCCGTACTGCACCAGCACCGCTCCGCCGTTGGTGGTGCCGTAGCTCCGCGCACCCAGGATCAGGTCGTCGATGGAGTCACCGTCGATGTCGGCTGCGGCAAGGCTTTGGTTGTAGCCACCCAATTCGTCATTGGCCGCGGCGCCAGTGAAGCTGGCCACATCCAGGCTGGTCACCGTGTCATAGGAGCTGCCCAGCATGTCGCCGCCGTCCACCATCCAGCAGGTTCCCGCGTTGGTCGCGGCATAGGGCGAACACATCACGGCATCGTCGTCGCCGTCGCCGTTAAAGTCTCCGGCGACCAGGGCGGCCCCGAAGAAGTCGTCGTCCCAGCTTGTGGCGGAGAACTGTCCGAAGCGCACCGAGACGCCCGCTGCATTCCCAAGGATCATCCCGTCGTAGTTTCCAGTGGTGACGCTGCTGCTGTTGTTCCACCAGGTGTCGGAGCCGTCGAAGATGTAGACGGCGCCGAGGTTCTGGTAGCCGCCGGCATAGTACCAGCCGGGGGCACCCACCATCAGATCGGTGGCGCCATCGCCGTCAAAGTCGCCGATATCCGCGGCACTTCCGAAGTAGGCGTAGGAATTTTCACTGTAGAGGCGGCCGTCGCGGGCGCTGTCCACGCTGTTTGTGCCGCTGTACGCGCTGCCACTACCGCTGGCCAGATCAAAAATGTACGCCGTCCCGCTATCGGTACGGGTGCTGTTGTCTACACCGGTGGCGGTGGCCAGAACCTCGCCACGGCCGTCTCCGTCCACGTCGCCGAGCGGAATCACCGCTTTGCCCAGGCCATCTCCCGAGCTGGCCCCGCCAAAGAGCACGAAGCCGCCGGTGGAGAAGCTGTCGTTGCTACCCTTGGTGCCGTTGTCGTGGAAGGCGACTGCTCCCGCGTTGGTGGCGCGGGTATCATCGGCGGTAGCGGCCAGGATCCACTCTGGGTCCCCGTCCGAATTCATGTCGGAGGTTGCGATGGTAGCGTCCCCACCGATGGCCTGGCTGGCGCTGCTGCCCACCACGGTCCAGGTGGCGGTACTTGCCGAGATGGGGCCGTCCTGTCCGTCGCAATTCTGGTCGATTCCGTCGCCGTTGATCTCGGTTGCGGCCGGGTTTACGGCTGCATCGCTATCGTCGCAGTCGCCGCCGACGCTCACCGACCCGGCCGGAGCGGTGCAGCTCAGGCTGCTGCTCTTGTCGTCG
>JBEIQS010000480.1:0-1662 GCA_040376425.1 Alphaproteobacteria bacterium | reverse complement strand
TGCTGGAAGTGGAGCTGGTGGAGGCCGGAGAGGCCACAGAAATCAGCCCCTTCCTGGGCCTGGGCGAGAGCGCCGAGGCCGACAGCCTGGGCGAGATCGTGGTCAGCGAAGATGCCGCAAAACACCTGCGCTTTGAGGAGAGTGTGCGGGTCACCGCCGTGGGCCCCGGGGGCCTTCAAAAACTGCACGGAAAGTCCCGCCCTGACGGCGTCGCCGGGCGGATCCACACGCGACTGACCATCCAGTACGGGCACCAGGCATGAAAAAGCTGCTGCAACAGCTCCAGACACGGATCCAGGTGCCGGAAGGGGCAAAGAGACTGGGGATCCCGCTGATCCGGCTGGTCCTCCACTATCTCTATGGCCCCACCATCACCGCCTGCGCCGCAGCAGCCGGAGCGGCGCTGTACCGGGAGGAACCGGGCGAGGCCCTGCGGTGGCTGCTGTTGGCGGGCATCGTGGAAGGGGCCGGGCCGACCCTCCTTGCCGTCATGGACCGCAGCCTGCTCCCGCCCCCACCTGCCCCAAGAGAGGAGGAAGAAGGCGGATGAGAGGGAGCTGGAAGGGACGCAGCCCAGCCCCCCGGGCGGTGGCTGCCCCCTACCATGTGGTAACGACGGATCGGATCCTGCATGTGGAGACGGCGGGCATCGTCTATCTGCCGACGCCGAAGGCAGGAAGAGAGCTTTGGATCAAGGCGATGGTGGCAGGTGTGGTGCTGAGAGGCCCCTGCGACGACGCCGAAGAGATCGCCCTGGGCACCCGGGCGAGTCGGACCCTTGTGGGGGACGGAATTCGATGGTGCATCCACTGACAACGAGGAAAACATGAGTACGGAACAGTAAAGCTACGATCCAACCACCACCACCGGGCAGAACCTGATGAAAGCAGCGGACGCGGCGGGCGCGCGAGGCACGCTGTCGCTGGGCAGCCTGGCCACGCAGAACGCCAACAACGTGACCATCAGCGGGGGCAGCATCACCGGAGCGGACGTGACGGTGGTGGAGGCCACCGAGACCATCAACGCCGACTTCACCCTGACCGACGCGCAGAAAGTGGTGGTGGCCGACGCCACAAACAACAGCGTGGTGCTGACGCTGCCGGAGACCCCGACGGAGGGGCAACCCTACGACATCAAGGCGAAGACGGCGGGGGCCTACACGGTGACCGTGCAGAAGCACGCCAGCAGCAGCCACACCATCGACGGTGCCACCTCGCTGGTCATCCCGAACGGATCCGCGCGGTCGCTGGTGTATATGGGTGGGGATAGCTGGATTATCCGGTAGAGCCCAAAGAAGGGATTGGCGTCCATACAGCGGCTCCGGGCAGTCAGAAATTATGCCAGGGGCCATCTTCCTATGCGTCGGGTGTGGAGGTGGAACCGTGAAGGCTATTGCGTCGACTCCGAAAGAAGAAGTGTGTCCATGGTGGCTGGCGAGCTACCGGAAGAACCGATAGATATGTGAAGCCCGAAGCGGTTTCTTGAACGGAGAGTGCATTGATGACTATTCTGCTCTGGCTCTCGTCCCTGTCTTTCGCTACTTCCTCGCCGGAGCTTCCCCTTCCACCGGTGTCTTGGGGAAAGGCGCTGAGTGATCAGGGATGGGCCGATTTGTGTGCCAAAATGTCATTGGTACCGTATGATACGCGCGATAGCAAACGG
>JBEIQS010000037.1:0-35902 GCA_040376425.1 Alphaproteobacteria bacterium | reverse complement strand
TTCAACGGACCTCGACGCAGCAGGTTGGGATTGTTGAAGCCGTACACCCAGGCGACCCAGCCCTGACTGTGCTGCTCATACCAGTCAAAAACTCTGGATGCTTCCTTGGCTGCCCGGGCAAAATTCCACGCCGGAATCGCGCCGGCGCCGGCCCGATGGCGACGGAGCCAGCCGCTACGGTCGGTGTAGTACACCCGTTGGGGAAAACCCAGCTCGGTAGCCAGCACGGGGAGGCGGCAAGACTCCTCCGGGCAGAGGTGCCGCAGTTCTTTCTGGTACTCCCCATGCTCTCCCACATAGTGGTGACTGACCTGGAGCCACGGCGACCGTGGCTTGCCATCTTCGCCGGGGAGCACGTAGGCGGCGTCGAAGGTTGCTTCTTCGCGTGGGTAGGACCACCCGGCGGCCCCCAGGAGGATCAGGGAGGGGCTTGAAAGCAGTGGCTCTGCGACGGTCCTCAGTCCTCCCATCCATTCCCCCATCAGATTTTCCGGCTTTCCGTTCTCGTCAAGGACCGGCTCGTTGAACAGCTCGAAGGCAACCCGGGTCTTCGCCTGTCTTGGGGCTCCGTAGCTTTGGGCAGCAACTTTCCAGAACCGCTCGGTACACTTCTTAAAGGGCTCCCATTTAAGTACATCCTTCGAGTTGTTGTAACTTGCCGGATCGGCCACATAGTGCCAGTCCAGGATCAGCATCGGAGAAGGCACGCTGTGAGAATCCATCACGTTCAGGATTGGATCAACAATACTTTTCAGGTAGACCTAAAGCTGCTCATCGGCCTCGGGGGGGGCGGCCGCCGCCAACGGACAAAAGCCAGAGGGTTTGTAGTACTGCACGTCGGATTTGGTGGCCCAGGTCGGCCAAAGCTTCCCGTTCAATACGGCTGTCCCCGGTAGAATCGGCACCCGTACCACATTTGCCTGTGGGAATTTCTGAAGGGCACCTTGCAAAATACATGCCGCTGCCTTACCATTCACCCAACGCGGGTCAGTCGGATTATTTAGCCAATCCCGGATATTCTCAGGGCTTTCACTGGGGAAGGCGGGCCAGCGGTGTACATCTTCCGAGAGAGCGCAGCCGGAGTAGTCTACCTTCTCCCACAATTCGTGGCCAGAGGAGATTTGTTCCGGGTGATCGAGCGAAAATCCACGCCACGGAGTAAAATCCTGCCCTCGTGCCAGCGATAGCATCCACCAGAGTCCAGTCATCCGTCGCGTACCTCCTACATCTGTCTTAACTGAGCGCCTGAAGTGGAGTCAAGGTCTCCTCAAAAGACAATATGGCTATGGTCTTCCCGCTCTACTGGGGAGCATGGATGACAAATCATGGCTCTGCCTGCACCTGATGAAGCAGCTTGGGCACCTGGACCTCGGCCGGGAGTATGTAGTGAACTTCTGCCCGGCAGAGACCGGCGGTGTTGAAGAAGCGGGCAGAGGAGCTCATTATTGCAGGCCTCTCGGCAGACATTGGCATCGACATCGTCACAGTCCCTGTCCGAGGAGAAGCCGTCGCCATCAGCCGAGGGATCGGCGCCGTATCGGTATCGGTGTCGCTGTCCGCGGCGGAATCTTTGGCATCGACGAGCCGCTTGTTGATGGTGCCCAGCTCGGCGATGCCCACGCTGTCCCACCGGGTCATCACCAGATCGGTGCGCCCGTTACTGGCCCGGCCCAAAAGGCTCCAACTCGGAGCGCTATTGGCGGCATCGGAAGCCATTTCGAAGGACATTAGACAAGGAGCACCAAGCCTCCTTCACAAGCCCCCCTTATGTATTTGTAAACACCCCTACGGAAGAGGGTCGCTCAGGTGTTATCCACCGGACTGGTTTCAGGTGCTCCGCTTCCGCAGGAACGGTTAAGCCCCCCCGCTGGAGGCAGGGATGGGTCCACACAAAAAAATCGCCCTTCGACGTGGGGGCGCCGCGCCCGGTGCGACCGGCCGCGTGCTGGTGCTGCTTGCCCACCCGGCTTTGCACCTTTCCAGGGTAAACAGAGCCTTAATCCATGCTTTAGATGGACTGGAGGCTGTGACCGTCCACGATCTCTACGAGGCCTATCCGGACTTCGACATCCGGGTGGAGCGGGAAAAAGAGCTGCTTCTTGGGCACTCCATCATCGTCTGGCAGCACCCTTTTTACTGGTACAGTACACCCGCCATTTTGAAGGAATGGCAGGATCATGTTCTGGAATATGGCTGGGCCTATGGGCCGGGGGGCAATGCCCTGGCCGGTAAAACGCTCCTCTCCGCGATCAGTGCGGGCGGGCCCGCCAACGCCTACACTCCGGAGGGCTCCAACCGATTTACGATGCGTCAGCTCTTGACCCCGGCAGAGCAGACGGCGAGGCTCTGCGGAATGTCCTACCTTCCGCCCTTTGTGGTCCATGGGGCGAGACATATCAGTGATGCTG
Organism: Alphaproteobacteria bacterium; assembly: GCA_040376425.1. GTDB lineage: Bacteria > Myxococcota_A > UBA796 > UBA796 > SXON01 > CAITDR01. The sequence goes on along the minus strand of JBEIQS010000037.1, from coordinate 33,494 downwards.
ATCTGACTGAGGCCACTGCCACCTATCGGAAGACGATCCTCTCGTTACGCGATGGTCGCCTGAGCTACGAGCAGATGGATGATACGATGAGAGCGTCCAACAACCTCCTGCCCTATGCTCGCGCGCTGGGGGAAAAATGAACCCGATGTTTATTCAGGCATTTGTGTACCTTGCCGCCGCCCTCTTGGTGGTGCCCATCGCCAAGCGCTTGGGCTTGGGTTCAGTTTTGGGCTACCTTCTGGCCGGGCTTTTCATCGGTCCTTGGGGCTTGGGATTGGTGGGGGAGGAGGGCGAGGATGTGATGCACTTCGCCGAATTCGGCGTGGTGATGATGCTCTTTCTGGTGGGTCTGGAGCTGGATCCGGGTACCCTTTGGCGCCTGCGGGGGCCCATCCTGGGACTGGGGGGCGCTCAGGTGGGGGGCACGGCGGCGGTTGTGACAATCATTGCGATGATCCTGGGTTTACCCTGGCAGCAGGCCCTGGCGGTGGGCCTGATCCTGGCGATGTCCTCGACCGCGATCGCCCTTCAAAGTCTGGCGGAAAAGGGCCTGATGAAGAGCGATGCGGGACAAAAATCATTTGCGGTACTTTTGTTTCAGGACATCGCGGTGATTCCGATGTTGGCGGTCTTTCCGCTCCTGGCGACGGTGCAGGTTGCGGGGGCCGAGGAGGGCGATCACGGGGGTGGGACTTTTGTGGAGCACCTTCCTGCCTGGCAGCATGGGCTGGTGGTCCTCGGTGCGGTGGTCGCTCTGGTGGGAGCGGGACGTTTTCTGGTACGTCCGGCGATGCGGCTGGTGGCCCAAACCGGATTGCGTGAGATGTTTACGGCCGCAGCACTGTTGTTGGTGGTGGGTGTCACCCTGTTGATGTCGGTGGTGGGGCTTTCGCCCGCGCTCGGCACCTTTCTGGCCGGGGTGGTACTGGCCAACAGTGAATATCGCCACGAGCTGGAGAGCGACATTGAACCCTTCAAGGGGCTGTTGCTGGGGCTCTTTTTTATCGCCGTGGGCGCTTCGATCGACTTTGGGCTGGTGCTGGATGCACCGCTTCGCCTCGGTGGAATGTTGCTGTCGGTGATCGCCGTCAAGCTGTTGGTTCTGGTGGTGCTGGCGCGTGGCTTCAAAACCCGATCGGACCAGAGTGCCATCTTTGCAGTGGCCCTCTCACAGGTGGGTGAGTTTGCCTTCGTATTGTTCTCCTTTGCCCGCCAGAATGGGGTGCTCCCGGACGATGTGGTGCAGCCGCTGGTGGCGGTGACCGCACTTTCGATGGCAGCCAGTCCACTTTTGTTGGTGGTGAACGAGCGCCTCCTCCTCCCCCGGCTGCTTCCGGCGGCCGCCCCGAAGCCGGAGTCGAATGTGGAGGACGAGCACAACCCAGTAATTATCGCCGGTTACGGCCGCTTCGGCCAGATCGCGGGCCGCTTTCTGCGTGGGAATGGCGTGGGCGTGACCGCAGTGGACATCGACTCCGAGCTGATGGAGATGCTGGGGCGCTTTGGACAAAAAGTGTTCTACGGGGACGCGTCCCGTCTGGACCTTCTGCGCGCTGCGGGCGCGGGCGGAGCAAAACTATTGATCGTGGCCGTAGATGATCACAGCAAGGCGATGGAGATTGTCCACACAGCGCACAAACACTTCCCACACCTGACGCTCCTGGCCCGGGCACGGGGGCGCACCGAAGCCTATGAGCTGATGGATGCGGGCGTGGAGGAGATCTACCGGGAGACGTTTGACAGCTCCCTTCGGGTGGGCACGGATGCGCTGCGGGCACTGGGGGCCCATGCACACATGGCTCACCGGAGCGCCCGCACCTTCCGCAGGTATGACGAGCAGGGTCTTCGCGATCTGGCAGCGCTGCGTCACGACCAGGCGAAGCTCGCCTCCACCGCCCGTGAGCGGGTGGCCCTCTTGGGAGCGGCACTTCAGGCAGACCGTGCGGGAATACCCGGAATTACCCAGCATGGTTGGGATACCGAACATCTGCGGGAGGCGCCGCCGAGCCCGGCGGCTCCGAGCGATGGGCCTCCATGAAAAAGGGGGCTCGCTCCAGAGCTTCTTCAACGAGTGCCCCTGCCCCTGAAGTACAGGGGAACGGTGTGGAAGACCTTGCCGCCGCCACACATGAGGTGGAGCAGCTCCGCGTCCTTTCCCTCCACCGACCTGAGCTCCTCTCGGCGCTGGCGGCCCACCTGGACGCACGGGGAATGGCACTCTGGCGCTTGGGACGCAACAAAGAGAGTATCGCCGACCTGGACGAGGCGGTCGGGCTCTATCGAAGGCTCGCCTCCTCCTCCACGGACTCTGCCGTTGCCCCCCGGTTGGCCCGCAGCCTGGGAGCCTTGGGATCCCTGCGCTCCAACCTGGATGATCATGGCGGAGCGATGACGAATTTTCAGGAGGCCCTCACCCTGCTGTTGCCTCTGGCCCTCCAAGCACCCGCCGCGCACAAGGTGGTGCTGTCGTCGCTGGTCCGGGACATCCTCCATACGGCAAGCACTGGAAAAGTACCCTTGGACTCCGAAAAAATCGCAGAGGCTCTCCGTCTACTATAGTCCTTACCGAACCGGCGGCTGCGGCCACCTTCGATCGTTGGAGTATCCTGCCCATGTGGTCCCTTCTCCTCATTGCCTGCACCCCCGAAAGCTCTGGCGGAAAAGACAGCACCAACGCTGTGGAGTCCGCACCCGACTCTGCCGAAGACTCCAAGGCGGACAGCGGGTCCGACGCCTGGCCCAAGCAGATACGCCTCCAGACACCCGAAGTGGGCACCGACAGTCCCTTTTTGGTGCTCGCCACCGGCGCGCACGACGAGGCGGCGGGCGATCTGAACCTGTACCAGGGGCGGGTATTGTCGCTTTCTTCGTCCGTGGATGCATCGGTCTGCGCCAAAGGGGTCTTTGACCAGCTCGCAGACATTCCGACGGATCCGGAGAGCTGCCCGGGAGATGTGGAAGGAGCCTGGCGCCGTTTTGCCTACCTGGACAGTGCGCGCACCCACACCGAAGCGGAGTCCACCGCCATCGGTCTGGGCCTCCTGGTGCGCGATGTGAACCACTCCGCGCTCTATCGCCTCCGGGTTCTGGGGGACTCCTACAGCACGGAGGGAATCTCTACGGTGCTTTTTGACTATGAGCCGGTGCCCTGAGGGAGAGGGGCTGATCCGGCGCCCCGCTACCCGACGATACCCAGACGCACCAAAAACAAGGCGGGGCCGACATCGGCCCCGCTCCGTTCACGCCTGCAAGGACAGGCGCGGCCTCCGCCGAGGTCTACTGCCCGGCCGCTGCGGGGGCCGCAGGGGCCGCAGGGGCCGAAGGCTCGGCCGGTGCCGCGGGCGCAGCCTTCGCCTCCAGAGCCAGGATGCGATCTTCCAGCGCCTTCAGGCGGGCCTCGTCGGCCTTGGTGGCGGCAGCTTCCTGCTTGGTGTCCCGCACGTCCAGTGCAACGGCCCCCACACCCGCCGTGCGCGCTTCGCGGAAGGCGAAGATCCCGACCACAAGCGCCAGAATGGAGATAATCAGGGTTGCAGCGATGAAAGTGCCCTGGTTTTCAGCAGAGATGGGACCGGATTCAGCCATGGAAAACTCCTTTGCGTCCAGAGAATACGGCAACGGGCACCGCTGGTCAACAGCAGTGCCCGCAATCATAGAGATTTCCCCGACAATTCAGATGTCTACCAAGTGGTAGAGATTTCTCTACCACGCGGTAGCCTCTCTACTTGTCCTTCGGCTTGTCGTCGGGCACGTCCACCCGCTGCAAGTTGCCGGTGTTTCCGCCATCGGACCGCTCGGTGACAAAGAAGTCCACACGCCGGTTTTTGGACCAGGCAGCTTCGTTCTCGGCCTTGATCAACGGCTTGGTCTCGCCATAGCCGATGGACTCCAAGCGGGTGGGCGCCACACCCTTGCTCACCAGGTAGTCCCGCACGGCATTGGCGCGGTTCTGGGAGAGAGTCTGGTTGGCCGAGTTACTGCCGCGGCTGTCGGTGTGGCCTTCGATGCGGATCTTGGCCAGCTCGGGATGCGCCTGGAGGATGTCCGCGATCTCGTCCAGCAGCGGATAGGACTCGGTCTTGATCACCGCCTGGTTGGTCTCGAAGTACACCGACTCCCGGATCTCGATGCGCTCCTGCTTCAGCTCAGCCTTGGAGGGCAGCAGCTCCAGCGTGATGGTGGCCGTACCGTCTTTGACCACGACCACAATCGCTTTGCCGGGCCGGTAGCCAGGGGCGTTGCCCACCAGCTCGTAGCTGCCCGGACGCGCGGGCACCTTCGCCCCCCCCGCGCCACCGGCGTTCACCGGACCGGTCGCCGTCCAGGTGGCTCCCTCCACCGGCTTCCCTGCCTGGTCCTTCACGATCACTTCCAGCGTGCCCCGTGGCGCGGGAACGACGATCTCCACCTCGGTGGGCGGACCGGCGGGAATCTCTGCGGGCTTGGCCACGCCTTCGCTGCTGAAATTGCGTGGACCTGCCTCTACCTTAGCCTGATCGCCCGACTTCCCGGAAGCGCCAGAGGCCTCGGTCCAGGTGCCCTCGGGCACCGGGAATCCGTCGGTATCCTTGATGCGCACGGTGACCGCCGTAGGCTCGGCACAACCGTCGCTATCCTCCCACTGGTCCAGGTCTTCTGGTACGGTGACACAGGCATCGGTATCGTCGTAGATGCCGTCTCCATCGGTGTCCTTGGGACCCTTGTCCTCCAGCGGGTCGTAGGCTGCCGACAGCAGCACCCGTACAGCGGGCGCGCCGATCGCATCGGTCAGGCCCACACCCACACCAGGATGTAGCATCAACGCCCGGTTTTTACCCATGCGATACCAACCACCCAGGATCAGCTCCAGGGGAGAGGTCGTGGGGTCGCCGAAGCTTTGGTACACAAATGCACCATGAAGTTCGGCGGCGACGCCTGCCCGGTCCCCGATGCCGTAGGCCGCACCCACATCGAAGAAGAATTGGCTTCCCCATGTGGTATTTTCCAGCGCGACTGCGGGTTGCAGCGTGGTGCCCAGGTCCAGGGCCAAGGTCAACTTCTCGCCGATGGGCCGGGTCACACCCACGCCCAGGTCCAGGCCGGCGCCCCCGGCACCCAAGCCGTCGGGCACGGTGGAAACCGGCACATAGACGCGCACCGCGCCCGCCAGGCCGATGGGCGCCTTTTCCGGGTCGAGAATGCGGACTTTTCCGTCGATGGCCAGGTCACCGATCCCGGTGGCATCCGGCGACGTTCCGCCGAAATTCCGCAGATAGATCGGCAGATCCAGCCCCAGGCGCACGGGTCCCAGCCTCACGGCCCCCATCACATCCAGCTGCATCAGGTTGGCCACGATGTCCGTGGTTGTCCCGTCGGCGGTGGTGTACTGGAGGGGCGACTTGGTGTAGGAGAGCAGCCCTCCCGCCGAAAAGCGCTGGACGGGAAGGTCCGTGTCCAGGATTCGGAAGAAGGAGTGAGAGTCGATGGAGGGCCGGAAGATCTGAGAGTTCAGGGCAGGAGCGTCCCCACCGGACGCGGTTTCCTGAGCGGCAGCGAGGCCGATGGCAAGGAGAAGCATGGTGCCTTCTTATATCCTGGAAGAGAATTTCAGCGACGGCGACGGCGGATCAACGCAGCCGCGCCAAGAGCAAGGGTCAAAGCGAGAGGCTGACCCGAAGGAGCTACTGAACAACCGCCGCTATAATAGCCTTTGCTACTGTCGTCACCGCCAAGAAGGGGATCGGTGCCATTGGTCACCTCCTCCCCGTCTTTAATGCCGCCACCGTCGGTGTCGGGGTCCAGCGGGTCGGTGCCCGTGTCGTTCACCTCGGTGCCGTCGTCCAGTCCGTCCCCATCCGTGTCCGGAATCATGGGATCGGTCCCGGTGTCGTTCACCTCGGTCCCATCTTCCAGCCCGTCGCCATCGGTGTCGGCCACCAACGGATCGGTCCCGGTGTCGTTCACCTCGGTCCCATCTTCCAGCCCGTCGCCATCGGTGTCGGCCACCAGGGGATCGGTCCCGGTGTCGTTCACTTCCGTGCCGTCCCCCAGCCCGTCGCCATCCGTGTCGGCCACGTCGGGATCGGTGCCGAGATCGGCCTCTTCCTGATCGGTCAGGCCATCCCCGTCGCTGTCCTTGATGTCGTCGGTGCCGTCCAGCGGGTTGGTACCATCGGACACTTCGTCGCCGTCGGAGACGCCGCCGTCGTCGGTGTCGGGATCCAGCGGGTTGGTGCCGGTGTCGGACACTTCGGTTCCGTCTGACAGGCCATCCCCATCGGTATCCGGCACTACAGGATCCGTACCGGTGCTGTTCACCTCGTCGCTATCAGTCAGACCATCGCCATCGGTGTCGGGATTCAGCGGATTGGTGCCGACATCGGTGACCTCCTGGCCATCGGTCAGGCTGTCGCCGTCGCTGTCGGCGTTCAGCGGATCGGTACCGGTGCTGTTCACCTCGTCCCCATCCGAGAGGCCATCCCCATCGGTATCCGCCACTACAGGATTGGTGCCGGTGCTGTTCACCTCGTCCCCGTCGGAGAGCCCATCTCCATCGGTATCGGCGATCGTCGGGTCGGTACCCAAGTCCTCCGCTTCCGCACCGTCGCCCAGCCCGTCGCCGTCGGTGTCGGCCACATCGGGATCGGTGCCCAGCGCCTCCTCCTCACTGTCGGACAGGCCGTCCTGGTCGCGGTCCAGATAGGGCGCGTCGTCGCTGCCATCCAGCGGGTTGATGCTGTAGTCCAGCACCTCGTCCCCGTCCCACACGCCGCCGTCGTCCGTGTCCACATCCAGAGGATTTGTGCCTTGATCCAGCACTTCCTCGCCGTCCTCCAGACGGTCACCATCGGTGTCGGCGTTGTTGGGATCCGTCTCTGTCGCGTCTACGCCGCCGCTGCTGTTCGCATCTTCCTCGCCATCTTCCAGACGATCATCGTCGGAGTCCGCATCCAGGGGATCGGTGGTGGTCGTGGGATCGGCGTCGGCGACAAAGGACTGGTCCGTGTCGTCCCCCTGCGCCGCCGTCAGCCCCTGCTCCTGCCCATCGCCCAACCCATCCTGATCGGAGTCAAAGGCGTTGGGATCCGTCTCCCCTGCGCTCACAAAACCGTCGTGATCGGCGTCCTCGCTGCCATCGATCAGGCCGTCTTCGTCGGTGTCGTCATCGACGGGACTGGTGGTGGTGGTCGGATCACTATCGGCCAGGAAGAGGCCGGCGTCCGAATCGGCGCCCTCGGGGCTGCTCAGACCGCCCTCTTGGCCGTCCGAGAGACCGTCTGCGTCGGTATCGAAGAGGTTGGGATCTGCCTCCTCACTGCCGACGGCGCCGTCCGCGTCGCTGTCCTCGCTGCCGTCCAGCAGGCCGTCGTCGTCGCTGTCGTCGTCCAAGGGATCGGTCGTGGTGGAGGGATCCGCATCTACTACAAAAACCTGGCTGTCGGTATCATCGCCTTGCGGAGCCGTAAGCCCTGCTTCCGTGCCATCCTGCAGACCGTCGCTGTCGCTGTCCGCGTTGGCGGGATCGGTCTCGCCGCCGCCCACGGCCCCGTCGGCATTGTTGTCTTCGGTGCCGTCCATCCAGCCGTCGTCATCGCTGTCGTCATCGGTGGGGTCGGTGGTGCTGCTGGGATCGGCATCGGCCACGAAGCTGCCCGGGTCGGTATCGTCGCCCTGAGGTGTGGTCAGCCCGCTCTCCAACCCGTCGGTCAGGCCGTCCCCGTCGCTGTCGAGCTGGTTGGGGTCGGACTCGCCGCCATCCGTCCAACCGTCATGATCGGCATCCTCGTTCCCATCCAACAGACCGTCATTGTCACTGTCGTCATCCAGCGGATCGGTGGTGGAGGCGGGATCACTGTCCGCCTGAAACTGCCCACCGGCGGTGTCGTTGCCCTGCGGCACGGTCAGACCGGACTCGGTGCCATCCTGGAGACCGTCCCCGTCGCTGTCCGCCAGGTCGGGATCGGTTTCGTTGCTGTCCGTCTGACCGTCGCGATCAGCGTCTTCGTTGCCATCCAGAAGACCGTCGTCATCGCTGTCGTCATCGGTGGGATCGGTGGTGCTGCTGGGGTCCGTATCCGCAACAAAGCTCCCCGCGTCGGTATCGCCTCCCTGCGGGGCAGTCAGGCCGGACTCCGTCCCGTCCTGCAGGCCATCGCCATCGCTGTCGGCGGAGAGGGCCCCGGTTTCGCCCGTGTCCACCACGCCGTCGCCGTCCACATCCTCGTTGCCGTCCAGCAAGCCATCGTCGTCGCTGTCGTCGTCCAGCGGGTTGGTACCGCTGCTGCCGTCTTCGACGCCATCCGAGAGGCCATCGTTGTCGGAATCAGCATTGTTCGGGTCCGTACCCAGGGTGGTCTCCTCGGTGTTGGTCAGACCGTCCCCGTCGCTGTCATCATCCGCAGGATTCAGGGGGTTGGCCCCTCCGTTCACTTCGGTACCGTCGTCCACGCCGCCGTTGTCCGTGTCGGCATCCAGCGGGTCCGTGGTGGAGGTGGTCACCTCGTAGCCGTCGCTCAACGAGTCGTTATCGCTATCAAAATCGTTGGGATCGGTGCCTACTTCACAGGTCTCTTCGATGTTGGTGAGGGTGTCGCCGTCGCTGTCCAGCGTACCGTCCACCACTTCAAGCGCGAAGGGGCTGGACCACACCGAGTCCGCAAAGGTGTAGGTGTCCAGGTAGCTATCGTTGCCCTTGCTCGTGGCCTGAAATGCGCCCCAGGAGCGGGCATTGACATTGGCCGATGCCGTACCGGGATAGGTACCGGCGTTGATGCCGGAGGCACCCGAGCTTTCCAGGCCAAGCTGCCCGTTGCCCATGGTGACTTCGGTGGACTGCACCGCGCTGTCGTTCCAGAACATATCCAGACCGGTCCGGGTACCCGCCGAATCCAGCAGGAAGAGGCGGAAGCCGTCGTAGGAGGTTTCCACGTCCCGAGCCACATAGTGGAACTCGCCAATGGTGATGAGCACCTTGCAGGAATAGCTGCCCGGTGCCACATCGTTCCCCAGGTTGTCCGTACCATCCCAAGCGATGGTGTTGGTGCCCGACGTCACCGCCGCCTGAAGGTGGACATCATCGTCCGAGGTGATGTCGTAGGCGCCGTCGCCGTTCAGGTCGCACACGACATGCGCCGCGCCGTCCACCCCACTCACAAATTCAAACGCGCCCAGCGTATAGCCGGGAGCAATACTGTTACAGTGCAGCCCGCCGTCTCCCACAAAGGCGGCAGAAGACACCGTCGGCGTGGGAATCACATAGGAAGCGATGCTGGGAGGATTTACATAGATCGGGAAGTCCGGCGTAAAGCTGTTGCCGCTCGTCGCGACAGAGCGCGAATTGGCACCGGTGACTCCCACCCCGTTGGCCGCGAGGTACCAGTCATAGCCGGACAGTCCATCCGCGAGCATTTCAATGACGGTGTCTCCGTTGCTGCCCAGGTCGATGTAGGCGTACACGCTGCCGTTAAGTGCGGCGGCAGAGCTGTAGGTCCCCGCGTCAAAGTGCCAGTAGTCACTCCACAAGCGCCCGTTGCCTGCATCGATCTGCCCCACCACCGTCACGGACCAGGTCCCGGACTGGTTGTTCTCTACGTTCAAGGTGTAGGTGCCATTCGCGGTCACGGCCGTGCTCTGGCCGCTGCTGAGCCGCGCCAGCTGCGTGCCAGCGCTGTTGAGCACCCGCAGCCGGCCCGAGCCCGTCCACCGGATGGACTCCACCGTGTAGTCGAGGATGTCCACATACATCACGGTGTCGCTCTGGAGCGGCTGGCTGCCCCACTCGGCGGAGCCCTCAGCGGCGGCAGCACTCACCTGCCCGACCAACGCCAGGAGCACCAAAGCACGCAGCGGCTGCCGACGGGCGCGACGAGGAGCCTTGACGGACCCCAAAAAAGGCAATCGCGAAAAAAAACTCATCATAGCACCACCCTCCACAAGCTTCCAAAAATACCGCATCGCTGCGTTACCAGCCACCTGTATTCAACGCCCCGGGCATCGGCAACGCTACAGATATGCGGGAAATCACGGATTCGACTCATGAGCCACCTCCGGGCAATCCGGCACACCCCCTGTGTCAAAGTGCTCTCTCACCCAACTTACACGTGCAGCTACTCCCCCCCCCCGTGGGCTTTTCATATCCAAATTGCCGATGGCACCGTTCTTGCATGCCCCTTCACGATACGCGGAGCTCCCTTGGCGGACAGCCTTACTCTGACCCGGCGAAAATCTTTCCTCTTCCTGCTGACCGGCTTGGTGATTGCGGGTGTGACGGCCCTTGGTGCCTGGAAGGTCCTACGGGACAGTCAGGCGGAGCTGGCAGAGGCCCGCCGTCCGCTGCAGACCACCCAGGTCTTGGTAGCCAGCCGTAGCCTTCTGCCTGGCGACGTGGTGGAGGAGGACGACGTCGAGCTGCGTAGCCTCCCCCAGGCCACACTTCCCAGCGGCAAGCTCTACGCGTCGGAAGCCGAAATTGTGGGGACGGTGGTAGAAGAGCGCATCCTGGAAGGCGAGATCCTGCGCCCAGAGCGCTTCGACGCGACCAGCGCCATGGCAAAGCTGGAGGCGATGGTGCCGGACGGGGCCCGCGCGGTCACCGTCAAGGTGGATCGCGAAGGTGGCCTGGGTGGAATGCTGAAGCCCGGGGTCTATGTGGATCTCATCGTCACCATCCGTCCGGATGAAAACAGCATGGGTGCCGACTGGGTGACGGAAACCATCCTTCAAGGCGTGCGCGTGTTGGGGGTGGGGACCACCCTCCAGATGGAGGCCACGCAGGACCCCGTGGAGAAGGAGACCCGCCGCGTCAATCCGCCGCGCGATCTCTATGTCACACTGGAGGTAGAGCCGGATGAAGCAGAGGAAGTCGCCATGGCCTCTGCCCGAGGTGAAATCCACCTCTCGCTGCGCTCTGAAGGCGACTTTGCCCTGATGGACCACGGAAAGCCACTGGTCACCAACGCCCTTGTCGGTCTGGGATCGAACACCAGCCCGGCACGGGTCAAGAGACTGGCCGAGCGCCGTGCACAAAAGCAGCCCGCAACGCCGGTTGAGCCCCCCGGCAACTCTGCGGAAGTGATCCAGGGAGGAAAGAGCACCGAGCTGCGCTTTGATGCAACCGGTCGCGAGATCAAGGACGGCGGCAAGCGTTGACCGACACAAAGGGGGGACCGATGCAGGATGCAGAGGAAGTACGCCCGGGCGGCCACCGGATGTTGGCCGTGCTGGGTGCAAAAGGGGGCTGCGGCACCACATTGGTGGCCGCATCGCTGGCCGCAGAGCTTGCTGCCGATCAAGCCGTGTGTGCACTCGATTTGGACTTCGGGAAGGGGGATCTTGCAGGTTGTATCGATCTTTGGCCCGGGCGCACCATCCACGACTTGCTGTTGGAGCCACAACGCCTGGACGCCGATGTGATTCGGGGAACCGCGGTCGCACATAAGGGCGGATTCTCCGTCCTGGCCCAACCTCACGATTTAAGCAAGGTAATCCTTCCCTCTGCCGAGGAGATCAGACCGGTATTGAATCTGGCCAGACAAAACTGGACGGTGGTGATCACCGACTGTGGCGCGCGGGCCGACGAGGTTGCACTGGCAGCGGCCTTGGCGGCCGACCATGTGCTCCTGCTCACCACACCGATGGTGTCCGCCCTGCGCGATGCGGGCCGCAAGATTGAGCTTCTTCAACGCCTGGAGCTACCGAAGCACCGCATCCGCCTGGTGGTGAACATGCGCGGCAAAGGGGGGGTATCCACCGCCGCTATCGAGGAGCAGCTTGGCCTTCCCGTCCACGCCGAGCTGCCGCTGGACCTCGACGCCGCCGACGCCGTGGACTTCTCCGGTCAGCTCCTGCGGGATCAGGTGCCCACATCGGCCCTGGCCCGGGCCATGGCAGGACTCTGGGCTCGCCTGGACGGCGAGCCCACCCCGAACGTGGACGTCCGTCCGTGGTGGAAGCCATGGTAGTTCCTTTTTTATCTTCAGCCGACCTGGAGCTCCGATGAGTGTACGCCTGATGGACCGCCTGCGCGGAGCCACTTCCACCGACCGGGAGGAAAGCCCCTTTCAACGCACGAAGCGCGAGCTTCACGCGGAAGTGGTCTCCACCCTGGACGCCAAGCTGCTGGAGAACACCCCCCGGGTCGATCTGGAGGTGCAGATCCGCGCGCTCCTTGGGGAGCTGATCCACAGCCGCTCCGTGCCGCTGTCGCGCGACGAGCAACTGCGGGTGGTTGAGGATGTAATCGATGAGATCCTTGGCTTTGGCCCTATCGAACGCCTTCTGCATGACAACGCGGTCAGCGACATCCTGATCAACGGGCCCGACACGGTCTATGTGGAACGTGCGGGGAAATTAGAGAAGGCAGAAGTACACTTCCGTGATGATCGCCATCTGCTGCACGTGATCGATCGCATCGTGAGTGCGGTGGGCCGACGTATCGACGAGGCGGCACCGATGGTGGATGCCCGCCTTCCCGACGGAAGCCGCTTCAACGCCATCATTCCTCCCCTGGCCATCGACGGTCCCTCGGTCTCCATCCGCCGCTTCGGCGTGAACCCGATCCGGCGAGAGGATCTGGTGCGCATGAACAGCATCCCCGAGCCGCTGATGGTGCTCTTGGAAGGCTGTGTCAAAGCCAAGCTCAACGTCCTGGTTTCCGGCGGAACCGGATCCGGAAAGACCACCTTCCTAAATGTACTTTCCGGCTTCATCCCTCCCGATGAGCGAATCGTCTCCATTGAAGATGCGGCCGAGCTGCGGCTGCAGCAGCCCCACGTGGTGCGCCTGGAAACCCGCCCCCCCAACCTGGAAGGACTGGGCGAGGTGACCACGCGCGATCTGGTCCGCAACTCCCTGCGGATGCGGCCCGACCGCATCCTGGTGGGCGAGATCCGTGGGGTGGAGGCCATCGACATGCTCCAGGCCATGAATACCGGCCACGAAGGCTCTATCTCTACCATCCACGCCAACAGCCCCCGCCACGCTCTGGGGCGCCTGGAGACCATGGTGGGCCTGGGGATGGGCAACATTCCCGGGCCGGCCATCCGCGAGATGATCGCCGAGGCCATCGATCTGGTCATTCAAGTGGCCCGCCTCTCCGACGGCCACCGGCGGATCACCTCGATCACCGAGCTGGCCGGGATGGAGGGAAACGTAATTTCTACGCAAGAAGTGTTCCGCTTCAAGCAACGGACTGTGGACAGCACGGGGGCCGTGCGGGGCACCTTCGAAGCCACCGGCATCCGCCCGGCCTTCACCAGTCGCCTGCAGGCCCACGGGATCGAGATCCCCGGGAACATCTTGAACTTTCGCGCGGAGGTATAGCCCATGCCTCAGGTCCTCGTACCGTTGTTCTCCCTGGTGCTCTTTGTGGCGCTTCTGGTGGCCGGCACATTTATGTATTGGGGACTACAAAACCGCGCCCAGGCCGCCCGTCTGGAGCTGGCGCACCGCCTGGGGCGGGCGCCGAGCGTGCATGCCCGCCCGCGCCAGAGTGTGCCGGAGTGGATGGGTGGCTTGGGGGAGAAGATGGCGCAACTACAGCTTCGGGCTGGAGAGAACGAGGCCCCCCAGGGGCTGCTGGCACGGATGCTGCTGTTCGGATTGGGGGGAGCGCTGCTGGCGGGCTTGGCGCTTGGCCTGCGGGGCGTCGGGTTGGGTCTGCTATTTGCCGTAGTTCCCCCTATGCTTTTGGTTCGGGAGGCTAGACGACGTGCAGCCGACATCACCATCCAACTTCCGGACGCACTGGACCTGATCTGCCGCGCACTGCGCGCCGGGCATGCCTTCAACGATGCCCTGCGCCAGGCGGCGCTGGAGGTTCCGGCTCCACTCTCCGAAGAGCTGAGCACCGTCTCCGAGCAGCACCGCATGGGCCTGGAGCTGCGGGACTGCCTGCACGAGCTGGTGGACCGGAATTCAGACAATTTTGATATACGACTTTTTGTTAGCGTGGTACTCCTGCACCGCGATACCGGTGGAAACCTGATCGAGGTGCTGACCCACCTGGCCGAGACCATTCGGGAGCGCCTGATCTTCGGCGAGAAGGTACACGCGCTGACCGCAGAGGTGCGCATCTCCGCGATTATCCTCGGCACACTTCCATTTTTCGTGACCGGAATCCTGTTCATCATGCGACCCGGCTATCTGCTCCCCCTGCTCACCACCAACACGGGCAGGCTCATGTTGGCAGGTGCGCTGGCCTCGCTGTTGGTGGGCGGGGTGGTCATGCGTCAACTTTCCCAGGTGGAGGCTTAGATGTCGCCCCCGGTACTTCTGGCCTTCTCGGCCTTCTGCGCGCTGGCGGCGATGGCGTGGGGCCTGTACACCCTGGTCAGGCCGCCGGAAGTGGAGGTTGCCCCCAACCTTCTTCCGCAGAACACCAAGCCTTCGCCCGTCAGCAAGGCCATCGGCAGCCTGGCCGCCCCACCTGAGGGTGCAGAGCGAGATGCGCTGCGGCTACAATTGGTACAAGCAGGCTATTTTCACCCCCGCGGGCTGGAGTGGTACCTGCTGCTTCGCGCCTCCGCCGCCCTGCTACTCCCGCTGCTTGCGCTGCTACGCAGCCAGAGCCTGACATCCATGCTGGTGCCGGCGCTGGTGTTGGCCCTGATCGGCTACTATTTGCCGGCGCTGGTGGTCCATATGCGACGGGAAGCAAGGCACACCGAGCTTCGGCAGTCGCTGCCCAACGCGCTGGACATGCTGGTGAGCTGTTTGGAGGCCGGCCTGGGCCTGGATGCCGCCCTGCGGCACGTGGCCACAGAGCTACAGATGGCCTCGCCGGTCCTGTCGAATGAACTATCCTATGTGAACGCCGAGCTCTCCGCGGGAATTCCCCGCGCCGACGCGCTGCGGCACCTGGACACCCGCACGGGCCTGCCCGAGCTGGCCTCCCTGGTGAATGTGCTGTCGCAGGCGGAACGCTACGGAGCGGGGATCGCCAGCTCGATCCGGGCCCATGCCCAGCTCACCCGGCGCCGCCGTATTCTGGACGCCGAACGCCGCGCCGCCGAGGCCACCCCCAAGCTGACCGTCGCCATGATCCTGTTTGTGCTACCCCCTCTCTTTGTGGTGCTCCTAGGTCCAGCGGTGATCAACATCACGGATCGCCTCCTGCCAAGTCTCCAGGAGAATAGCCGATGACTACCAAATGTAATCTACGTTACAGACGGTTCCGAAAGGGTGTAAGCGCTCTCGTTGTCGCGCTTACTACCATGGTTTTATTGATGTTCGCCGCGCTGGTCATTGATCTGGGCTATGCGCGGCTGGTACAGACCCAACTTCAGGCTGCCGCCGACGCGGCGGCACTTTCGGGGGCACGGGTGCTGGACCAGAAGGCGACCGGACTGGCCACTGCCCGGAGCACCGCCATCACCGTCGGTGGGTTGAACCAGGCGATGGGCGACCCCGTGGTGCTGGCCGACAACCCCACCAACAACCCGACCGGAGATGTTGTGCTGGGGATCTGGGAAAACTCCGCTTTTACGCCTTCCCTGGACCACACACGGGTCAACGCCGTCCTGGTGCGCAGCCGGCGCGACGACCTGTTCCCCCTCCTTTCGGGACCGGCCTTTGGGCGAAACGAGCTGGCCGCAGCGGGGGTGGCCATCGCCGTGCAGGGAATGCGGCTGGGAGCCGGCTCCGTCCCCTACTACCTTCCTTTTGGACTGGCCCAGTGTACAGTCCAAGGCTGGCCGGTGGACACCCTGGTGGACATGACTTTTGTGTTGAGTCCGGCGGGCGCAGATACAACCGGCTGGGCGGGTGTGGGCACCACCCCCAACGCAAGCTGGGTGAGTGACTTTCTGTCCGACATCATGCCCTGTATGGAGCAGTGGTATGAGACCGGCGAGGTGGACGAGGCCTGTGCGCCTGCCGATACCGATGATACCGTGAGCCTCAACAATGGTGTGGCGGCATCCGCCCTGAAAGCGGTGGCCGAGGCGATCGGCAACGGGGTACCCTGGGACAGCGAAACCTGGGGCAGCCTGCCCGCCCAACACGCCGCTTCCCAGGTTCCTCAGTCCCAATATGGCCACATGCTGGTGGGCCCCATCCCCGTCTTTGACGGTGGCAGCTCCTACTGCCAGGCCGGCGGTGGCTCGTGGAACCAAGCGGCCCCCCTCAAGGGTTTTGTGTGGGGCGCTCTCTACGACGCGGGCGCGAAGGGAGCGGCCAAGAACAAAAATGTGTGGCTGAGGATCGACCCCGGAAGCTTCCGGGAGATCGGCGACTGGTACGGCGGCACCAACTACGGGATCGTATACACCGCCCCCGCCGTGGTGGTCCGATGAGGCGCGGCTCCATCTCCGTCGAATTTGCGGTCACCCTCCCGATTGTGTTGTTGTTACTAATCGGAGTATTGGAGTGGGGACGGATGTTGGCCAGGGAAGTGGCCGTCGTCACCGTGGCCCGGGACGCTGCCCACGCCGGGGCCCTGACCCGCAAAGCCGACGATCCCACCCTTGTTGCTCGACTTCAGGCCGAGGATGGCCTGCGCGCCGCGGGCTTTGACCCGGCCCTGGCCACCGTGGCCGCCCGCAGCTTCCCGAACCCGGCCGGCACCATGCTGGAGCTGCGGGTGACCGTGCCGTTCACGGCGCTGTTCGGCCTGATTCCGGTGAGCCCCCAACTGCATGCGGTCACGACTATCCGGATGGAGGAGGGATGAGGAGGCCACACCCCAAAAAAGGCGCCTCAGCCGTGGAGTTCGCGCTGGTGATCACCCTGCTGCTGGCGGTGCTGTTCGGGCTGATGGACTGGAGCTGGTACATGTACCACTGGCTGTCGGTCACCACCTCCGCCGCACGCGGCGCCAGGATCGCGGCGGGGATTCCACTCAGCCAGGATCCGGTGACCCGGGCCAAAGGTGAAGCCGAGGACTGGCTGGAGCAGTACAAAATGCGTGGCGCACCCACCATCAACGCCGAGATCCAAAACCGGGGCTACGCCAACATCCTGCACGTTCAGGTCGTCGTCCCCTACCAGCCCCTGATCGGGCTGGTGCCCACCCCCCCCGAGCTACGGGGCTCGGCCGAAGTCCTCTGGTATGGCGATGTGGGCGTGCCCTGAAGAAGACGGACAAGAAAACCATACCTTCTTCGCCCAAAAAAGTCAAGAGCTCGCAATCCGCACCCACGTCAAGGCAGGCGCAGCCGAAAGCCGGGTTAAGCCACCGGAGCAGGCCAACAAGGGCGAATGATTTCATCGGGCCCTTCCCCGACCGGGGCAGGGCCTGACAGCGGAGGAGCGGATGCGACGGCTGGGCGAAGCCCCCCTGATCTTTCTGGAGGAGGAATTTCTGGAGGGGGAGGCGTGCAGCGCCCTGCTCGACCTGATGGGGCAAGAAGACTTTGTTGTTTCAAACGCTATTTTTTACAAGAGCGACCACTGCGGCTTTTGCGCCGAGTCCCCCCCCAACGCCCACCCCCTGCTGGCAATGCTGGCGTTGCGGTTGGAAGCCCGGGTGGGCATTCATCCGGCCACCCCACTCACCCTACGTTTTCGATACTATCAACCTGGCGAAGGTCACCCACCCCATCACGACACCTACCCTGACGGCGACGCCACCCTCGCCCTCTCGATGCTGCTTTCCCTGGTCGACACGGAAGAGGGCGGCGAAACTCATTTTCCGCTCGCCCAGCCCGCTCCCCTCTCCATCGGCCCCCGCCGTGGCCGCCTGACCACCTGGTGGAGCCTGCGCGCCGATGGTCAGGAAGACCCTGCCAGCCTCCACTCGGGCCTGGAGGTGAAGTCCGGCTACAAAGCGGTCATACTCGCCTTTTTCTACCTGAGCCCGGAGCAGGTGCGCGAGGCGGTGGAGAGGATGGCGGACTGAAGCCTCCCTCAGTCGCAGGCCTGCATCCCCTCTACCACCCCGCAGGCTGCCTGCACCGTCCCTTCGCCGGTCCACCCTTCCGGTAGGCATCCGTTGCGAAAGAACCAGCAGCCATCGGAATTACTGACCCAGTGCTCGGCCTCGTCGCAGCCCATGTTCGCGGGCATACAGCCCAGCGGCTCGGCAGTGCCTACGGTATAGCAACCGCCCCCCGTATCGCCAAAAGTGACCGACGAACCTGTAATGACCGCGCAGTCCGAGCGGGTCGCACAGTCGGTAGGGGCAAGGCTGTTGCAGTCCGCGGTGACGGTGCTGGACTCTTTGGGGCCCGAACAGGCAAGGAAAAAGACAAGGGCGACCATCAAACCCCCAAGGTGGAGCCCCCAGGATAGCCTCAGGCGAAACAAAGCGCCGCCCCGAAGCTACTCCGCGGGCTCCGAACAACAGCGAAAGCCCGTCGAGTAGTCGTGGTACGCGACGTCATGGGCCGTGGTCACATACAGGCAGCCCGACCCATTGATTGACGCATCCGCGTAAAACCCACCCCGAAAAGTCCCGGCCGCCTCCGCCACCCACTCGTGCAGGTTCCCGTGCATGTCAAAAACACCCTCTGAGCTCACACACTTCGGGTTGGCCCCCGCCGGATCCACCGTGTCCGCCTGCTGGTTGATGCCGGGGTCGTTCATGTGCTCGCTGTCCCACATGTCCGGGTCGTTGCCCCAGTAGCTGACCACCGGATGCTCGGCGCGCGACGTGTTGCATGCGGTGGCGTCGTAGCTGTTGCCATAGGGATAGGTCGTGCCATCGGGCCCCTGACAGGCCCGCAGCCACTCTTCCGAGGTACACAGCCGCTTTCCGGCCGCCTCACAAGCGGAACTTGCCTGCGCTCCGCTGATGTAGCCCTGCGGCACCTCCCCCTCCACACTCTCCGCCGTCCCTCCCTCTGCGGGCACTTCATAAGGAGACCAGCCACGAATTCTCGATTCGTATTGGTCGATACAAAATCCCGCCACCGGCACCATGCCCGTGCCGCAGGGCGAGGGGGCATCGCTATCGTCCGGCCTGACCTCTGAGTCAGGAGGACTCTCCTCCGAATCATCAGGACGACCTTCCACTTTGGAAGGTTCTTCTTGCGTGCAAGATAGCAGGAGCAACCACATCAGTACACCGACTGCTCATCGGTCATCGCCACCACCTCTTCATAGGTGGTTTCCCCTTTAGCCAGCTTTTTGATGGCATATTCCCGAAGGCTCAACATCCCATCGTTCAGCGCCTCGCGACGGATCTCCTGAGAGCTGGCCTTGGTATTGATCAGGTTCTGGATGCGCGGCGTGATCTTCAATACCTCAAAAACCCCGGTTCGACCGCGGTAGCCCGTGCCACGGCAGCGCACACAGCCCACACCCCGCCGTACCTTCAGCCGTCGCCCCTCGGCCCCGGGAATCTTCAGAAAGTCAATCTGTTCCTGGGTCAATAGCTCTTCTACCGCGCAGTGCGCACAGACCTTCCGCACCAGACGCTGCGCCACCACCCCCAACAGCACGGAAGAGACCAGGAAGGGGTAGACCCCCAGATCCAGAAGCCGGCTCACCGCAGCAGTGGTATCGTTGGTATGCAGCGTAGAAAGCACCAGATGCCCGGTCAGCGCCGCCTGCACCGCGTTGTCCGCCGTCTCCGGGTCGCGAATCTCGCCCACCATCACCACATCCGGATCCTGCCGTAGCACACTTTTGAGCGCGGTGGCAAAGGTGAAGCCGATCTTCGGCTGCATCGCCATCTGGTTCAGGTTTTCAAACACCATCTCGATGGGATCTTCGAGTGTGCAGATGTTGATCCGCGGGCTGGAGATATGGTGTAGCGTAGAATACAACGTGGTGGTCTTCCCGGAGCCGGTGGGCCCCGTCACCAGGACCATGCCGTTGGTAGCGCGAATGAAGCCATCGTACATGGCCAGCTCGCGGGGGAAAAAGCCGAGACTTTCCAACTTCTGGTTCAAAATACTCGGATCGAAGATGCGGATGACTGCCTTTTCGCCGAAGGCCGTGGGCACCGTGCTCACGCGCAGCTCCACCTCTACATTCCCCACCTGCGTCTTAAAGCGCCCGTCCTGCGGCCGCCGCCGCTCAGCAATATCCAGTCGCGACAGAAGTTTGACACGACTTACAACAGCGGGATGCACCGCCTTCGGCATCCGATGTACCGCGTGCAGCACCCCATCGATGCGCATCCGAATCAGCGCATCCTCGCGCTTGGGCTCGATATGAATATCGGAAGCCCGATTTTCGTAGGCGTAGTTTAGCAGATACCACACCGCCTGCACCACCGGCTGGTCGGTAGCCTCCAGCTCGTTCAGCCCCTGGACCTTATAGAGCGCCTCCAAGTTGGAGATATCGGGAAGATCCGTGCCCAGCTCGCGCTCGGCCGCGCGCATCGAGCGTCGGAAGCCATGGAACTCGGCAATCACCCGCTGGATCTCGAACTTACACGCCATCACCGGGCGGATTGGCTTCTTCTTGAAGCCCGCCAATTGGGCCAAAAGCTCGGTGTTCCAGGGCTCGTTCAGGGCCACCGTAAGCTCGGTGGCCGTCTCCTCCATCGCCACCACCATATTTTTCTCGGCAAAGGGCCCACCAAAGGCCTCTACCACCAGCTTGAAATTCAAGCGGAGGGGATCGATACGTACAAAAGGATAGCCCAGCGCCTTCGCCACCGCCTCGGTGATCTGCTCCTCCTCCAACAACTGCTCCGTGTGGTCCGCCCGCTTGAAGCGGAAGGATGCCACCAGCTCGATGTCGGAAATTGCGTAGCTTACCCGCTGCCTTCCCAACAGCTTGCGCAGCTCGGCACGGCGGTCCAGCAGCAGATGTCGGGACTGCTCCTTTCCACGGTTCAACACATCCTGGCGTTGTCCGGCATGAAGCAGCCCAGCCTGCACCAGGATATCAAGAATAGCGGCGAGATCGGGTTTGGCGACCATAGCCTCTACGGTAACCGGAAGGGGCAGCGGCGACCGCCCCGCACGGGATAAGTGGCGCAGATGTGGCTGCTTCCCCTCGCCATGGCCGCGCCCCACACCTTCTCCGCTGCGGAGAGCCGCCTCGGCTTTGCCGCAGTCGCCAGCCTTCACAGCTTCGAGGGCAAAGCGGCCAGCTTTTTTGGGAGCTTTGACCCCGATAGCCGGAGCGGCAGCATGGAGGTGGCGACCACCTCTCTCTCCACCGGCCTGGGCCCGCGCGACGAGCGCCTCCGCCTCTGGTGCCTGGAGACGGAAAAGTATCCCACCATACGTTTTACGGTGGTGCAGATGGAGGGGAACCTTCCCGATCCCGGTGAAGGAAGCGGAAGTTTGACCCTGTCTGGTGATCTGACCATCCGGGATCAGACCCGGCGGGTGTCTGTACCCCTGAGCTGGTCGCGGGAGGAGGAAGCCCTCCGCCTTCGTGGGCAGATCCCCCTGAACTGGGCGGAATTTGGAATCCCTGATCCGGGTCTGCTGATCTCCACGCTGCAGCCGGATATTCAGCTACACTTCGACCTTCTCGCCAGACCGGAGCCCTGAATGCAGTCTCTCAAGCTGAAAATCGACGGGCCCGTTGCCCTTTTGGAGCTGGACCACGGCAAAGCCAACGAAATGGGCAGCGAGCAGCTCCATGACTTTGAGCAACTGTGTACCCTGGCCGAATCGGGGCAGATCCGGGCGCTCCTCACCTGGTCGCAGCGGAAAAGTGCGAAGGGAGCACCGATCTTCATCTCGGGGGCCAACGTCACCGAGCGCAGCGGCTGGGGAGAGGACCGAATCAAAGAGCATGTGCGCTGGCAGCGCACCCTGCTCAACCGCCTTCGGCACGCGCCGATCTTCCACATCGCCATCGTAAATGGTGTGGCGTTGGGCTGGGGTACCGAGTACCTGCTCACATGCGACTACCGCATCGCCTGTCCGGAAGCAACGCTGGGCCTGCCGGAGACGGGGCTGGGCATCCTTCCCGGAGCAGGCGGGAGCGCAGAATTGTGGGCGTTGGTCGGGGTGGGGCAGGCGCTGCGCCTGGGCATGACCGGCGAGCGTATCGGCGCCGAAGAAGCGCTGCGGATCGGCCTGGTGCAGGAGGTGCAGCCGGATCTCGAGGCCGCCATGGCCCGCGCCAGGGCCATGGTGGACATGATCGCGCGTCGCTCGCCTACCGCAGTGGCCGCCTTCAAAGGTGCGGTGCTCGCGGCGGTGGGGCGTGATCCGGCAGAGCGGCAGTCGCTGGAGGCCTGCGCCTACGAGCACTGCGTCGATACGGGAGAAGCGGCGCGCGGACGTGCGAATTTTGATGCCATCCTGAAGGGCGGAACCCCCGAGTGGGGCCCCCTTCGGCGCTGGTCGCCCTGAGTCCCGCGTAGAAAAATGACCGGAAGAGATGAAGTCTTGACATGACAACAGGTTACATGTAAGCCAAAGGGGCCGACCTTTCCGGGGAATCAACGGGGCGGCTCCGTGGTTGTAGTAGCGTCCCCCACCGAGGTTTTGATGCGTCGTCTCCTGATCCTCCCCTTCCTCCTCCTCCTGGTCGCCGCGAAGGGCGGCAAGAAAAACAAGAACGAGCCGGTGCCCGAGCCCGCTCCGGTCGAAGTGGCCGCGCCTCCGGTGGAAGAGCCCGCACCTCCCCCCCCTCCCCCCGAGCCGGTCGTGGTGCGGAACGCCAGCTTCAACATCAGCTTTACCTTCGCGGATGGCAGCACCAAGAGTGGTCGCGTCATCGGCGTGGAGCGGGGCGAGGACTTCAACGCCGATCAGGGCTGGACCACCGAAGAAGGAAAGTTGAAGCTTACCTTGGAAGTGGGCAGCTCCGAGAAGAACGTGGCATGGTCGGATGTGAAGTCCATCAACATCGTTCCGGGCAAGGTTCCGGATGATGTGGATTGTACCTACTCTTCTGACTTCAACCCCTGGATGTACGAGT
This sequence comes from Alphaproteobacteria bacterium, assembly GCA_040376425.1. Classification (GTDB taxonomy): domain Bacteria; phylum Myxococcota_A; class UBA796; order UBA796; family SXON01; genus CAITDR01. The sequence goes on along the minus strand of JBEIQS010000037.1, from coordinate 10,736 downwards.
GCACCCTGCGCACCACGGCCCAGGCCGTGTTGAAGGATGGCAGCAAGGGGAACATTACCACCCGCAATCGCTGGCGCTTCACCTTTGAAGACCAGAGCAGCTTTGAGTTCCAGGTCTTCAAGTACACCCTGCGCGAGCAGGATGACAAAGACGTGGAATATGGCTCTGAGCAGGCGGAGAACTTCGGGATCTACACCAAGCTCCAGGACCAGCTCCGTACCGACATGAAGGGTGGGCTGATCAAGTCCATCTCGGTGAACTGAGCGCCTTTGACCTCCTCTCTACCGGGGATCTGGCCTGGTGGAGAGGGGAGCGCGGTCAGGCCGCCTCTGCCTGGCACCAAGCCCTCGCCACCGCAGAGGGCCCGGCGGCAGAGGCGATGGCCCGGGTACGACTCCTGAAGTTGTCCGGGAACTACGCCCCACTCGTCCACGAAGTGGCGTTGGACCGCGCCCTGCGAAGCTGCCCGGAGCACGACCCCTGGTGTGCCATCGCGCTGGCGGACTACCAGCTTTGGATGCCCGCCTTTACCGGTGCCGACCCGGCAACGGTGGCCGACCTTCTGGCAGGAAGTGCCCTGGTGGGCCCGGCCTCTGCACGGCTGGCCTGGGCCTCTGGCGATCTTTCCCGTCTTGCGACGCAGGACCTGGACGGCATGGGCCAGGGCCTTCAGGAAGTGGGCCTCCATCCCCCCGATCCGGGGACCTGGGTGCTGAGTCTGGGGCTGTCAGGCGCCCCCGGCTCCGGCGTGGGCGCGCTGCTTTCTTTCCAGCACCCGGACCTGGGCTGGCGGCAGCACCAGCTTGGCCTGCGGGCGGGGGGCGACAGCCGGGGTGGATTTTCCGGGCTTTTTTCGCTGCGTTTTTTCACCGGCCGGGCTCTGCGGCCGCTGGTCTATGCGACGGGGGGGCGTTTGGTGGCCGACCGCTACAGCGCCACCGGGAAGCGAGCACTTTATGTACAGGGGACGGCGCGCGGCGGCGCCGGGCTGGCCTGGACCGCCGGTCCGCTGACCGCCACGATGGGAGCCCAGACACGGGCCGATTTTTATGAAGGAAGCTGGTTTGTTGCGAATGGGCCATGGCTTGGCCTATCGATGACGCCACAGCGCTACCTGAGCCTGACAGCCGTAGGAGAGGCGGGCTTTGGAAGTGGAGAAAGCTTCTCCGGTAGCCTGAACCTGAGGGCGATGCCGCCGCTGTTCGGGGGCACGTTGGCGATGCGTGTGGGTGTTTGGGGGGTAGAAGGTCCTGAGTGGCGCGACTGGATGGCAGGAGGCGCCGAGCTGCTGAGGGGCCAACCGGCAGGGCGCTGGCGCGGCTCCGTTTTTGTACCCATGCAGGTGGAGTACCGGCACCGACTGGTGGGGCCGCTGCAGGCCGCAGCCTTCCTGGATACCGTCGCCATCGATGGGCGTTGGCACTGGAGTGCAGGCGGCGGGCTACGCCTGCTTCTCCCCCCCGAAGATCTCAACGTCACCCGCGTAGACGTGGGGGTGGGCGAGGGCTCCTGGGGGGTGGTGGTGGCCTGGGGGCAGGCCTTTTGAGGAGGAGGCGGCAGGCGCCCGGTCAGCGCGCCCGATAGGCCGCCAAGCCCTTGCCCAGCACCTCAATCGCGCGGGTCAGCTCCTGCTCATTGCGCACGGCCGCGAGGCGCACTTCATTGCGACCCGAGGTGGGATCGGCGTAAAAGCCAGGTCCAGGCGCCACGACCACCGTCTCCGGGCGACCACTGCTGTGATCGCGGAAGTCCGCCACCAGGAAGCGGGCGAAGTCCTCGGTATCGGCCACGGGCAGGCGCGCCATCGTATAGAACGCACCTTCGGGGCGATGAAAAGCCACATCCGGCACCTTGGCCAGGGCGTTCATCATCGCATCCACCCGGCGCCGGTAGGTCTCGCGGACCTCCTCGTAGAAGCTGCCGGGCATCCGCAGGGCCCGCACGGCTGCGCGCTGCGCCCGGGGCTGCGGGCCCAGACGGGCCTGGCCCAGCCGCTCCGCCCTCTCCATGAATCTCTCGTTCCGGGAGATCAAAAAGCCAATACGAAGGCCGCAGAGTGAAAAGGTCTTGGACATACTGTCCACCATGATCACCGTGTCCTCGTAGCCCCGCAGCTCCAGGGCCGACACCGGCAGCTTATCGAACCAGATACGCCGATACACTTCATCGGCCACCATCCAGATGCCGTGGCGCTTGCACCAGGCGGCCACCCGCTCCAGGGTCTCCGGCGGGTAGACCGCTCCCGTGGGATTCCCCGGATTGGAGAACAAAAAGATGCGGGTGCGCGGAGTCACATAGCGGTCCAGCACCGCGTCCGGCGGGATGGCAAAACCCTCGTCCAGGCGCGTGGGGATGGGCACCACTTTTACAGAGGCAACCGTCCCAAAACCGTTGTAGTTGGTGTAGTAGGGCTCCGGCACCAGGATCTCGTCGCCGGGGTCGCAGAGGCCCACCATCGCAAAGAGCAGTGCCTCCGAGCCGCCCTGCGTGACCACCACATGCTGCGGCCCCAGCCCGGGGCTGGAGGGTGCATGAAAATCGGCCGCCGCGCGACGACACTCGGCAGTGCCAGAGGCCGGGCCGTAGGCCATCACCGGCCCCTCACTCTCGGCGAAGGTCGCCAATACCTCGGGTGGGCTGGGGACATCCGGCTGGCCGATGTTCAGGCGGTGGAAGTGCACGTCGGGAAAGCGGGCCACAGTGGCGTCCAGCTTCCGGATCGCGGACTCCTGGATGGAGAGGGCACGGGTGGACAGGCGCATGGGAACTCCAGTGGGAGGCCCTCATAACCCCGAAGGCCCCCCGCGGCGCCCCTACTCGTTGGCTTCGGGCTCCACGCTCTCTTCCACCACCGTCTCTGCACCCTCGGGGCTGCTCACCTCTTCGTCGGCCTCGGGCAGGCGGGTCATTCCGACCACACGCTCCCCTTCCTCCAGACGCATCAGGCGCACACCCTTTGTATTGCGGCTTACCATTCGAATGTCGCGGATGCCCATGCGGATCAGGCGGCCGGTGTCGGTGATCAACATCACCTGGTCCCGCTCGTTCACCACCGTGCAGCCCACCACCCCGCCGTTCCGCTCGTCGGTCTGGATGTCGATCACACCCTTTCCACCGCGATTATGGGCCGGATATTCGCTGAGAGGCGTACGCTTCCCATAGCCACCGGAGGTGGCGGTGAGGAGCACCCCCTCCCCGTCGGCAGGCAGTACCGAGAGGGAGACCACTTCATCGCCTTCCGCCACATCAATTCCACGCACCCCACGGGCGATACGCCCCATCGGACGCACCTGCTCCCCGGCGAAGCGTACACACTGGCCCTCACGACTTGTGAGCATCAGCTCCACATCGCGGGGGGCAAGCTGCACGGAGAGGAGGGAGTCCCCTTCCAGGATGTCGCAGGCTTCCAGTCCCCCGGCCCGCACATTGGCATAGGCAGCCAGATCGGTACGTTTGATAAGGCCTTTGCGCGTGCAGAAGATCAGATCGTTGTCGCTGTGGAAGTCCTTGATGGACACCACCGACGCCACCTTTTCATCGGGGCCAAGCTGGATCATGTTCACAAGCGGACGACCGCGGGCGGTGGGGCTGGCCTCGGGCACTTCCAGCACGGACACGCGGTAGCAGCGCCCCTGATCCGTGAAGCAGATCAGGGCCGAGTGCGTATTGGCGATGAAGATGTCCTGCACATAGTCTGCGTCGCGGGTGGACATGCCGGTTTTGCCCGCGCCCCCACGCCGCTGCATACGGTATTCGGTCAAAGAAGTCCGCTTGATGTAGCCTTTGTGCGAAAGGGTCACCACCTGGTCCTCTTCGGCCACCAGATCGTGAATAGTCAGGGTGCCACCGTCGTCCATGATGCGGGTGCGGCGTTCATCCTGGAAGGAATCGCGCACCGCCGTCAGCTCGGTGCGGATGACCTCCTTCAGCTTCTCCTCCGAGGCCAGGATGGCGCGGAGCCAGTCGATCAGCGCCATCACCTCCTTGTACTCCTCCTCCAACTTGGCGCGTTCCAAGCCGGTCAGACGCTGCAGGCGCATGTCCAGGATGGCCTGAGACTGCACCGAGGACAGCCCGAACTGCGCCATCAGGCGCTCCTTCGCCTCTTCCGTGGTGCGGGAGGCGCGGATGGTCGCAATCACCGCGTCGATGTGGTCCAGCGCGATCCGAAGACCTTCGAGGATGTGCGCCCGCTCCAGGGCCTTGCGAAGATCGTAGCGGGTACGACGGAGGGTGATCTCGCGGCGGTGGGAGAGGTAGAACTCCAGCACCTGCTTCAGCGTTAAAACCTGGGGACGCTGATTTACGATAGCCAACAGGATCACGCCGAAGGTGATCTGCAGCGCGGTGTGCTTGAAGAGGTTGTTCTGCACCACCTCGGGCACCGCGTCGCGCTTCAGCTCGATCACCACACGCATGCCCTGGCGGTTGGACTCGTCGCGGACGGCGTGGATACCTTCCAGCTTTTTGTCGCGAACCAGGTCCACGATATCTTCTTGGAACTTGGCCTTGTTCACCTGGAAGGGAAGCTCGGTCACGATCAAGGCGTCGCGACCGTCCACCTCTTCGAACTCCACCTGGCCACGCACCGACAGCTTGCCGCGCCCCGTGGAGTAGGCCTCAAAAATGCCTTCCCGACCACGAATGCTGCCCGCCGTTGGAAAATCCGGCCCGGGGATGTGCTGCATCAGCTCCCGCAGCTCGATGTTCGGGTTTTCCATCAGCGCCAGCACGCCGTTGATCACCTCTTTCAGGTTGTGCGGCGGGATTTTCGTCGCCATACCTACCGCAATTCCCTCGGAGCCGTTCACCAGAAGGTGCGGGAAAGCGGCAGGAAGTACCTCGGGCTCCTCGGTGGCGCCGTCGAAGTTGGGCACAAAATTGACGGTCTCTTTGTCGATGTCCGTAAGGAGCTGCTCAGCCAGCTTGGTCATCCGGCACTCGGTGTACCGGTAGGCTGCGGCATTGTCCCCATCCACACTGCCGAAGTTGCCCTGGCCGTCCACCAGCATGTAGCGCATGTTCCAGGGCTGAGCCATACGCACCAGCGCGTCGTACACCGCCATATCGCCGTGAGGATGGTACTTTTTCAGCACCTCGCCGACCACACCGGCGCACTTGGAGTAGCGATGGCTGGCCTTCAGACCTTCCCGCCACATCGCGTACAGGATCCGTCGATGTACCGGCTTCAGCCCATCCCGCACGTCGGGAAGGGCCCGACCGATGATGACGGACATGGAGTAGTCGAGGTAGGCGGCGCTCAGTTCCTTGTCGATTTGGACGGGAACAAGATGACGCGCAATGGGATCCATGAGTACCTTCAAGAGCGCGCCCCTATAACCGGTTTGGCCTCTCACCGGTTATAAGGAAGTACCTCCGGGAGCTTCCCTGTCGCCCTCCTACCCCCTGCGCGCCCAGATCCTGGAAGAGCTGCTACGCCAGGCCGGGAATGAGGTGCTTCCTCTCTGCGGAAACACCACCCCGCTCCACATCAAAGCCGACGAATCGCTGCTGACCGCCGGCGATCTGGAGGCCGAAGGAATTCTGGTGGGCGGACTGCAGGAGCACTTCCCTGGCGAGGCGATCCGGTCAGAAGAATGCGGAAATCTTGGCGAGGGCACCACCCTGTGGGTGGTGGACCCCATCGACGGCACCTCGGCCTTCACCGAGGGACTGGCCCACTGGGGCCCCACCGTTGCCCGCTATGTGGACGGAAAACTCTCCTGCGGTGCCCTCTACCTGCCGCGTCTGAACGAATTTTTTTATGTAGATTCCGACGGCGCCTGGATGAATCAGAAAATGTTGGCACCACTTGGGGATCGGAAGTTGCCCCAGGTCTTGTACCTGCCGTCGCGCTTCCACCGCTACTGCGAGACCAGCTTTAAAGGCAAGGGACGCTGCCTGGGAGGAACGGCCGCGCACCTCGCAAACATCGCCCGCGGTGCCGCCTCTGGCGCCTTTGTTGCCCACGGCTGGTCGCTGTGGGATACCGCAGCGGGGCTGGGGCTGATAGAAGCCGTCGGAGGGGTGGCCGTACGCTACCCAGAGGGAGAGCCCCTCAACCCGGTCCGCGACGAAGGCGCTGCCTTTCTCGCGGGCAGCCCGCAGCTGGTGGCCGATTTTATTCAGCATCAGCGGGTGACCATCCGCAGCGAAGGGAGTCTGCATGCCCGAACTTGATCCCACCCAGGATGAGAGCCCCGATGGCGAGGTGAACCCCGAAGAGTTCATCGACGAAGCGGGCGATCTCATCGATCCCCTCGGAAACACCCGGCGCCCGCTGCCGCACCTGCCCATGCCGGCGATCCGGAGCAGCGCATCGGGCGACCTGTTGGCGCACTACCTCTCCGAAATCCGTCGGTACACCCTGATGGACCCGGAAGAGGAGCGTCGTGTTGCACAAAAGTATCACGACGACGGAGACCCCAAAGCGGCCGAGCGGCTGGTCACGGCCAACCTGCGGTTGGTGGTCAAGATCGCCTTCCAATATCATCGGCAGTGGGCAAATGTTCTGGATCTGATCCAGGAAGGAAATGTGGGCCTCGTAGAAGCCCTTTCGCGCTACGATCCCTACCGGGGCATCCGGTTTTCCTCCTATGCGCAGTACTGGATCCGCGCGATGATCCTGCGCTTTTTGATGGACAACTTCCGTCTGGTGCGACTCGGATCCACCCGAAACGGGCGTAAACTCTTCTTCCAGCTACAAAAAGAGCGGGAGAGACTGCTGCGGGAGGGCATCACCCCGAACCCGGCCGCCCTGGCCGAGCGACTCGACGTGCCCGAGAGCGAAGTGGTGGCGGTGGACCAGCACATGCGGGCCCCGGCCATGTCGCTGTATGCCCCTGTGGGCGGCGAAGAGGGTCGGCCGCTGGCCGAGGTGGTCTCGGACTCGGAGGCGGTGGGCCCAGAGCAGCAGGTGGCCGACCAGCAGCTTGGGGAGATCGTGCAGACCAAGCTGAGGGCTTTTGAAGCCACCTTGGAAGATGAGCGGGAGCGGGCGATCTGGAAGGAGCGGCTGATGGCGGGGGAGCCGTCGAGCCTGTCGGACCTGGGCGAGCGCTACGACGTGAGCAAGGAGCGCATCCGGCAGATCGAAGTACGAATCAAGCGCCGGTTGAAAGCCTATCTTCAGCAGGAGCTGGGAGAAGAGATCAACTTCGAATTTGATATGCCGGAGGGCTGATGTCCCTCTGGGAGCGCCTGGATCGTCGTCTCTCGGAGCTGTTGAGCCCACCCCCGGTCAGTGCCAGACCTGCGCTTGCGGGGCCGGGAAATCTGGGAGTTCTCCTTGGAACCCCCAGCCCCACCGCGGTATTGCCGCCGCTGGTGCTGCCGGAGCGGTGGGATGTGGACCCGGAGAGCGGCGAGTCGCTGCCGAATACCGCGCTGCCCACGCTGGCCCCGCACCGCTATCGGGCGGCCCGCATCGCATGGCGACATGGTTGGTTTGCCCAGCTTGCCCACCGGGGCGCCCTTGGCGATGCGGCTGCGGCGACCCAAGCGATCGAAGGAATGGACGCCTGGCTGCGACAGGACCTGCCCGGCGTAGGGGTGGGGTGGGCCCACGCCTCGGACCTCAGCGTGCGGCTGATCCACTGGCACTTCGGGCTGGGATGGCTGGGAAGTGCCGCTCCCCTGACACTACGAGAGGGACTGGCGGGCTCGGCCGCCTGGCACCTGCAGTCCCTGCAAGCCCGCCTCCCCCCTCCACAGCTTGGCCTGCGGCGAATCCTGCACGCCTGCGGAATGGTGGTTGGCGGCTTCACTTTTGTGGGGCTGAAAGAGGCCCGCGCCTGTAGAAACCAGGGGCTATCCTTACTGGGATGGGAACTGGAACGCCAGATGTTCTCGGATGGCGTCGGAAGGGATCGCGCATTTGCCTGGCAGGCTCAGGTGTGGTGGGCGGTGGCCATTGCGCGTGCGGTCACCTGGCTGAACGGTGCCCCCTTTCCCAAAGCGGCCGACGCGGCATTCGCACGCGGAGCCAGATTTTTGCAGGACCTATCTGGAGAGATTGGCAGACTACCGGCCACCGGGGAAGAACCCCCGGGGGATCTGATGGCCGCCACGCAGCCGCTGGGCGCCTCGCTGCGGAACCTGGCGATAGCCTGGGGGCTGGATCATGGCGATCCCGCACCCGGAGCCGAGGAAGATCCTCGGCTTTGCTGGCTGCGCGCCTCGTTGAGCGGGACTGCCGCAAGCTGGGCCGGCAAGACCTGGTCGGTGTGGTCCTACCGGGAGGGAGGACTGGGTATCGGATGGTTGAAGGTGAAGAATCAACCATCCCGGGTGATCCTGGATGCGGGGGAGAACAGGGGCGGCCCATTGACCCATGCCGCTCCGCTCGCCCTCACCTGGCAGGCGGGAGAGGTCGCGGTGATCGCCGACCCGGGGACGGGGGCCGGGGCCAGCGACCTGATCGAAGCCGCGCGGGATCCGCGGGCGCATGCTGCCCCCAGCGTCGGCTTGCCGCTGCACAAGCCAGAGCTGGAGCGGGCGCGGGTGGATGGGAAAAAGGCGCAACTTCATGCCACAGCCCTGCTACCCGGCGGAAAGAAGCTGACGCGGGAGGTTCTGCTGAACCAGAGCCGACTCGTCGTCAGCGACCGCATCGAAGGCGGCGGGCGCCTGCGGCTGTGCTGGCCGCTGGGCCCCGGCTGGGTGCTGGAGCGCACCGAAAAGGGCTGGAACGGAAAAAATGGCGATATGAGCCTGGTGATTCAACTCCCGGACCGGCTGATCTGGGAGCTGGAGGAGGGGCGACCCGCGCCGGAGCCGGCAGGCTGGGTGTGGCAGGACGGCAAGATAGTTGCCGCCCCGGTGCTGGTCGGGGTGGGAGAGGTGGGAGAGGAAGAGGTGGTGAGCAGTTTTGAGCTGCGGTGAGGGGGCTCTTCCATCATGTATCATCCATTGATGTATCACCAAAATTAGCGTAGTATCTATATATCCATGATACATCAAAAAATGTATCACCCCCAAAAACCCCTGTGACCCGGGGCCCCCATGCTCGTCCTGCTCCCCTCTGCCCTTGCCCTGTCGCTCTCGCTGGAGTCCACCAAGAACATCTCGCCGGGCGTGGTATTGCGCAGCTATCGGGCCAGCAGTCCCTCCACCGATGTGTACGTTGCAAGTATCGATCTCTGCTACTCCGGCATCTATGTGGACGCCACACGCGCCTCCGATAGCACCCAGAGCACCAAAGACTGGGCCGCCACCATGGACACGGTGATGGCCACCAATGCCGATTTTTACAAGACCGGCCCGCTGCGGGTCTACGGCGATGCCGTCGGCGGTGGAGTACGTTGGCCCGAGGAACAGACCGGCTGGGACCCCTCCTATTCCAGCGAGTGGTACTACGAACACTACGGGTGGATCGCCTTTCTGCAGGACCAGGTCACCTACACCCACACCGGGTGGGTGAAGGAAAACATGGCCGGGAACCTGGGAGGCTGGGAGCCGACCACGATTATGCCCACCCCCCCGCCGGGAACCCTGGCCCTGGTCAGCGGCTTTCCCGAGCTGGTGGTGGAGGGGCAGGCCATGATCTGCTCCGATCCCGAGGATTCCTCCTGCTTTCCCGACCGCAGCGACATGCGCGACCGGCATCCCCGCACCGCGATCGGGCTCTCCGAGGACAAAAAGACCCTCTTCATGGCGGTGGTCGACGGCCGCACCAGCTCCAACAGCGGCATGTACGGCAGCGAGCTGGCGGACCTGATGTCCCAGGTGGGCGCCTGGGTGGCCTTCAACCTGGACGGGGGCGGCTCCAGCCAGATGGTCACCACCTACTGGGTCAACGACTATGACGGGAACAACTACGGAAGTGGCGCCCGCGGCGTGGCAAACCACATCGGTGTACTCTCTGGCGCCGGGCTGCCCGCGCGTCCCGGCCACTGCGCCGAGGCCGCCCCCTGCCAGATCCTGGGCCCCGAGGGCGGCACGCTCGACGATTCTGGAGCCTGCTTCCGGGGTTTTGGCGACCAGGACTACTGGCGCCCGGTGGCCAGCGGCAACGAAGGCGGCCTGCGGTGGACCAATGCCTTCAAAAGTGACGCCCCCGATAACTGGGCCTGGTGGCAGATCTACCTGCAAGAAGGCGGAGAGTACGAGGTCGAATACCTCGCCGATGCCACCTACTCGGTGTGGGACGCGGTACGCTTTGACGTGCGGGCCTCCGGGCAGACCCGCACCCTGACCCTGGACCCCACCGGAGGTGGCTGGAAGTCGCTGGGAAGCTACACTTTTGCGGCAGGTGGGGATCAGTGGGTCGCGCTCTTTGACGACGTGAGCGGCAGCATCGCTTCCAACCAGCACGTCGTGGCCGACGCCATCCGGCTGACCCGCGTGGGCGAGTGGTGCGGAAATGGGAGCTGTGCGGCCGAGGAAGCCTGTGTCTGCGCCGATTGTCCGGTGGGGGAGGAGGTAGAGGCCAACGGCTTGGATGACGACTGCGACGGGCAGGTGGACGAGCTGCCGCCCGGCGACTCCGAGCCCATTGCGGACGACTCTGTCCCGACCAACACCGAAGACAGCCCGCCCACCGACCGCCTGGACGGCGAGCCGGTGCCCCTGAAGGGACTGGGCGGGGGCTGTGGTGCGGGCGCGGCACTTTTATGTTTGTTGCCCCTGGGATTGCGGCGCAGGCGGGGCTGACGTGTGAGTCAGGGCGCGAGAAGGTGGCGAAGCCGGATGAGGGCGGCCGCAATCGGCGAGACGCCCCACAAGCCCACCTCCCC
>JBEIQS010000164.1:0-13279 GCA_040376425.1 Alphaproteobacteria bacterium | reverse complement strand
TTCAGTAGCTGCTTCCACGAAAAATATGTGCCGGATTTCAGTCGATTACAATGAGGTGCGGCAGCGGGAGTGGCGCGCGCTCCCCCGCGAGGGACGTGCATTGTACGCTTCAAATCCTGAACCACACTCTTGTACAGTTCACGCCGTCCGCTCCGCCTATCACCCGTAGATTGCGGTGAGCGGTTCAGCACGATATTCGCCAATATCCTCGGTAATCCCCACGTCGGTGAGGATCGCGCGGAATACATGCTCGGGCTTCACCACGGTACCGGTTTCCGCGTTGGACACACCGGTGGCCAGATCCATGGCCACTGGCGCCATTCCCAAGTCGGAGGTGCCGCCCAGTACCACGCCGCCGCGGACGCCACCGCCCACCAGCATGCAGGCATTGTGGATGTTGTGGTCCCGACCCCCACTGGAATTCAAGAGCGTGGACCGCCCGAACTCAGAAAATGCCACAATGGTCGTGTGGTCCAGCCAGCTCTCGCCGCTGTCGCCGTAGGGCATCGACGACAGCTCGTCGATCATCGCGGCAATCAGGTTGAAGCCACTCTCGATACGCGGCCCCTGCGAGCTTGCCCACTCCGGTCCGTGGGTATCCAGATCGCGCGCCGCCTCCATACAGACCGTGCGGCTGATGCCGGAGGTGATGGCGCGCACGGCCGCGGCAGCCTGGGCATTGGGGCTGGTCAGGTCGTAGGTGGAGATTCCGTAGCGATCGCGAAGCTCCTCCATCTCGTCGGTGTAGGCACCGAAGTTGAAGACGTCGTCCAGTCCCAGCGCCACGAGCTCCTGGGCCGCCGACCGGAATTCCAACGACGAGCGGAAGAAGTCGGAGCGGCGGACATTTTCGCAGCGCCCGGTCTGGTACAGCAGGGCGTCCACGGCCGCCTTTTCGACGTCCACCAGCGCATCGGCGCCCGGGCGAAGGGCGCGCACCAGGTCGCTTACTGACGCAACCCGAATGGCGTTGGCATAGGAGGGCTGGTCGGAATTGTAGGACTCCACCCGCACCGAGAGCTGGGGAACGGGCTCATTTTTGCCAAGGTAGGAGGCCAGTAATGTGGAAAGAGAGCTGCCCTGCGCTTGTAGGCCCGAAGGCGCCCGCCCGGTCAGATAGCGACGCCGCCCCACCTCGTGGGTCAGCGTATCCATGCTCATCCCGCGAACCACACAGAGTTTTTCCGCATGCCGGGCCAGATCGCCGATGTAGGGCCCAAAGGTCATTCCGGGAACACTGGTTTCCACGGGGTACTGGTAGGCTGCGGGCAGGTAGGAATAGCCCGTGTCGATCAGGGTGACTTTGCGGAGATCGTCGCGGAAAATCGTCGGATCGCGGGGATCCAGGCCCAACAGCAGGTCCCAGCCGCCGTTGAAGTAGGCGAAAATATAGTAGCGGTCTTTGGTGTCGCCTGCAGATCCCCGTGCACGCCGGATCATCGGCGCACCAAAGGCAGAGAGGACGCCGGTTCCAACCGCACCACGGAGCAGAGAGCGTCGGGAGGGGAAGGTCACGTTGGCCTCAATAGGAGTAAAAGTCAGGGTGGGTGATCAGGCCGACGCAGAGCGCCTCCCAGGCCGGTGCCATGTCCCCACGGCGGGAGTACACCTCCACCAGCAGGGCGCGGTAGGGGTCCAAGCCGGGGTCCGTGGGGGCCAGGGTACGCCCATGGAAGCGCAGCAGGGCGGCCGAAAGGGCCTCGTCGATCTTGGCGGAAGGCGGCACATCCTCCAACACCACCCCCACCATCAGCGCGCGTTCGGTGCGGGTGGGCTCCACCGCCATCATGTTGTGGCAGGCGGTGCTCGCCGCGTCTTCCAGAAATTTCTGAAAGAGCAATCCGGGAAGGAGATCCTCTTCTGTCGCCGATAAGTAGTCTGGCTTACCAAGTGTGCCTTCCAGGGCTGCAAACAGCTCCACCGGCTGGCCATCCTGCTCTTCGATCCAACCAAACCCGCCCGTGACCCGCTCGATGGAGGCCCGGACCTGGTCCACGTTCATCCGGCGCCAGCTCCGGCCGGGGATGCCCTCCGAGGAGAGCGGAGCGGGTTCTTTTGGAACCACCACGGCAGCCGGGGTTCCATCCCCGCAGGCAAGCATCCAAAGCATGGGCATCATCGGACACTCCGGTAGTTGTCGCTGGTGACGATCTCTTTCACCAGGGTCCGGTAGGAGTAGTTATCCGCAATAAATTCCTGGGAAAGCTCGGTGATCCACGGCTCCTCCCAGGCTTCGATCTGCCTTCCCAGAAGCCAGGAAGCCGTCTTTTCTGCCACGCAGAGGGGAAGGCGCCCGTCCGCAACCGCATTCGCCACCAAAAGCTTGGGTCCCTCCTCCACATGAGGGACGTGCCGCTCTTCCAGGAACTCGTAGCCCTTCAGCCAGCCCAGGTAGGGATCCTCTTCCGAGGAGAGGGAATCCACCACATAGTAGGCGGAACATTCCTCGGAGCAGGACTCGCCGGTGGCCGCACACCAGGCGCACTCGGCACTGCTGGCAGGAAAGCGCTGTGGATCCAGGTAGCCCGCACCATATTCAGACCAGCGCCCCCAGTGGGCCCCCGCCGGCTCCAACAGCGCGTGGCAGTAGTTGCAGCCATCCCGGCGGCTCAGATCCAGAGAGGTGGCCGAGCTGTCCAGACCGGAAATTCCCCCATCTGGCGGCTGAAAGGGCTGACAGAGGAAGGCGTTGTAGAAGCGGTTGGCCCGACCCCTGCGGGTCTGGAACTTCATCAGGTAGAAGGTAGAGGTCAGAATGCCTGCGTGCTCATCGCCCACTTCGACCGGAAGCCAGGTATCTTCGGCCGAGAAGGGGATATCGGGCAGAAGGTCGGGATCCACCGGTACTTCGTTGAAGCGGACGTGCGCGGGCACCTTGGTCTGGTAGCGGTAGAAGTGCGCCAACGGACCGTTGACGTACATGGTGCGGCCGGTCAGAATATCCAGGTAGGAACTATCAGACTGGATGACAGCCGCGATGCGATGCTCGATATCGCCCACGATACTGACCGACACCGGCGGGCGCGGATTGCCGCCATTGTGCCCCAACCAGGGGGTGTCACACCAGGCCAGGTTCGGACCGCAGCCGCAGTAGGGGTCGAAGCGGCCGTCATAGGTATCACACTCGGTTCCCCATGGTGAAACCTTGTCTTCCTGGGCCTCGTAGGCACAGACCTTGATGGGATTTTGGGGATCCCAGTAGGGGCTCACCCAGGTCCAACCCTCTTGGGTGTAGCCGGATGCATCCTGATCCAGGATCAGGTTGCCATCGCCGTCCCAGGTGGCCTCAAAATCTCCACAGGAAACCGGCCCACCCCGGTAGTTCGGCGCCACCAGATAGCGATACCAGATGCCCGTCGTCTCGTCCTCGATCAGGCGCTGCCGGTTGGAGAGCAGGCGGATGTCCGCCACATTCGGCGTGAGCAGGGCGCGATGGTGCCGCACCACCTGATCGGTGAATTCCGGTGTCTCCAGCCAGCTTTGGATAAGGCTATCCGGGATCTCGCCCGAGGCGTCCAGGGCCGCGTACTCTTCCGCACTCGGTACGATCCCGCGCAAATCCAGGCTCAGGGCGCGCAGCCAGTCCGAGCCCGTCAGGTAGTCATCGGCGACCGGGCAGGTGTCCTGCGCCGCCGCCAGTGAGAGCAGGAGCAGCATCATTCGGGGAAACCTCCGTCTTTCCAAACTTGGATCAAGGCAATCTGGGTGGCAGTCAGGGCCGGACCGCCCAGGGGCATGCGTGCCGCGCTCACCTCGGCCAGGATCGGGTCGATGGTATCGATCCAGTCCTGGCGATCGCGGAGGATGGTCACCGACGATCCGCCGTGGCACTTTTCACAATAGTCCTGGTAGAGAGGGCGGATGTGCTCCGACCAGGTGGCCACGTCCGGCAGGGCCACTTGGAAGCTGAGCTCCGCTTCGGCCTCCTCCTCCCCCCAGCTTCCCTGCACCTTCAGGCTGTGGGCCTGCCCCACGGTCAAGCCGGAAGGGTCGACCTGAACCGTATTTTCCACTACTGAAAGTGCCGTTCCGTCCAGGGTGACGTTCAGGCTCTTGAGGGCCTCGGTGTTCGAGATCAACAGGGTGACGGAGCGGGGGCCCGCCAGGACTTCGCCATCGTACAGACCCACCAGACCCACCGAAGGTCGAACTTCCAAGCGGCTGATCCCGTTGTGGCCGGCCAAAAGCAGGCCACCCCGCTGATCGACCCCCTCGGCGCCCTCGGGCATGAACACGCCATCGGGCACGGTCAACGCGGAGAACTCCTCTCCGTCCAGCCAGTAGAGTGCATCCACGGCGGCGAGGTAGACCCCCGGCGCGTCGGGATGTGCGAGCACCTTCTCTACCGGAGCGGGCAATTCCCAGTCTTTCCAGGTCCCTTCCACACCGCGGAGTACCAGTCCATCCAGCGCCACCACCACGGCCCCGGAGCTGTCCACCGCCATGGACTCGGGCGCGGTTTCGGTCTGGAGCTGGTCCCAGACCGTCCAGGCGGGCTCCCCCAAGGCCAGCAGCTCCGTCTCGCCGGCGGCCCATAGGACGGGTGCGCCGCCCAGGAGCCCTCCGGTGGCGAAGGGACCGGTGAGCGGAGCCGCACCCTGAAGCTCCTCCACCGCGCCGAACTTCCAGCGGTGCAGTCCCCCCGGGCCGCCCAGATACAGGCTCTGACCCTGCCAACCGAGCTGGCGGACCCCTTCCAAGCCCAAGGTCGAGGGGCTCAGAATTTCCGTCCAGGAAAGCAGACCTTCGTCGGAGGCCAGCAGCAGGCTCTGATCAGGAAGTCGTAGTGCAGAATACAGATCGGGCCCCACGGCCCGAAGCTGGGTTTGGGTGCCCAGGCCGTCGATCCAGGTCAGGGACTGGTCCACCGTGGCGATCAGGGCATGACCTGCTACGGGGAAGACCGCGCTTGCATCGCCAGAGCTGATGTTCTCCACCCGGACATCGCGTGCGGGAACAGTGGCGAGAACTGTGGGATCCGGTACACTATGGCGCGCGCAGGAGAGGATTAGAAGATGGGCAATCACCGTCGCAGTGTACGCAGGCGGCCCCCGGTCGTCAACCCCGATTCGGTGGCGGTTGCTCCTGCCCTGTTTGCAATTTTCCTGTGTGCCTGTACCGGTGGGCCCAAGCCGGGTTTCCCCGACTCCTCTCCCGCCCCCGAGGACAGCGACCCGTCCGGTGGGGGGAGCTGCGACCCGGCGCTGGCGATCTCTCCAGGAAGTGCTCAAACCCTGCCTTTTGGCTTGGTGCAGCTTCAGGCGACCGGGGGCACCGGGCAGCGCCTGTGGACGCTGGAGACCAATGGCAGCGGCGCGGTGATCAACCCCGAGAACGGGGGCTATGTCGCAGGAAGTCTGTCCGGTGTAGTGGATGTAGTGCTGCTTACCGATGCCGGCTGTGAGGGGGAGGTCCGCGTCTCCATCGCGGTGGTCGGGCCGCTGGACGTTGCACCGGGGGATGCCCGTGTGCAGCCCGGACAGTCCATTCCCTACGAGGTGGCCGGTGGCTCGGGCAGCACACAGTGCAGCTTCTTCACCAACAGCTCCGGGGGAAGCCTGGATGGCGCCTGCCGCTATACGGCCGGCAACGCCGAGGGCATCGACCGCGTGCTCTTTGAAGACACCGCCACGGGAGAGCTGGTCTACCGGAAGGTGGAGGTTTCCGACACGGCGATCTTCGGGATGGACGGTCAGGGGGCCCTGTTTATGCCCACGGGCGCGTGGATGGAGCCGGCGGTACACGCAGGTAGCGCCGTGGTGGACATTACCGTGGAAAGTGGCCCCTTTCGGGCGGAGGACGGGCGCCTGTGGGCGGAGGCTCCCGGCGAGGGCATGGTTCATTTTGCGGACCACTTTACCGGCGAACGGGTAGAGGTTCCCGTTACCGCATTGGCGCCTCACACGCCGGTACTTCCCCGTGACGGGGAGCGTGCGGGTGGCGGGGACTGGCACCGCCTGGGAGATGTGAACGGCGACGGCTACATGGATGCTGCCTTTGCCTGGATCGAGCCGAGTATTGACGCCTGGTATGGGGGCATGGTGGCGGTCTACGCGGGTAGCGCCGATGGCCTGGAGAGCACGCCGGTGATGGTGGTTTCGGGCCAGACCCCGGAAGAGACCCTGGGGCGCGGCATCAGCGCGGGCGATGTGGACAACGATGGCTATGTGGATCTGCTGATCGGGGCGGACAAGACCGACCGCGGCGGCACCAACAACGGTGCCGTGCACATCTATCGCGGCCTATCTACAGGTTTTTTTGAGAGCACCCCCTCGCGCACCCTCTATGGAGAGCTGCCCTACGACCGCCTGGGCTCGGCGCTGGCCCTGGGGGATTTTGACGGGGACGGCTGGCTGGATCTGGCGGCGGGGGCCATCGACACCACCGATATCGCCACGGCCAACCCGGCCGACGGGCAGGGCGGCGTGGCGATTTTTCATGGCTCAGCGCAGGGTTTCGGCGATCTGCCCGACTTCACACTCTATGGGCAGGTGCCCGACTACAACGGTGCCTGGGTCGGCGCGGCCGAGATGCACGTGGGAGAGTCCCTGGTGGTGGCCGACTTTGATGGGGACGGATTGGACGATCTGGCGGTCGGCGGCTCGGACGGAGGACTGGAAGCCGAAGGCGGGGCCGTGCTGATGTACCGGGGCACGACCGACAACGGCTTAGTCTTGACACGTCAACCGGAGCAGATGTTTTCCGGCGAATCAGAAGAGGAATTTGGAAGGCGCTTGGTCGCAGGCGACCTGAATGGCGACGGCATGGCCGAGCTGTTCATCGCCGCCTGGACCTCGTCCCGGGAGGGGAACGATGGGGGCGCCGTGTATATGTGGCGGGGCTCGGACTTCAGTGCCTCGGCGGTGCCCTTTTTGGGGGAGGATGCGGACTGGTGGATGGGGGGCAGCTCTGGCGAGGCGCTGGGAGCTGACCTGGACCTGTACGACCAGGATGGCGATGGCGTGGAGGACCTGTTGGTGGGCGTCTTCAAAGCCGATGGGGACGCGTCCGAAGTCGGTGCGGTGCGGGTCTTTGATGGTGCCACGCTGGGGCAGCGGGCGCTGGGCTACGACGCGACGGAGGATTCTCCAGAAAGTGAGATTGAAGGACGTGATTACCAGGACCGGGTGGGTCAGGCGCTGCTGGGGCTGGGCGACCAGGACGGGGACGGTCAGGGCGAGGTGGCGGCACTTGCCGGCTACGACAGCCGCTATGGGGTGCAGGCAGGGGCCCCCTATGCCTGGTCAAAAGGAGGCGACGATCGCGTGATTCTGGAGCTGCCGGGCGGCCCCGCCGGACATGACATCGGCCGTGGTCTGGCCCTGGTGGATCTGGATGCCGATGGCTACGAGGATCTGCTGATCGGTGCGGCCGGCGCGGGTGTGGACTCGGAGGGTGCCAATGCGGGTGGCGTCTTCGTCTATGCGGGGAGCACGGCCGGCTTCTCGGAGACGGAGGCGCTTCTGCAGGGAGCCTGGCCGAGCTGGTCGGGCAGCGATCGTCAAGGCTGGGTGATCCGCGACATCGGGGATTTTAACGGGGATGGTTTTGGGGATCTGGCGGTGGTGGCCCGAAAGGACAGCCGGCCGAGTGCGTCCCTCAGCTACGACGACCCCGAAGGCTGCCTGGAGCCCCTGTCTCAGGCGGGCTCCCTTTGGATTCACCTGGGTTCGGCCACCGGTATCTCGCTGACCCCCAGCTTCGTCGCCTTTGGAGATTGGGAAAGCGGCTCCATCTACGAGTTGATGGGCAACTTCGACCACAATGGCGATGGTCGGGCGGACCTGGCCTTTTCCAGCCGGGCCTGGAACGAGGACCGGGGAGGGGTGGCGCTGCTGTACGGTCGCACCGTCTCGGACGATGGGATCCGCGTGCTTTGCGGCCGTGAAGAGTACAGCGGTGGCGAGGAATTCGATTGGCTGGGCAGCTCGATCAGCTCGGTGGGCGATGTGGATGGCGATGGCTGCGACGAGCTGGCCGTGGGCGCATCCGGCGAGGAGCTGAGCGACGACTGGTACGAGCAGGGCGTGGTGCGGATCCTCTGGGGCTGGGGAGGCAGTGGCTGCCGCACCGAGCGGCAGACCAGCAGCCTGGGCGTGAAGGTGGTGGCGGCCCGCGCCGGAACCAGCTTGGTGGGGGGAGGGGATGTGGACGGGGACGGCATCCCGGATCTGGTGGTCGGCGTGGCTGAGTACCAGAACTACTTTGCGGAAATTGGTGCAGTATGGCTGGTTCCAGGCTGGTACCTGCGCAGCCTTCGGGCGGAAAGCCACGACGACGAAACGCTGCCACCCGCGGACGAGGCGAATTGGCAGTTCTTGATGCCTCCCGATGGTCTGCAGGGCAGCTATGCGGTGGTGGGCACGCAGGCGGGGAGCCTGTTCGGACAGTCAGTGGCGCTGCTGCCCGATCCCATCGATCCCGGGCGCATGGCGGTGGTCATCGGGGTGCCCCAGGGCAGCTACGGCGGTGCACAGCTATCGGGCGGCGTCGGGATCTGGCGTTTTGTAGATACCACCACAGGTTTTGAAAGCCATCCCTGGGGCATGGTCGTGGGCGAAACGCAGCTTGCCGGCGGCAGCCTGGGCGAGACCCTCGCCACCGGCAGCCTGAACGGTCAGCCGATGTTGTTGTTGGGAGCCCCACTTTCCGATGTGGGCGGGGTGATCGATGGGGGAGCCGCCTACAGTCTGGGTTGGTGAAGTCTTGACGGGTCAAGACTGAACGACGGCGGGTGGTCGCACAAAAGGCGGTCGGGCCTCGGGCCCGCCCGCCTTGCGTGGTATTGACAGGTCAATGCCCATCCTCCCTACCCTGCCTTCTTCCTCCCTTAGCCCGCTTGGCGTTGCTCCATCTGGGGGGCGCTCAGACCCTCGCTTACTTCCTCCATCGCCGCCGGGATAGGCGCGGTGCCGGCGCCCATTTCAAGACGCGCGAGCTCGGCCAGGATGCGGAAGGAGGACAGCGCGGAAGGAGGATCCAGCAGGTGCACCACCCGCTGGTGCGCCTCAGCCAGGGTAGGGCTGCGTACCGCGCCGCGTTGGATACGCTCCGTCCAGCTACGGCTCATCCGGTCGCTCATTCCAAGGTTATCGTCCATCCAGCGGCGATCTTCGCTGGTGGCCATGGTCCAGGGACTTTCCAAGGTCTGGGCGAGCGCCTTATGAAAGTTCCGGCTGAATCCTTGGCTTTTGCCACTGCCGCGGCGAAGTTGGGCGTCCAGGGTGTCGGCCGCGAGGACGGCGAGGGTCATTCCGTGGCCGTAGAGAGGGTTGAGCGAGCATGCGGCGTCGCCCATGATCACCAGACCTTCGATGCAGGTCGGCACTTTGTGCCAGGCCCGCCGCCGGTTTTCCCCGCGATTGAAGGTCCAGATAGGGGAGATCGGCTGGGCCCGGACAACGAAGTCGGCCACATCGGGAATCGGAAGGCTTCGGGCGAAGGCCAGGAAACCGGCTTCGTCGCCGGGGGGGCGCTCGCCCTTCTGTCCGACCAGCGTGACAATGTAGCGGTCCCCTTCGACGGGTACAATCAGGGCACCTCGTGCACTTTTACCAGGCATAACCTGGCACATCCGCCAGCCAAGGGCGCCACGGGGGCCCTGGAAGAGGCGGGAGGCGAAGGCCGTCTTGGCACTGACCACCTCTTCCGGCGGGGCGGGGTAGCCCATACTCTCGAGAATGCGGGCGACGGGCGAACCCCGTCCGCTGCAGTCTACAACAAAATCTGCTTCCAACAACTCACCGGCGGGACGCGCCTCGGAGCGCAGGTACACTCCGGTGACGCGGCCCTGCTCCACGTTCATTCCCATCCACTCGGTCTGGGCGCGCACGGCAATTTTGGGAAGCCGCAACACCATGTCCCGCGTCAGCTCCTCCAGCAGGGACCGGCTGGCGCACAGCGCGCGCATGCCCGAGCTGTAGCTGGGCATGGCCCCCGCCAAACCGAAGCTCCGCAGCTCATTTCCGAGGTTTACCTGGACTGCGCCCCAGCTCAGGGCGCGCTGTGTGAGCCCGGGAAAGCGGGCTTCCATCCGCTCCAGACCTTTCATCAGCAGCAGGTGGGCGTGCCGCGCATGGGGCGCGCCCTTTCGTGAACTTCCCGTGGAATCAAGTGCATCTTTGTCCAGCAGGGTCACCCGCTCGGCATGGTCCGCAAGGACCCGAGCGGCGTGCAGGCCGGCGATGCTTCCTCCGATGATCACTGCGTGCTGAATTCGTGGGCTTGGCATTCAGAACTCCTGACGAACCTGTTTACGGCAAAACCCGTACCAGACTTGATAGGAAGTTGTTCCAAAAAGGGCAAGGTTGTACCAGTTTGGGACGTGGGAAGTTGCCGTGGATCAACGTGCGCGCGGATGAGCGCGCATGCGCGCGCTCCTTGGGGAATCAGGGCGCCTTTTTCCACACTTCGGCCACACGGCTGTCTCTACCGCAGCCGATTCGGTAGGGCATGTAGCGACCGGGATTGGTTTCGTGGTAGTTTTGATGATAGTTTTCAGCAGGCCAGAATGTCTCCAGCGTCACGATGGGGGTGGCGATGGGCTTGTCGAGCACGCCGCTCTGCTCGATGGCAGTCTTGCTCTGCTCGGCAGCGGTCTTTTGTGCTTCATCGGCCACAAAAATGACGCTGCGGTAGGAGTCGCCCCGGTCACAGAAGGAGCCTCCGGCATCGGTGGGGTCGATATGGTGCCAGAAGTAGTCCAACAACTGGGGGTAGGACAGGCGGCTTGTATCGTAGACTACATGTACGGCTTCCTGGTGGCCGGAGCGCTCCGAGGTGACGTCGGAGTAGGTGGGGTTTTTGAGCTTTCCACCTGTATAGCCGGAGGTGGTGGCGATCACGCCTGGCAGCTTGTCGAAGTCGCTCTCCACACACCAGAAGCAGCCGCCGGCAAAAACCGCCACGGCCTGGCCGGGCCCGGCGACGGGGAGGGGGGCGGGTGCCATGGCGTCGGGGCTCTTGGCGGGGCGCTGGGCTTCGGAGGCGCAGGCGAGCATCAGGAAGAGGGTGTGCATGGAAGGCTCCTGGCCAAAGCTACGCACGGTGGGTGGGGGAGGATCGCACGGCGTTGGTCATCATCCGTCACCGGATCACGGGACTTGCGGCTTCGGGTGAGGCGTTGGAACCGGACGAAAGGGGTGGTATACTTCTTCGATGCAGGTATTTCGACAACATCCTCTTTCACCGAAGACGGTGGAATATCCTTGCAGCGACGGTGAGCCCATGTCGGACCACACCCTGCAATACCAGTGGATCGTGACCATTCAGGGGGGGCTGGACCGCGAGCTTTCCCACTTTGTTGCTGGAACTATCCTCTGGTATCCGGTGGAGGGGCAGCCGCTGAGCAGCCCGCTTGCGGGCCTTGGGCTTGGATCCTTCGGCGCTCTGATCGGGGCTCTGGTAGGCCAGATCACGCGGCGGGCGGGACTGTGGCGGGCGGGGTGCTTAGATGGGGCCCCTTGGAGCGGCGATGATTCTGAGCATTCGGCCTTTGGGCTTTGTATGGGAGACGGCGGATCCCTTCCTTTTCTGCGTTCACCATGACGATGCCTATCCGGCCGGGAATGGGAAGATGGGGCCTGCGGCCTCTCTTTCCGGGCGCGACATGGGCCAGGATTTTGAGGGCAAGGACGGCTGGCGGATGTACCACGGCCGCGAGGTGCCCGGCTTTCCGGCCCACCCGCACCGGGGTTTTGAGACGGTCACGCTGGTCCGAAAGGGTTTGATCGACCACTCCGATTCGCTCGGTGCAGCGGCCCGTTTTGGCGGCGGCGACGTGCAGTGGCTGACGGCGGGGGAGGGGATCGTCCACTCGGAAATGTTTCCTCTGCTTCGGGAGGATGACAAAAACCCGCTGGAGCTTTTTCAGATCTGGCTGAACCTGCCGGCGGCGGACAAGATGGTACCCCCGCACTTTTCGATGTTGTGGGCGGAGCAGATTCCGCGCCGGGTTCTGACCGACGGGAACGGCAAAGAGACGATCCTGACGATAGTAGCCGGGGCTTTTGAAGGGGCGACGCCCCCGCCTCCGCCTCCACACTCCTGGGCCTCCAAGGCCAAGAGCGAGCTGCTGATCTGGACGCTGAAGATGCAGCCAGGCGCAACCTTCAAAATTCCTGCGGCCTCTCCGGGCCTGAACCGGCGCCTGTATCTGTTCCGGGGCGGCCCGGTGACCATCGCGGGCAAGCCGGTGGGACCGCGCTCCGGGGTGGGCCTGTCCTCAGACGTGGCGATCGAGGTGGAGAATGGCACGGGGGGAGGGGAGGCGGAGTTTCTTCTCCTCCAGGGGCGCCCCATCGCCGAGCCGGTGGCGCAGCACGGCCCCTTTGTGATGAACAGCACCGCCGAGATCCAGAAGGCCTTTTCGGACTACCAACGGACCCGTTTTGGGGGTTGGCCCTGGCCGAAGTCCGATCCGGTACATGGAGCGGACCCGGGGCGTTTTGCGCGCCGGCCGGATGGGAAGGTGGAGCGGCCGGGGTAGAGGGTGCCGATGGGGCGCGCCACTGGGTCAGTTTTGAACCACCCCGCCCCATTCTCCCCCCGTCAGCCCTTCGGCACCTTCAGCAGCTTGCGCAGGTCCCACTTGGCCGCGCGCATGTTGTCCACTTTCCAGCTCTCGCCCTCCTGCACCAGGATGTAGGTGATCTTCTCAGACTTTCCGCCATTTTTGAAGCTGGCCACCACCTGCACCTTTTCGCCGGACATGGTGGCCACGGTTGAGAGTCCGCTCAGCTCCCAATCCTGAGCGTTGATCACCGGGTCGAAGTCAAAGACCAGGGTGTCGTTGGCTTCTTCATATTTCTCCACGGCCTCCAACTGCGAACGGAGGCTGCGGGAGAAGTAGCGCTTGACCTCGGGTGGGTCGCCGTTGGCCAGGTAGGGAGCGTAGATGGCGTCCACCGCCTTCTTGGCGCCGTCCAGCTTGGCCTGCTGCTCAGCTTCGGCGGCTGCGGCGGCTGCGGCAGCGGCGGGATCTTCGACCTTTGGCTCGGTCTTGACGGTGGCGTCGGTGCCGGCCTTGGGTTCGGCTTTGAGCTCAGTTTTCTGGGCCGGCTCGGTCTTGACGGTGGGATCCGGAGCCGGTGCCGCGGGGGCCTCGGCCGGGGCGGCGGGAGCCTCCACGGGCGCGGGGGCGGGGGCTTCCGCCGGGGGCGGGGCAGCGGGAATCACCTCCACCGGTGCAGGGGCGGGAGCGGGGGACTGAAGCAGGCTACAGGCGAAGAGGAAGAGGAACATCGGACTAGCCTAACCGCCTCTTCCTCCACCGTCCGCC
>JBEIQS010000352.1:0-4358 GCA_040376425.1 Alphaproteobacteria bacterium | reverse complement strand
TTCAACTCTATCGACGTCGATAGAGTTGAAAAAGTCGGGTGCAGCGGCGGCTTGGTCCGTTCCCCGGTCAGGGAAAACAGGCCGTCCCGAGATCTACACCGTCCAACGTGATGGGGACACAACCGTCGCAGTTGCCGGTGCCATCGAGGATCCCTTCGGCAAGCACCCCCACATCGAGGACAAAATTCCCGTCGCCTTCCGCCGGGCAGGGCGGCGGTGTTTGTTCGGTCCATGCCTCGCACCACGCGCCCGCAGGCGAGCTTATCCAGCCCCTCCCGTACCGATGGTCAAAGTAGGACCTCAGCGAGCTATGCCGCGACCAGCTTCCAGTATGCTCTGGCCAGGATCCGTCGTGGTCAACGGTGTAGTCGATGCTGTCCACAAGGACCCATGTTTCGTACACGGCTCCTTCCACCACTGTGCCGTTGGCGGCGAACGACCAGTAGCGGCCATCCTCCCCCCGCCAGGAGAGCCCGAAGTGGGTGAATGTCCAGTATTTCCGGCTGTCGCCGGCGGAGCCTCGGGTCCACTCGACACTCCCGGTAAAGGTGGCACCCTGTGTGCTGGTGCAGTCCCCCGCCAGTATACGCCCTGCATACACCGGGCTCTCGATGGGGCAACTGGAGTCGGACCACTCCGAGAGACGTTCGGGAAGGGTGAACACCGGCATTCCCCACCCCCGAAAGTCCAGGTGTGCCTGCAGCACCTCGTCCGCACTGCTGAAGATCCTCGGCTCCCCTACCGCCTCGCAGCCCGATCCGAAGGGACTCGGCGGGCGGCTGTCGGCACTTTCCTTGGCGACCGTGTCCGTGTCGTCGGCCGGCTTGGGGGCAGGATCGGAGCTGCAGGCGGAAAGGAGGAAGAAGAAGAGGTGGGACATCGGCGCTCAGCTCCGTGCGCCGAGGAAGTAGGCACACCGGGGGGTGGGAGGTACCTGTTTCATCCGGGGAAGACCTTCGTCAAGATAAACCCCGCCCCCAGCTTTTCAAGTGGTTTGACGTCAATACACTCGATACCCACGGGTAGCGAAGCGGGATCGTCGTCCGCTGAGTCAGGACTCCGGCGCGCTGAAGGTCGGCGTACAATCGAGGACGTTATGGACCTTCGGAGGAGGAATTATGGAAGGAGCCTACTCCCCGGGGGCCGGCCTCCTCTTGTACGAACACAACAACATTGGGGGAAAAATCGGCGGGACCGGCCGGCGGGAAGTAGCCGCGGTAGCCGCGGGGGACCCCACCGCTCATCTGCCGGAAATCCCGCACGAAATGTGCCTGATCGAAGTAGCCCGCCGCTGCCGCTACCTCGGCCAGCGTGCAACCGGGATCCCGCATCAGCATGCGCAGGACCCCCTGAAAACGAATGATTCGACCTACCATTTTTGGAGCAATGCCGATGTGCCGTGCGAACCAACGGTCCACCTGCCGCACCGACGCTCCGGCCCGCGCCGCCACCTGTTGCACCTCAAGCTGCCCCCCTCGGCTCTGCAGAGCGTCCAGCGCCCGCTCGAAACCGGATCGTCCGGAATCCAGCCGCAGCCTCCGGCAGAAAAAGTGATCGAGGAGGGGAACGGCGGCGTCCGGTTCAAGGCCACGAAGCTGCTCTTCCAGACCAACCATACCCTCACCCAGCAGATCAGAGGGAGCTACCGTCTGCCCGGTGTGGGCCCGAAGCTCGCTGCGCACAAAAGGCCCCAATCCCCCCAGGTGAAATCGAACCCCAACGACATGGACCAGACCCCGCTGCTCGATGCGGATGGGCACCAGCCGCTGTACATCCAGGTTTGACCTGCCATGTTCAGTGGAGATCCCGCCAATGATGTGGCGCTTGTAGGGCACCCCGTAGTTGAGGATAAGGTCCGCGCGCCCATCCACAAACACGTTCACGCTCAAGTCGACCGGTCCGGGGTTAGGGGCGACGAACCAGTAAGACTCGATGTAGGGGGCGAAGATGGCGGCGGGGCTTCGCAGTTGGTACACGCAGAAACCTAACACGCATGGCTGCGCTGCGACCCCGCAAAGCCGGCATCCTGTCCTTGCCAATCGGGCCGTCCGGTCCCCACCCGCGTCCTTCGGCTCTACCCCGGCGCGGCTGAGCGGGGCTCCTCCCCCCCTTCCGCCATCGAAAGAGGCCTGGAACAAGAAATGCGGACCCGATCCCTGGCCACGACGCCCGACCGCCTGCTGGTCACCGACCTCACCACCGGCTCCTTGGTCGAGCTGACCCGCGATGGGGAGGCCACCACCTTCGCGGTGGGCGGAGAACCCAATGGCATCGTGCTCTGTGATGGCGTGGTCACCGTCGCCGACTGGCGCGAGGGGCAGCTCTCCACCTGGGACGGCTCCTCCCTGACCCACCACGCCACCCTGAGCGCCGCCCGCTTGGA
Source organism: Alphaproteobacteria bacterium (assembly GCA_040376425.1). GTDB lineage: Bacteria > Myxococcota_A > UBA796 > UBA796 > SXON01 > CAITDR01. The sequence continues at coordinate 1,975 of JBEIQS010000352.1, read as the reverse complement.
CGGGCTGGTCTGCGACGGCGACGGCCTCCTGGTCGCCTCCCGGGATGCCGGCGCGATCCTGCGCTGGGGTCCCGAAGGGGAATCCACCTTTTTCAAGAAGGCACGACGGAGTGTCTCTGGCTCTTCTCGACGGTGACCTTCGCCTTTACCTGGACGACCGTCGGTGGGAGCAGTTCACCCTAGGAATCGGGTCGACGCCCCGACCGCCTTGGCCGGCTCAAGGTGTAGGACGAGAGTCCTATCGCCGGGCAGGGCGGGGTAGCCCTTCGTAGGGAAGACTACATTCTATCCGCTGGGACGCGACCTGCCTCCCAGCGTGATAGCCCGCTGCCCACCATGAACGACTCCGAAACAAGCGCCGACCCTGCCCACGCCCCCTTCCTCCGCGCTCTCGCCGATGCCCTCGCGGCCAGAACTTTTGTAAAGCTGACGCTCAGCAAAAGCCGGCAGCGCGGCGATGGTCCCCAGCAGGCCTTTGGGCGTTTGGTGGAGCTGAAGGCCGGGCCGCACCTCAGCTTCCTGCTCCGCCACTCCACCAAAGACATCACCGTCAACCATCCACTTTCCGAGGCGGTTTCGGCAGTGGAGGCGCAGTTGACAAGCACCTTTGCCAACGGACACCTGTTCACGACGACCGGAGACTTCGAGCTGCGCTCCAACAAGAAGGGGGTCGGCCGCTTCTCCCGCCACCCCGCCACCTTTACGGAGGCGCCCGCCGCCAGCCATGATCGGGTGAAGCGCTACGTCCTCGATCCTGCCAAGGCGCCCTATCTCGTAGAGCTGGGCATCACGACGGCCGAGGGCACCATCAAGAGTGACAAGGCCGATAAATACCGGCAGATGCAGAACATCATCAAGATCCTGGACGGGGTGGTGGCCGACTCCACGCTGCGGGCACGCCCCAAACTCCGGGTGATCGATATGGGCTGCGGCAAGGGCTATCTCACCTTTGCCCTCTATGACTACTTCAACCGACATCTCGGCATCCCAACGGAGGTGGTCGGAGTCGACCGGAACGTGGAGCTGATGGGATTCTGTAATGATGTAGCCAAGCGGGTTCATGCGGATGGCCTGCATTTTGTAGTGTCCGGGGTCGAGGACTTCGACGTAGGGCAGGTGGACCTGCTGGTGGCGCTGCACGCCTGCGACGTGGCGACGGATATTGCGCTCTACAAGGGCATTGTGGGCGAAGCAGGCATCGTGATGGCGGTGCCCTGCTGCCAGAAGGAGCTGCGCCCCCAGTTCAAGGCCCCGCGCGACGAGCTGCCGCTTCTGAAGCACGATACCTTCAAAGACCGCTACTCTCAGATGCTCACCGACGCAATGCGCGGTCTGCTGATGGAGTCGCAGGGCTACCAGACCCGGGTGATCGAGTTCATCTCCGATGCCCACACCCACCGCAACGTGATGATTGTGGCCACGCGAGGCAGCAAAAATACGGAGCTGGAGGCGTCCCGGCATCGGGAAGCTGTCGCGTTGAAGGCGCGCTATCAGGTGCGGGAGCAGCGCTTGGAGGGGCTTTTGTTGGGGGCGGGGCGGTTGCGGGAAGGCTGATGCTGGTGGCGGTGGCGAAGGGCCGCCCTCAAAAGTTCCGGGGCAGCGATGCAGACCCCACCCCACTAGCGATTCTCCGCCGCCCCCTTCCGAATATACACCTCGCCAAAGCGGGAAAGCCCACAGCCGCTGCAGCCAATGGCCAGCTCTGGATAGCCGTCCAGATCGCTGTCCTCCACCGCGCTCAGACCCACGCCGGCCTTGTCGGTGGTCGCCAGACCATACCACCACATCGGCGTGCGGTTGGTGATAGGACCGTGGACAAAGGCAACTTTTCCACCGGTGCTCACATGCTCGGAGGCCGAAGGACCGGCCATCAGCACGTCGTCGTAGCCATCCTGGTTCATGTCGCCGGCAGCAGCCACCACCTGCCCGAGCTGGTCATCTGCATAGGTTCCAGCTACACTCTCATCCGCCGCCG
>JBEIQS010000240.1:0-8206 GCA_040376425.1 Alphaproteobacteria bacterium | reverse complement strand
GGGTCAGGCCGCCCCATCCCGTACAGCCAGGCCGTGCCATTCTCTTCCAGGGTCACCGCCACCAGGCGGCCCCAGTGGTAGTCCGCCGCGATCACCTGTTCGCTGGACGGAAACTGCCGCGTGTGGAGGCGGCCAGGCTCGGGATGGCCAGTGTCGCTGTAGTTGAAAGAGTAAATGCGGAGCAGATTTTTTGCGCGCACCAGCAGCCGGCTACTGTGGCTGGACCACTGGATGGCCTCTGCCGGCAACTGGGGTGGCGCGGCCTTCTTCTGGCGGGGCGCGGGCTCTTCCCATGTCAAGAGCCTCAGACAGTCCGGTTCGGCGGGCATGGGCAGATTCAGCGTGGTGGGCGGCCCATTTTCGGGCCGATAGGTCACTTCCAGATCCAACGAGCGGGGTAGGAGCAGATCCTCCAACACCAGGCGGTGACCACGGTGGGAAAGCTGCGAAAGCTCGGCAGACCCGACCAGCCATAGCTCCGCTTCGGTTGGAATATTCCAGCCGCTCAACGAGGTTTTATCAACGGACCTCCAAGTCCGGTGACTCAAAAGGGGTAGCAGGGCCTCCCGACGTGGCTGGGCGATGGACAGGCCGAGCTCCGGCGCTTGAAGGATGCCCCATGAAAGGGACACGCCCGCCGCTTGTGCCCGCCGGAGCAGAACCAGAAGCACGGCAAGCTGCGCGACGCGGGGAGCCCCGGCCTGCCCGGGCCCGGTGTCGAAGAGGGCGAAAATTAAGCGGTGCGGCTGCTTTTCGCGCCGATCCAGCTCCAGGTAGGCAAGCTGTCCGGTGGCGGCACGCCGGAGAAACTCCTCGGGCAGCTCGTCGGCCAGCAGCCACTCGGAAAGCAGGATACGCTCGGGAATCCCCCGCCGCGATAGTCCAGAATAGCCCGCAGGTTCGCCCAGCCCCTGCTGTGGCGGTGCCAGGGGGCTGTGCAGAAGGCGCTCCAAGGGACCAAGCAGGCCGGCCAACGAAGGGCGAAGATCCTCCGCAAACAGCCCCAGCAGTGCCGACCAGGGCGCAAGGGAGGGTGGGATCACAGGCGCTCCCGGCAGAGGGGCAGTGCCGCGCCAAGCGGAAAAATGCCGTGGTGCGGAGACAGAAGAAAGGGGCCCCCCTCCTCCACATTACGTCCGAGGATTGCCTGCTGTACCAGCTTCGGGTGCAGGCCGGGATCGTAGAGAGTGGGCAGGAGCAGCGCCGGTGCCGCCTCGTCGGTCCCGAACCACTCGGCTCCGTCGACCCAGGGCAGCTCCGGGCCGATCAGGGCAATCCAGTGCTCCCCTGCCACACCCCGCCAACGGTCCAGTTGCTCCTCTCTCAAAAGGCGGCTGCGCAGTTCCTCTTTCGCAAGGCCGATCGCCAACATCGCAACCACGGAACGCGGCTGCCCCCGCTCCCGCCAGGGCAGCTTCACGACGCCCGTACCCTCTCGCTCAGTTTTCGCCAACATTCGGCGAGCGCGGCCGGTTGTTTGGCGGCAATAAAACCAGCGTCTACTTCGCGCAGCCAAGCCTCGGCCCGCAATTTCCATACCGGTGCGGCTGAAAAGTCGTTGAGGAGTGCTTCACCGGTGGCGACGAGGTGATCCGCACGGGCAGCGGGCCCCGCGCCGGCTTCCAGCGCTGCCATGCGCAGGCTCTGGTTGCGGCTGTGCTCCAGCGAGGCTGACAGCAGCTCGCGCCCGGCCGACTGTAGCTCAGCCGTCGGGATGGCGTAGATCACCGGCCAGAGATCCCGCCCGTCCGCCGCCAACCGTCCATCCAGCAGCGCCGCCGCGGCAACCAGGCGTTGGCTGCGCACCATACGCCGATCGGTCAGGTGGATGGCATTGGAACGTAGTCTGCGATACATTTCCGATAAAAGCGGCCGCGCAGCTTCCATTGTGACAGTCGGCAGCAGTGCCGCGAGGCGGCTGACCGCCTCCATTCCGCTCCCCTCTGTGGATAGCGGCGCTCCCCCCGATTCCCAGCCCCTCTCCAGCAGCTTCTCCAGCATGGAATCTGGTGTTGATCGCACAAAAGTCCGAAGCAGGAAGCGGTCGGCAAAGGCAGCCAGGGCGGGCTCTTCTGGGAGGGCGTTGCTGGCCCCCACGCAGATACGGAGCGGACTTTTCAGAATGGTGCTGCCCTTCCGAAAGCGCCGCTCGTTCAGCAGGCCGAGAAGGGTGTTGAGGATGGCAGTGGAGCCGAGAAAAACCTCATCCAAGAAGGCGACTTCCGCCTCCGGGAGCATGCCGGTGGTCTCCACCTCCACCACACCTTCCCGCAACCGCCGCAGGTCCACCGGCCCGAAAATTTCGGAGGGCTCGGTGAATCGCCCCAGAAGATACTCGAAAAGTTGGCCGCCCAGCATGGTCGTTGCCCGGCGCACTGCCTCGCTCTTGGCCGTACCTGGCGGCCCCACCACCAGCAGGTGCTCGCCGGCCACCGCTCCCAGGATCACCAGCTCTACCAGACTTTCGCGATCCACCAAACCCGCGGAAGCCTTGGCAATTCCGCGTCGAAGCAGCTCCGCGTCCGCGATGTGGCTCATCTGCGCCCGCCCAGTCCCAACAGGAAGGTGGCGGCCGGGTCATCCGGCATGCCTTCCAGGTAGGCGTCCACCCGGGCAGCGAGATCCGCGTCGTTTCGGGCAGAGGCTGCGATCAAGGCCTCAAAAGAGTCCCGGTGTGCCAGCAGCGCCTCGGCCTGGGGGTGGGCGGCGTACAGGTGATACACTGGCGTCCGCCCCTGCCTTCCCTTGAGGGAGATCATGCCCACATGCCGGATATAGCGGCGCTCCTGCTCAGAGAGGCGCCGGATGGCCGCATCGGTCGCCAGTACGGAGCAGCCGAAGGTGCGCGTGAGGCGCTCCACGCGGGCGGCCACGTTCACGGTATCGGAGATGGCAGTCAGCTCCAGGCGGGAGGCATGACCCAGCGCCCCCAGCACGACGGGACCGTGGTGCATGCCAATTCCCAGCCGTAGCGGCTCCTTTCCGGTTGCGATACGCCGCGCATTCAGCTCGTCCAGGGCGGCGTGCACCGCCCCCACCGCCGCTGCAGGCTCCGACTCGGCCGGAAAGAGGGCCATAAAGCCATCCCCCAGGTATTTGTCGATCACCCCACCCTGGCTCTCCACTGCCGGTGTCAGCGCATCAAGTGTGGCCTCCAAAAGGTCAAATGCTGCTTCAGGAGTGAGTTTTTCTACCGTGGTCGTGAAGCCATGCAGATCCGCGAACATGACGGCCAGGTCCAGCGACACATGATCGCCTCGCTGCAGACCACGCACGTCGGACACTCCGAGCAATTTCACCAGGGTGGAGGGGACAAAACGCTCCACCGCCCGTAGCAGAACCTCCCGCTCCTGCAGCAGGCTGTCGTTCTGAAAGATCGAGGATGCGTTGCGACAGAACAGCTCGATGGCATGTTCGCCCCATACCGAAATATCTGCCGCACAATCCAACATCAGCGCGATGCGCGGCTCGCCGTGAAACACAAAGCAGGAAAAGACTCCGTGCCGGGAAAGGCGACCGGAATCCACCGCGTTGCGGAAGGTGGAGAGCTGTGCTCCTTGGAGCAGATCGCCCACCTCGCGGCCCACCCAGTCACGCCAGGGTCCGGTGGCGGCCAGCAGGCGGAAGCTGGCGGGCTGATCGTTGTCGCCCTGTAAAAAGGCCAGCGCTGTGGCAGGAGAAGGCAGGAGGTTCGCCAGTTGACGAAGAATGGCGTCCACCAGATCCCGACTGCCTTCGGGCCGGAAGAGCAATTCTGTAGCCTCGATTACACGAAGAAGATCCCGGCGTTGATGCTCGATCACCAGGAGGTCGCGGTAGGAGCGGAGCTGCCCCGTGACCAAGGTTCGCATCCGGTGTGCGGTCAGCTCGGTCTTGGGCCAGTAGTCGTTGATGTCATAGGCGCGAAGCACCTCTTCCTCGGGAGCAACCCCGGGCTGGCCCGTACGCAGGACCACGCGCGAGCAGGCGCAGGCGGGAAGGTTGCGCAGGAAGCGGGCCAGCTCCAAGCCCGCCTCGGGCCGCTCCATCACCACATCCAGGATCGCCAGTCCGAAGGACAGGCCCCGCTGCACCACCTCTCTGGCCTCGGCAGCGGACTGTGCCGCCACAATTTCGACCGGCGTACCGTCCACCCTCAGGTCGCCGAGTGCCATGCGGGTGACCGCGATCACCTCGGGGTCGTCGTCCACCACCAGGATGCGGTAGGGCTCCCGTACAGAACTTGGGCCATCAACCGTTTCTTCTTCCTCTAAAAGGAGCGGACTGTCTTCGTCGGCAAATAGCGGAGCGTCCAGATCCAGCTCCTCGGCTTTGGTGCGACTCATTCCGACGACTCCCGAAGGCTGGGAAGTTGATGCGGGAAGAAGAGGCGAAAGCATGTCCCTTGTCCGGGAGCACTGTCCACCTCGATCTCCCCCCCCAGCGCTTCTACGACAATATTGTACACGATATGAAGGCCTAGACCGCTGCCGCCCCGTCCCATACGGGTGGTGAAAAAGGGCTCAAAGGCACGGCGACGTACCTCTTCGCTCATCCCCCAGCCGTTATCCTCCACCACCAACCACATGCCCTTGGGGGCACGGCGGGCATAGATCGTGATGGTAGGATCGGGGTGATCTTCCAGCCCGTGCGTGATGGCATTGCTGATCAGGTTGGTAAGTACCTGAACAATCTGGCCGGGCCGGGTGTGGATTTGCACAGAATCCCCGCCCACCTCCACCCGCACCTTGGCCTGCTTGATGAGGGGGCGAAGGCTGTCGACCACATGGTGCAGGTACTCGGGAAATTCCACCAGCCGCATCGCCTCAGAAGCCTGGTCTACCGCCACCTTTTTGAAGGACGTGACCAGGGAGGCCGCGCGGCGCCCATTCTCCACTGCCAGCCGGGTGGCATCCGAGAGGGAGTCCAAGTGCTCGATGAAGCGCCGACGGGTGGCGGCGCCAGACAGAACATCCGCCTTCAACGCGGCAACCCGTTCATCCACCACCGACAGCGCGGTCAGCGTCACGCCCAGCGGCGTGTTTATCTCGTGCGCCACCCCGGCCACCAGGCCGCCCAATGCGGCGAGTTTCTCGCGGCGCACCAGCGTATCCTGAGTGAGCTTGAGCTGCTCCAGGCTGGCCTCAAGCTCGCCTGTCTTACGACGAAGGTTCTCCTCCAGGGTCACCCGCTCGGAGATGTCCCTGGCCACCGTCACGACGAAATATTCGCCGCCCTGGCTGATGATTCCCGAGCGAAGGTTGACCGGAATCAGCTCGCCGTTCACGCGCTTGTAGCGGCCGTCTGCGGTCCGCGCATTGCCGCCCATCAGCGCATCCCAGCCTTCGCGCAGCACCTCCGCCGAGCTGGTCACGTCGAAGTCCCAGACGTGTGCATCCAGCAGTTCCTTGCGGGTATAGCCCAACATCTCGCAGGCGGACTGGTTCACCTCCCAGACCCGACCATCGAAGGAGTGCACCACCATTGCATCCGCCGCCTCCTGGACGATGCGGTGCATACGTCGGGAGTCGGCCTCCAGGGCCCGCTGTGCCAGCCGATCTCGATCGATATCATGCTTGATCGCCACAAATCCTGCGATCGGGCCCGGCCCGGGCCGCAGTGGAGCGATCGTAGCCTCCTGGAAGGACAGGGCGCCATCCCGGCGCCGACCCACCATCGAGCCCTCCCAGGTCCGCCCATTGCGGAGCTGGCGCATGATGTTGTCGTACCACTCCTCGTCGTGCGTTCCGGCGCGCAGCAGGTCTGCCGGAGATCGGCCGAGAACCTCCGTCATGGGATAGCCGGTGATCCGTTCGAAAGCGGGGTTCACATAGAGAAAACGAACCTTTTCATCGGAAATCTCGATGGATTCCGGCACCATCTCCACCACCTTCTGAAGTGCTGCCGAATAGAGCACATCCCCGGCGATTCCCGGCCGCCGTTGATACTCTTGGCGCGCCTGCCCCATCAGGAAGCGGAGCTGCTCATAGGCAGGTGGCCAGACCACAGCCTGCCAGACGGTGGCGTCCGCCAGGCCCTCCAGCAGCTCCGTGCTCTCCACCGCTGCCAACACCAGCCCGTGAAAGCCCCACGCGGACTCGGGGAGGGAGGGGTGTGCGGCGTTGATCTGCACCACCGCCAACGCGGCCGGCTCCCACTCGTCATTCGGATCTGTGGGGGGGAAGCGGATAGAAAAGCCGGCCGCCAAAAGCAGCGAGACCGCTTCAGCGGACCAGGCGGGATCGGAGGAAAAAATGCGGGTGTGCATGCGTCTTCCGCGAGCTGTCTATCCAGGTTTTCCTTCAGGGGCACGATCAGCGCGGATAGACCGCCGTTGCCCGTTCAATCTGGCGAACCTGCTCCGCCAGGGCCCGCGACTCTTCATGCAGGGCGCGGGCCTCCGCCTCGATCTCCGTCTGGATCCTGGCCTGTTCCTCTGGGGATGCGGCGCGGAAGGCGTCAAAACGGCCCTCCAAGGCCTCTGCCCGCTCCGCCAGCGTGGCCGCCCGTGTTTCCACCTGCGCAACCTGCGCAACCAGCAGCTCGGCGCGGCTGCCCGGTGTGGGCGTAGCCGGGGATCCGCCACAGCTCAAAAGCAGGTAGAGCCACATGCCACGCCTCCCCTCCCCCGGTTATCGCAGCAGGCCATGGAAATCGACCCCCACCAGCTCGACAAGGCCGCCGGCTACCAGCTCATGATCAGCCTCCTGCTACCGCGGCCCATCGCCTGGGTGGGGAGCTGGGACGGGGAGCAGACCGACAACCTTGCGCCCTTCTCCTACTTTATGGGCGTTTCGGCCCTGCCGCCGCGGGTGGCATTTTCGGTGGCGCGGGGACGCGCCGGAGGCCTGAAGCACACCGCGAGAAATATCCTTGCAACAGGGGAGTTTTCGATCTCTATGGTGGAGGAGGGCCACCTGGGCCCCATGCACCAGAGCAGCGGCGCCTGGGAGCAGAGCGAATTCGATGCGGTGGGCATCGCACGTGCGGCCGGGCATCGCATCCGGTCGCCCCGGGTGCGGGATGCCCGTGTGGCGATGGAGTGTAAGCTGGTTCAAAGCCTGGATCTGGAGAGCACGCACCTGTTCGTGGGGGAGATCCTGCTGTACCACGTCGCGCCGGAGCTGCTCAAAAACGGTAAGGTGGACATTGAAAACTATCATCCCGTTGCCCGCCTGGGGGGCGACGGCTACTGCATGCTCGGAGACCGGGTGGACCTGCCCCCGGTGCGTGTATAGCTTCGCTGGGGAGGTCGCCGATGCCCATCTATGAATATCGCTGTGAGTGCGGGAAAAAGCTGGAAGCCCTGGTTCGAGGCGGACGGGAGCCGACCACCTGCGACGAAGCGATGGATCGCTACCAGAGCTGCGAGGGCCAGGGAAAGCTGGTGCGTCTGCTGTCCACGGTGTCCATCGGGCGCTCCGGCGGTAGCCGAGACGGTGGCGGTGCCTACGAAGGTGGTGAGATGACCTGCGGAAGCTGTGGCATGGCACCCGGTTCCTGCGAAGTTGAAAATTGACCTGTTACTTCTTCTGATTTCCTGCGGTGCCTCGGACGCGCAGCGATATTCTGCGGCCTTGAAGGCGCCCGACTTCGAGGGGGCGCAGGCCCTCTGTTTAGGGGTGCGGGAGCTCCACAGTCGGGGCGATTGTCTGGCCACGGTTGGCGGGCTGTTTGACCGGAAAATGATGGAGGATTGCTCGGTATTTCCGGAGGGGCTATGGAAGAACGAGTGTGCCTTCCAAACCGCCGAGCGGCTGTGGCGGGCCCAGCAGCCAGAGGACGCCATGCAGGGCTGCCTCCAGACCGGCTTTGCCCGGGAGTGTAGCTTCCACCTCATCCAGGCGGCTTCACGCAGTCGCGTCGGGCGGTCGCCTGCGGAGGCGGCGGAGCCGCTGGTGCTGCTGCGTCAGATGACCTGGACCCCGGATGTGGAGAGTCTGTACTGGCGAAGCTGGTGGCGGGAGAGCATGGCCAAAGGTCAGGCCCTGGACCCCACCGGCTGCACAGAGCCCGCCTGCGAGCTGGCGGCCCTGGACATGCTCAACGAGATCCTGGACCTGAGACATAGGGCCAACCCTGCTTATTGTGATACACTGAAAAAAAGTATCACGGACGGGCGCGATGTTTCGGGCGGAAGCTGGAGGCGCGGCGATCAGGTGGACGCGTGGCTCGCGCATTGGATGGGGCGCCGCTGCGGAAGGGGAGAGGAGTTATAGGGGCGGAT